>NZ_JYJG01000172.1 GCF_000955955.1 Lentzea aerocolonigenes
ACGCCAACAGAGCCGACCCCTTGGAATCAGCCGTCTAGCCGTGGTGCGTTGACGAGTCCTTCGACACGAGGAACCCGCCCAGCAGCAGCCCGAGCCCCGCCGGCGCCAGCACGAGCAACGCCGTGAAGGCCGCCCCACCCGTCAACGCCACCCACAGCGCCTCCTGGCCGGTCTGGTCGACCAGCAACGCCGACCCGATCACGCCCAGCGCGCCGGCGAACGGCCCGGCGATCAAGGAGGCGATGAACCACTGCATGCCCGGCGACGGCAGCTCGCGCAGCCGGTCGACCGCGCCCCAGATCACCGCGGCGGCCACGAGCAACCCCAGAGCGATGGGGCGGACCGAGGTCGCCTCGGGGCTGCGGACCGCCACCGCCGACACACCGGTCTGCACGGCTCCGTGGAGCAACCCCATCCACAACGCACGGACGAACCAAGGACGCATGCGGACAGCTTAGGACTGGCCGTACGCTGCGAGACATGTCGTCGTACGCCGCACGCCGCACCGCACTGCGCCAGGAGCTCCAGGCCACGGGTCTGGACGCGCTGCTCGTCACGAACCTCCTGAACGTCCGGTACCTCACCGGGTTCACCGGATCGAATGGAGCCGTGCTCATCGACGCGGTGAGCGACGACAAGACCGTCTTCTGCACGGACGGCAGGTACCTCACCCAGTCGGCCAAGCAGGTGCCCGACCTGGAGCGGCTGATCGACCGGCCGTGCGACGCGGCGCTGGCGAAGAAGGCCAAGGGCAAGCTGGGCTTCGAGAGCCACCACGTCACGGTCGACGGCCTCGAAGCCCTCAGGAGCACCGCCGAGAAGGCCGAGCTGACCAGGGCAGGTGGCCTGGTCGAGAAGCTGCGGCTGGTCAAGGACGAGATCGAGATCGAGGCCCTGCGGATGGCGTGCGCGGCGGCGGACCGGGCGCTGGCGGCGTTGATCGGCCACGGCGGACTCCGCCAGGGCCGCACCGAACGCGAGGTCGCCCGCGAGCTGGAGAGCCGCATGCTCGACCACGGCGCGGAAGGCCCGTCGTTCGCGACCATCGTGGCGTTCGGCGCGAACTCGGCGGTGCCGCACCACGCGCCCACAGACGCCACGCTGCACGCGGGCGACTTCATCAAGCTCGACTTCGGCGCGCTCGTCGACGGCTACCACTCGGACATGACCCGCACGCTGGTCCTGGGCAAGCCCGCCGACTGGCAGCGAGAGCTGTACGACCTGGTCGCGCGGTCGCAACAAGCAGGACACAACGCCCTCAAGCCGGGCGTCCAAGTCAGCGACGTCGACCACGCGTCGCGCGAGGTGATCGAGAAGGCCGGGCACGGCGACGAGTTCCTGCACGGCCTCGGGCACGGCGTCGGGCTCGAGATCCACGAGGCACCGGCGTTGTCGAAGGTGGGTGACGGTACACTTTCGGCTGGTATGGCGGTCACCGTCGAGCCCGGCGTGTACTTGTCGGGGCGGGGCGGGGTCCGCATCGAGGACACCCTCGTGGTGCGCGAAAGCGGGCCGGAGCTCCTCACCCTGACCACGAAGGAACTCGTGGTCGTCTGACACCCCCGTCCAACACAGGAGAAATTCCCCCGTGGCCACCACGAACGACCTGAAGAACGGCCTGGTGCTGAACCTCGACGGCCAGCTCTGGACCGTCACCGCGTTCCAGCACGTCAAGCCCGGCAAGGGTGGCGCCTTCGTGCGCACGACCCTCAAGCACGTGCTGACCGGGAAGGTCGTCGACAAGACCTTCAACGCGGGCACCAAGGTCGAGACCGCCACCGTGGACAAGCGCGGCATGACCTACCTGTACAAGGAAGGCACCGACTTCATCTTCATGGACGGTGACACCTACGACCAGATCCCGGTTCCGTCCGAGACCGTCGGTGACGCCGCCAACTACATGCTGGAGAACCAGGAAGCGATGGTCGCCACGCACGAGGGCGTCCCGCTGTTCATCGAGCTCCCGACCTCGGTCGAGCTCGTGATCCAGCACACCGACCCTGGCCTGCAGGGCGACCGCTCCACCGGCGGCACCAAGCCCGCCACGCTGGAGACCGGCGCCGAGATCCAGGTCCCGCTGTTCGTCACGACCGGCGAGAAGATCAAGGTCGACACCCGCGACGGCCGTTACCTCGGCCGCATCAGCGACAAGTCCTGATGGGCGCTCGCAGCAAGGCCCGCAAGCGTGCGGTCGACTTCCTCTACGAAGCCGACCTGCTGGGTACCGACCCGGTGACGCTGCTGGCCGAACGCGTCGGCTCCCCGGACGTCCCCCCGGTGAACGACTACACGGTGACGCTCGTCGAGGGCGTCCACGCGAACCGCCCGCGCATCGACGACCTGATCTCGGAGCACGCCGAGGGCTGGACCCTGCAGCGCATGCCGGCGGTCGACCGCGCGGTGCTGCGGATCGGTCTGTACGAGCTGCTGTGGGCGGCCGACGTGCCGGACGCGGTCGCGATCGACGAGGCCGTCGAGCTCGCCAAGGGCCTCTCGACGGACGACTCGCCGCGCTTCGTGAACGGTGTGCTCGGCCGGATCGCGGTCATCGCGGACCAGCTGCGCGCCGTTCTCTAGCTCTCTAGTTCTCCGCACGACACAGCGGGCCTCCCGGAACTCGTTTCGGGAGGCCCGCTGTGCCGTGCGAGCATTCGGCCGTGTTCGCTGACTACTCCAACCCGACCGTCGACGAGGTACGTGCCTGGGCCTACAGCGGCGAGGACGAGCCTTCCCAGGACTTCGACCTCCTGTTCGCGCATCTCGATTTCCTGCCGCTGCTGCTGGAGCTCGTCTCCGACCAGGACTGCCCGGTGCGCACGCTCATGTTGGAGGTCCTGTACTGCACGTTCGGCCACTCCAAGCCCGAGTGGGGTGATCCGCGGCTGCGCGAGGCGATCTCCGTGGCCGGGAAAAGCGCCGATCCGTGGCTCGTGACGTGGGCGGCGCGGGCGACCAGGGTGCTCGAGTACCCGAAGAGGTTCGACAGGTCGGACTGGTGCTCGTACCAGGGCTATCCGGCCACGCCGACGGGCTGATCAACTCGTGCGGGCCCAGCCCCGGCGCTCGCCCTCGTCGATCAGCTGCATGGCCGCGTCGTACAGCGCCGCCGACCCCTCGCCGATCGCTGCTTTGCGGCTGCGCACGTCGTTCGCGGTGACGCCGGGCGTGCGCCACGTGCCGCCCTTGGCCATCCAGTTCAGCAGCAGCGGTTGGAACCGGTCGATGGCCTTCGCGAACCGCGCCTCGGGCGTCTGCCGTGCCTCGAACTCGTCCCACAACGCCCTGAGCTGACGCCCCGAGTCGTCGGGCAGGATGCCGAACAACCGATCTGCCGCGGCTTCCTCGCGTTCCTGCTGGCTCTCGCCGAGCTTCGTGTCGTAGATCGGGGTGTCACCCGCGTAGATCTCGACCAGGTCGTGCACGACGACGAGCTTGATCGTGTGGCCGACGTCGATCGGCTCGTCGGCGTACTCGGCCAGCACCATGACCATCAACGCCAGATGCCACGAGTGCTCCGCGTCGTTCTCGCGCCGGTCCGCCGCCGCGAGAGGTGATGCGCGCAGGATGGTCTTGAGCTGATCGACTTCGATCAGGAACGTGAGGTGTTCACGCAGCCGGGAGTCCAGATCGGACGGCAGCGGGGTGCGATCGGCGAGGAGCTCTGCGTCAGAGGAGGTCACGTTGCCGAGATCTTACCTGTCGCAGAACAAGGGCATCGGCTACGCGGCCGCCGGACCGTTTCGGCCACCTCGACGTGGTCCGGAAAGTGTTCGGCACCAACGTTTTCGGCGTGATCACGGTGACCAACGCGATGCTCCCGCTGCTGCGGCGTTCCCCGGCGCCGCGCGTCGTCAACGTCAGCAGCGCGGCCGGATCCCTCACCATCTGCGCCGCCGTGATCGTGCGACTTGCTACGCTCGGCACGGACGGACCGACCGGCGGATTCTTCACCGCCAGCGGTCCTTTGCCCTGGTAACTGTTTTCACCCGAACGAGCCAGTTTCGTGGACTGAGAACAAGATTTAGCGTCGGCGGCATGGCTTCTTCCACTCCCTCCACCGCGTACAGCAGGGATCTCGGCGACGAGCTGCGCCGCCTGCGCGAGTCCACCACGAACCTCAACGGCCACGCACTGGCCGTCCAACTCGGCTGGGATCCCAGCAAGGTCTCCAACATCGAGCACGGCAAGGCACGGCCGAGCGAGATCGACCTCGTTCAGCTGCTCACCATGTGCGGCAAGGACACCGACTACTTCCTGGACTTCAAACGCCGCTACCGCAACGCTTTCGAGGAATACATCGTCCAGGTGTCGGACAACGTTCGCACTCTCGCCATGGCTGAATCAACCGCCACGACGATGATCAACTACGACACGCTCACCGTGCCCGGCCTCATGCAAACCGCCGAGTACGCGGCCGCCGTGTACCGAGCCGCAGGCGTGGCCGAGGAACGAATTCCCGCCCTTGTCCAAGCTCGAATCGATCGGCAGGCGGTGTTGCGGCGACACGATCGGCCGGATTGCGTGTTCTACATCCATGAACTAGCGCTGCGGCAGCAGATCGGTGACGCCCAGGTCATGCAGGCTCAGTATCAACGACTGCTGACCCGCGCGCTCTTCATCCGCATCGTGCCCGCCGACGAGTTCGTCAACTCCGCTGGTCTGCGGCTGTGGGAGTACGCCAAGGCGATGCCCATCGCCTACAGCGAGACCGATCTGACTCAGGTGTTCGTGCAGGATCCAGGAGCGATTGCACGTACGAGGATGATCTTCAACTGGCTGGATGGAGTCGCCTTGGATGAGGGACAATCGCGGAGCATGCTGGCGGAGTACGCCGGTCAACCGCGAGAGGAACTCGATGATCCAGGATCGCTCTTGGCGTAAGAGCAGCTACAGCAACGGGACGCCGGAAGGGGACTGCGTCGAGGTCTCGCTTTCCCACGACGCGCTCGTCCGCGACTCCAAGAACCAGGCCGGTGAGGTGCTGGAGTTCAGCACCTCCGCCTGGCGCTCGTTCGTCGCGACCGTCTGATCAGCTCGCCGCAAGGAATTCCTCCCACGTGTGGGTGCCGTGGTCGCCGTCCAAGGTCAGGTTCTGCCCGCCCCGGTAGGCCTTCCCGGCCTTGCCCGGCAACCGCACCGGCACGGTGAGCCGCCGCTTGCCCGCCGTGGTCAGGTAGTCCTGCACGAGCTGCTTCATGTCGTAGACGGCAGGTCCGGCCAGGTCGGCCACCCGACCGGCCGGCGCGCCCAGAGCGAGCGAGGCGATCCGCTCGGCCACGTCGCGGGCGTCGACCGGCTGCAGTCGCATGCCCGGCACCGGCACGATCGGCAGCTTCGCCATGGCCCGCACCATGGTCAGCGTCAGGTTGTGGAACTGGGCCGCGCGCAGGATCGTGAACGGGATGCCCGACGCCGCGATGGCCTCCTCGCACACGAGCTTGGTGCGCAACCACGCCAGCGGCACGGTGTCGGCGCCGATCACCGAGATGTACACGAAGTGGCGAACTCCCGAGCACGCGGCGAGCAGGTTGCGGGTTGCCACGTCGTCGCCCTTCTGACCGCCGGCCAGGTGCACCACGACGTCGGCGTCGATCTGCGGAACCTGGGTCATCAGGTCGCAGGTGAGGTCGCCGTCGCCGCGGCTCAACACCACGACCTCCGCGCCCTGAGCGCGCAACATCGGGACCACGTGCTTGCCGAGTGTGCCGGTGCCGCCGGTGACGAGGATCTTCATGATTACCCTCCAGTTGGGATGCTCTTGCCCGGTTGACCCAGGAGCGCCCAGGAACGTGACAGCGTGTGTGCCAGGCCACAGGGGGAAGCTTTGATCGCGCAGTTCGAGCAGGAACGTCCACGGCTGAGGGCGATCGCGCACCGGATGCTGGGCTCGTTCGCCGAGGCGGACGACGCGTTGCAGGACGCGTGGCTGCGGGTCGAGAAGGCCGACACCAGCGAGGTCGAGAACCCGGCCGCGTGGCTGACGACCGTCGTCGGCCGGGTGTGCCTGAACATGCTGCGCGACCGGAAAGAGCACGCGTTCGAGATGCCGGACCCGGTGATCGACACGCGCGAGGAACCCGAGCACCTGGCCGTCGCCGCGGACGAGGTCGGGCTCGCGATGCTGGTGGTGCTGGACGCGCTCAAGCCAGACGAGCGGTTGGCGTTCGTGCTGCACGACATGTTCGCGGTGCCGTTCGACGACATCGCGCCGTTGATCGACAAGACGCCCACGACCACGCGTCAGCTCGCGTCCAGGGCGCGCAAACGTGTGCAGGACAGGCCGCAGCCGAACGTCGACCTGCCGAAGCAGCGGGAAGTGGTGAACGCGTTCCTCAGGGCGTCGCGCGAAGGCGACCTGGAGGGCCTGGTGTCGGTGCTGCACCCGGACGTCACGCTCAAGGCGGGTGCGCTGGAGGTCATCGGCGGCCGCACGGTGGCCGGGCGGGCCAGCATGTTCCGCAAGTTCGCGACGATGGCGGAGGTCCAGTTCGCGCTCATCGGCGGCGAGGCCGGCTTCGTCACGTGGGTCGACGGCGTGCTGTTCTCCGCCATGGCCTTCACGGTGCGCGACGACAAGATCGTCGCGATTCACGTGATCCAGGACAAGGAGCAGCTCGCCGCTCTTGTCTAGCCGAGGAACTCCAGGGCTTCCTCGACGAACTCAGCGTGGAACTGGAAGATGCCGCCGTGCCCGGCGTCGGGGTAGAGCGTGAGCCGGGCGTCCGGCAGGCGCCGGGCCAGGTCGGTCGAGTTCGACGACGGCACCATCCGGTCGCTCTCGCCGTTCGCGACGAGCACGGGCAGGCGGATGCCGGAGAGGTCGGCCGGCCGCTCCAGGCCCCAGCGGTGGATGGCCCTGAGCTGCGCGCCGTAGGACCGCAGGGAGATCGGCTTGTCCCGGTTGTTCTTGCGCTCCTCGAGGCGTGCCAGGAACTCCTTGCCCGCCCGGCGCCCGTTGGCGGTCCTGGTGAAGAACAGGAACTGCTTGGGGTCCTGGAGGGTGAGCAGCGCGCGGACGGTGTCGAGGTGGGAGATCCTGGTGACGTTCCTGATGCCCCTGCCGCCGGCGGGCCCGGTGCCCGCGATGATCAGCTTGCGGACGAGCTGGGGTTCGTCCTGGGCGATCACCTGGGCGATCATGCCGCCCATCGAGAAGCCGAGGAGGTCGGCCTGGTCCAGGCCCAGGGCCCGGATGAAGGTGACGGCGTCCGCGGCCATCGCCTGGATGGTGCTCGGTGTCGAACCGGTGGACGCGCCGACGCCCCGGTTGTCGAACGTGATGACCCGGTGCTTCGCGGCGATGCCGTCGACGACACGGGGGTCCCAGTTGTCCAGGACCGCGGCCAGGTGGGTCAGGAAGACCACCGGGACACCGGTCTGCGGGCCGAGCTCGCGGTAGGCGAACGTCACCCCGCCGGCGTCGATGGTCTTGGTCGGTGCGTCCGCATGGCGGGTGATCATCGTGGCTCCTGCATCTCGATGACGACCTTGCCCTTCGCGCGTCCTCTTTGGACATACGCCATGGCCTCGTTCGTCGCGTCGAACGGGAAGACCCGGTCCACGACCGGCGTGATGACCCCGGCGTCGATGAGCGAGGTGATCTCGCGGAGCTGCTCTCCGTTGGCCCGCATGAAGAGGAACGAGTAACCGACCTGGCGTCGCCTGGCCGCCTTCCTGGCCCGATGGCTCAGGACGCGTGTCGCGGGCCGCAGGATCCACGGCTTCCCGATCTCCTCGGCGAATGCCGGGTCGGGCGGGCCGGAGATCGAGATGAGCTTTCCGCCCGGCTTCAGCACGCGCAGGGACTTCGCGAGCGTCGCGTCGTCCTGGCTGTGCAGCACCACGTCGTAGTCGTGCAGGACGGTTTCGAAGTCCTCGGTCCGGTAGTCGATCACGACGTCCGCGCCGAGACGTTCGACCAAGCCGGTGTTCGCCGCGCTGGTGGTCGTGGCCACGGTGGCGCCGACGTGCTTGGCCAGCTGGATCGCGAAGGTGCCCACACCGCCGGAGCCCGCCTGGACGAAGACCTTCTGCCCCTTGCGCAGGCCGGCCATCTCGATCAACGCCTGCCAGGCGGTCAGGCCGACCAGCGGGACGGAAGCCGCTTCGGCCATCGTGAGCCGCTTCGGCTTCAGGGCCAGGTCGTTCTCGCTGACGGAGATGAACTCGGCGAAGGTGCCGATCCGGTCCTTGTCCGGCCGCGCGTAGACCTCGTCGCCGACGCCGAACTTCCGCACCGCGGGCCCGGCCCGGACGACGACCCCGGCCACGTCGTTGCCCAGGACGAACGGCGGGCGATAGGGCAGGAAGAGCTTGAACTCCCCGTTCCTGATCTTGGCGTCCAGCACGTTGACGCTCGCGGCGTGCACCTGAACCAGCACGTCGTGTGCTCCGACCTCGGGCTCCGGCATCTCGCCGGATCGCAGTGTGCCGCCTTTTCCGTAGCGATCGACGATGAACGCGCGCATGTCCCTGACTCCCAGCTCGTATTGAATTACGACCATACTACAATGGGGCGCATGGTGCGGTACGGGAGAGAGCACAAGCAGGCGACCAGGCAGCGGATCATCGAAACCGCGGGTCGCCGGCTCAAGCGCGACGGCATCGACGGCTCGGGGGTCGCCACGCTCATGAAGGACGCGGGGCTGACCAACGGAGCCTTCTACGCCCACTTCGAGTCCAAGGAAGACCTGGTCGCGACCGCGGTCACCGACCAGCTGAGCGCACAGCGGGAGTGGTTCGCCTCGTTCGCGCCCGGCCGCGAGGGCATCGACCAGATCGTGCGGGCCTACCTCTCACCAGAGCACCGCGACAACCCCGAGGACGGCTGCGCGTCCGCCGCGCTGCTCGAGGAGATCGGCCGGTGCGCGGATCCGACGAAGCAGGCGTACACCGACAGCGTGGTGGCACTCGTCGACGACATCGCCGCCCGGCTCGCACCGCACGATCCGCCGTCGGCGCGCACCGCGGTCCTCGGCGTCTTCGCCCTGATGATCGGGACGCTGCAGCTTTCCCGCGCCCTGGCCGACCGGCAGCTCGCCGACGACGTCCTGGAGCAGGGCGTCCGCAACGCCCTCACTGTGCTGGACGCCACGTCACCGGGCTCGTAAAGGGTGACAGGACGGTGTCGCGGACGGGTGCGACCGTCCTCGACATGAAGATCACCGATGAGGACTGTCTCGCCGAGACCCTGGAGTTCAACCGGAAGTTCAAACAGGTAGATCGCCCTCTGGAGGTCCTGCGGCGCAACCGGCTCGGCGGCGACACACCGCCGGTCAGGTTGCCGCAAGGCCAGGACCGCAGCGCGAACGGCGTGCCGGTCAGGGTGTTCACGCCGGACCACGTCGAGGGCGTCTACCTGCACATTCACGGCGGCGGCTGGTCGTTCGGCTCCGCGGACGGGCAGGACGAGCGGCTGTGGAAGCTCGCGGTCGACACGCGCCTGGCGGTGGTGAGCGTCGAGTACCGGCTGGCTCCGGAGCACCCGTTTCCCGCCGCGCCCGACGACTGCGAAGCCGCGGCGCGGTGGGTCGCGGCCGAGTTCGGCACGCACAGGTTGCTGATCGGCGGCGAGTCGGCGGGCGCCCACCTGAGCGTGCTGACGTTGCTACGCCTGCCTGGCGTGTTCAAGGCGGCGAACCTCGTCTTCGGCGCGTACGACCTCTCGAAGCCCAACACCGACAGGTTGAGGCGCACGTACGAGTTGTTCACCCCCGGCATGACGGCCGAGCGGCGCCGCGCCCCGGAGATCTCGCCGGTGTTCGCCGACCTCACCGGCGTGCCACCCGCCCGGATCGTCGTCGGCGCCGAGGATCCGTTGCTGGACGACTCGGTGCGCCTGGCCCGGCGGTGGGAGGCGCCCGTGGAGCTGAGCGTCGTCGCGGGCGCGCTGCACGGCTTCACGCTGTACCCGCTGACGATCACCGAACGGGAACTGCGTCGCGAGCGGGAGTTCTTGGCAGGATCGGGGTTGTGAACCGCACTGCCCGGCTGTACGCGCTGGTGGAGGAGTTGCGCGCGGCGGCACCGAGGTCGTTGACCGTCGCGGTGCTCGCCGCTCGGCTCGAGGTCAGCACCCGGACCGTGCAGCGCGACCTGCAGGCGTTGATGGAGACCGGCGTCCCGGTGCGGACCACGCCGGGGCGTGGTGGTGGCTGGTCGATCGACCCGGCGATGACCCTGCCGCCGATCCATTTCACCCCGGAAGAGGCGTCGGTGCTGGCCACCGCGCTCGCCGGCGCCGACGGCTCGAACGCGGCCCGCACGGCGTTCCAGAAGATCGCGGCGGTGCTGAACGGTCCCGCGACGACCGCGGCAGCCGGGCTGGCCGCCCGCATCGTCGCGCTGCCGTCGCGAACCGATGCTCGGGTCCGGGCGGCGGTCCACCAGGCCCTGGACACGAACACCGTGCTGCGCCTGACCTACACCGACGCGTCCGGACGGGCCAGCGATCGGGTCGTGGAACCCGCCGGCCTGCTCACCACCGACGGCCGCTGGTACCTCATCGCGTGGTGCCGGACACGTCAGGCCGGCCGGAGTTTCCGACTCGATCGGATCACGGCGGCGATGACCACCAGTGAGCATGCGCAGAGTCACGATCTGAGCGAGTTGCTGCGGGGCTCGGCGGCTGCGGGCGCCACCCGACCGGAGATGCTCGATCCCCTGAATGCAGCAACGGCTCCCTCGCGTCCTCAGGGCGACTAACAGGACGTGAGGGAGCCGCTGCTCCAAACGTGTGAGAGCTCAGTCTTCCTTCGCGGGGCGGGCCTCGGGAGGCAGCACGCCCCAGTCGATGAGCTGCTCGGTGAGCTCGCCCGGCGTCATGTCGTAGATGATCGCGAGCGAGCGCAGGTCCTCGGTGCGGATGGAGAGGACCTTGCCGTTGTAGTCACCGCGCTGCGACTGGATCGTCGCGGCGTAGCGGGCCAGCGGGCCCACCTTCTCGACCGGCAGCTGCTGGAGCCGTTCCAGGTTGATCACGATCTTGGTGGCCGGCTCGGCACCCGACGGCACGCGGCCCTCGGGCAGGAGCTCGGCGACGGGAACCCCGTAGAAGTCGGCCAGCTCGGCCAGCTTCTGCACGGTCACCGCGCGGTCACCGCGCTCGTAGGAGCCGACGACCACGGCCTTCCAGCGACCGCCGGACTTCTGCTCGACGCCGTGCAGGGACAGACCCTGCTGCTGGCGGATAGCGCGGAGCTTGGCCCCCAGCGCCTTGGCGTAGTCGCCCATGTGGCGGTTCTCCGTTCATTCGCCCCGTCAGCAGTACGGCCGTGCTGCGGGGAGGCTTAGATCGATAAGAGACAGGCTGATCTCAGGGAGAGACGCGCGCCACGCCTGGTACACCACTCGGATGGTTGACCGTCCGTAGGTGATACGGTGCAGGTCAGCCTAGTTGTTCATAGGTGTCCGACGTCCTTTAAGGACCCGTCCAGTGAGGCGGGGAAGGAGGTCCAGCCGTGGCGTCACGTCAACGTGGCGCGACGGATCCGGCCGGGGATCGCGAGATTCTCTCGGCCGGTGATGTCGCGCGCACTGTCGCCCGAATGGCCCATCAGATCATCGAGAAGACCGCTCTCGATGCACCGAGCGCACCCGACGTCGTCTTGATGGGTATCCCCAGCCGGGGAGCCCCTCTCGCGCGCCGGCTCGCCGCCAAGATCGCCGAGTTCTCCGGCAGGCACGTCCACGAGGGCACGCTCGACATCACCCTCTACCGCGACGACCTCCGCCGAGGCCCGACCCGCCCGTTGGAAGCCACGAAGCTGCCCGAGGGCGGCATCGACGACAAGCTCGTCGTGCTCGTGGACGACGTGCTGTTCTCCGGCCGCACCATCCGCGCCGCGCTCGACGCCCTGCGCGACCACGGCCGTCCCCGCGCGGTGCAGCTCGCCGTGCTGGTCGACCGCGGCCACCGCGAGCTGCCGATCCGCGCGGACTACGTGGGCAAGAACCTGCCGACCTCGAAGACCGAGGACGTCGTGGTGATGCTGGACGAGTTCGACGGCCGCGACGGAGTGGTGCTGAAGTGAAGCACCTGCTCTCCACCGACGGTCTCGACCGCGACCAGGCCATCGCGATCCTCGACACCGCCGACCGCCTCAAGGAGGCGCTGCTCGGCCGTGAGGTCCGCAAGCTGCCGACCCTGCGCGGACGCACCGTGATCACGATGTTCTACGAGAACTCCACGCGCACCCGCGTCAGCTTCGAGATCGCCGGCAAGTGGATGTCCGCGGACGTGATCAACGTCAGCAGCTCCGGTTCCAGCGTCAGCAAGGGCGAGTCGCTGCGGGACACCGCGCTGACCCTGCAGGCCGCCGGTGCGGACTGCGTGATCGTGCGGCACCCGGCTTCCGGTGCGGCCCACCGGCTCGCCGGCTGGCTCAAGCACACCAACACGTCCGTCGTGAACGCGGGCGACGGCATGCACGAGCACCCGACGCAGGCGCTGCTCGACGCGGCCACGTTGCGCGACCGGCTCGGCAGCCTCGACGGCCGCCGGGTCGCGATCGTCGGCGACGTCCTGCACAGCCGGGTCGCGCGGTCGAACGTGCACCTGCTGACCGCACTCGGCGCCGAGGTCACGCTCGTCGCGCCGCCCACACTGCTCCCGACGGGCGTGGAGAAGTGGCCGGTCACGGTCTCGCACGAGATCGACTCCGAGCTGGCCTCCCAGGACGCCGTGATGTTGCTGCGCGTGCAGGCCGAGCGGATGCACGGCGGGTTCTTCCCGAGTGCCCGTGAGTACTCGATCGCCTACGGCCTCAACGAGCGGCGCCTCAAGCTGCTGCCCGAGCACGCCGTCGTGCTGCACCCCGGCCCGATGCTGCGCGGCATGGAGATCGCCTCCGTCGTCGCCGACAGCCCGCAGGCCGCCATCACCGAGCAGGTCCGCAACGGTGTCCACGTGCGCATGGCCGTGCTGTACCACTTGCTCGCCCACGAGGAGGAAAACGCGTGAAGCCCTTGCTGCTCAAGGGAGTTAGGCCCTACGGCGAGGGGGAACCGCAAGACATCTTGATCCGTGACGGCGTCATCGCCGAAGGAACGGACGAGAACGCGGAGGTCATCGAAGGCAACGGCGCGGTTCTGCTGCCGGGCTTCGTCGACCTGCACACCCACCTGCGCGAACCCGGCCGCGAAGACACCGAGACCATCGAAACCGGTTCGCGTGCGGCCGCTCTCGGTGGCTACACGGCGGTTTTCGCCATGGCCAACACCGATCCGGTCGCCGACAACGCCGTCATCGTCGAGCACGTCGCCCGCCGCGGCCAGGAGGTCGGCCTCGTCGACGTCCACCCGGTCGGCGCCGTCACCGTCGGGCTCAAGGGCGAGAAGCTCGCCGAGCTGGGCACGATGGCCAAGAGCAAGGCCAACGTGAAGGTCTTCTCCGACGACGGCCACTGCGTGCACGACCCGTTGATCATGCGCAGGGCCCTCGAGTACTCGAAGGCCCTGGGCGCTGTGATCGCCCAGCACGCCGAGGAACCGCGTCTCACGATCGGCGCTCAGGCGCACGAGGGCGAGAACGCGTCACGGCTCGGTCTGCAGGGCTGGCCCGCTGCAGCCGAGGAGTCGATCGTCGCCCGCGACTGTCTGCTCGCGAAGCAGGTCGACGCGAAGCTGCACGTCTGCCACGTCAGCACCACCGGCACGGCCGACGTCCTGAAGTGGGCGAAGGCGCGCGGCACCAAGGTGTCCGCCGAGGTCACCCCGCACCACCTGATCCTGACCGACGACCGGCTCTCCACCTACGACCCGGTGAACAAGGTCAACCCGCCGCTGCGCACCCAGTCCGACGTCGACGCGCTGCGCGCAGCGTTGGCCGACGGCACCATCGACTGCGTCGCCACGGACCACGCCCCGCACGCGATCCAGGACAAGGACTGCGAGTGGTCGGCGGCCCGGCCGGGCATGCTCGGACTGCAGACCGCCCTCGGCATCGTCGTCGAGACGATGGTGAAGACCGGCCTGCTGGACTGGCGCGGCGTCGCACGGGTGATGAGCGAGAAGCCCGCCGAGATCGCCGGACTGACCGACCAGGGCCGTCCGATCGCGGTCGGTGAGCCCGCGAACCTCGTGCTGGTCGACCCGGACGCGACGTGGACGGTGAACGGCGCGGAGCTCGCGAGCATCGCGGGCAACACCCCGTTCGAGGGCATGGAGCTGCCCGGCGCGGTGACGGCGACCATCTTGCGTGGCCGTGTCACCGCACTGGCGGGAAGGATTGCCGAATGACCCGCGTGCTGCTCGTACTTGCTGTCTTCCTGTTCTTCGCGCTGTGTGTGTACGGCATGTGGCACGGCTGGAAGCGACGCCAGGTCAAGCAGGCCGACCTGCCCGCGTTCCCCGCCACGCCCGCGACTTTGGGTGAGGCGAAGCTCGCGACCACGGGCGTCTACATCGGAACGACGAACGCGGGCAACTGGCAGGACCGCATCCAGGTCGGCGACATCGGTCACCGCGCCGAAGCCACGCTGTCGCTGGTGCCGGAGGGCGTCGCGATCGAACGCGTTGGTGCGACACCGATCTTCATCCCCGCCGGGTCCATCCGGGACGCTCGCACGGACCGGGGCCTCGCCGGGAAGGTCATGTTCAACGAGGAAGGCCTGCTGGTGGTCCAGTGGGAGAACGAAGGCCATCTCTTCGACACGGGTTTCCGTGGCGATGACAAGAACGTTTACGACGAATGGGTAGTAGCACTCGTGGGAGGCAAGGCGTGACGAACGCGGCATTGGTGCTGGAAGACGGTCGCGTCTTCCGCGGTGAGGCGTACGGAGCGACCGGCGTCTCGCTCGGCGAGGTCGTGTTCTCCACGGCCATGACGGGCTACCAGGAAACCCTGACGGACCCGTCCTACCACCGCCAGATCGTGGTGCAGACCGCGCCGCAGATCGGCAACACCGGCTGGAACGACGAGGACGACGAGTCGTCGAAGATCTGGGTCGCCGGGTACGTGGTCCGCGACCCCGCGCGCACGCCGTCGAACTGGCGGTCCAAGCGCGGTCTGGACGAGGAGCTGGCGAAGCAGGGCGTGGTGGGCATCTCCGGCCTCGACACCCGGACTTTGACCCGCCACATCCGCGAGCAGGGCGCGATGCGGGCCGGGGTGTTCTCCGGTTCCGACCTGTCCGACGACGCGTCGATGGTGGAGCAGGTCAAGGCTTCCGCGCAGATGGTCGGCGCGAACCTCGCCGTGGACGTCACGACTTCGAGCCCGTACGTGGTCGAGGCGATCGGCGAGAAGAAGTTCACCGTCGCGGCGCTCGACCTGGGCATCAAGTCGAACACCCCGCGGATGATGGCTGCGCGCGGCATCGAGGTGCACGTGCTGCCGTTGACGTCATCGTTCGAGGACATCCTCGCGGTCAGCCCGGACGGGTTGTTCCTGTCCAACGGTCCTGGTGACCCGGCGACGCAGGACCACGCGATCGCGCTGACTCGCGAGGCTTTGGGCCGCAAGCTGCCGTTGTTCGGCATCTGCTTCGGCAACCAGATCCTGGGCCGCGCGGTCGGTCGCGGGACGTACAAGATGCGCTACGGCCACCGCGGCATCAACATCCCGGTGATCGACGTGACCACCGGCAAGGTCGCCATCACCTCGCAGAACCACGGGTTCGCGCTGGAGGGCACTCCGGGGGAGGAGTTCTCCTCGGAGTTCGGCCGGGCCGTGCTGTCCCACTACTGCCCCAACGACGGCACCGTCGAGGGCGTCCGGCTGCTCGACGCGCCGGCGTTCTCCGTGCAGTACCACCCCGAGGCGGCGGCCGGTCCGCACGACGCGGCGCCCCTGTTCGACGAGTTCGTGACGCTGATGAATGAGGCCCGCTGATGCCGAAGAGGACTGATCTCAAGCACATCCTGGTCATCGGCTCCGGCCCGATCGTCATCGGTCAGGCGTGCGAGTTCGACTACTCGGGCACGCAGGCGTGCCGGGTGCTGCGGGAGGAGGGCATCAGGGTCAGCCTGGTGAACTCCAACCCGGCGACGATCATGACCGACCCCGAGTTCGCCGACGCCACGTACATCGAGCCGATCACGGCCGAGTTCGTGGAGAAGGTGATCGCGCAGGAGAAGCCGGACGCGATCCTGGCGACGCTGGGCGGGCAGACCGCGTTGAACACCGCCATCGCGCTGCACGAGCGCGGTGTGCTGGAGAAGTACGACGTCGAGCTGATCGGCGCGGACATCGACGCCATCCAGCGCGGTGAGGACCGGCAGATCTTCAAGGACCTGGTGCGCCGCATCGGTGCCGAGGTCCCGCGTTCCGCCGTCTGCAACACGATGGACGAGGTTCGCAAGACCGTTGCCGAGCTCGGCCTCCCGGTCGTCATCCGGCCGTCGTTCACCATGGGCGGCTTGGGTTCCGGCATGGCGTACACGGAGGAGGAGCTGGAGCGCCTCGCCGCCATCGGGCTTGAGGAGTCTCCCGTCACCGAGGTGCTCATCGAGGAGAGCGTGCTCGGGTGGAAGGAGTACGAGCTCGAGCTCATGCGCGACCGCAACGACAACGTGGTCGTCATCTGCTCGATCGAGAACATCGACCCGATGGGCGTGCACACGGGTGACTCGGTGACGGTCGCGCCCGCGATGACGCTGACCGACCGCGAGTACCAGCACATGCGCGACGTCGGCATCCAGGTCATCCGCGAGGTCGGCGTCGACACCGGTGGCTGCAACATCCAGTTCGCGATCCACCCGGACAACGGGCGCATGGTCGTGATCGAGATGAACCCGCGCGTGTCGCGGTCGTCGGCTCTTGCTTCCAAGGCAACGGGTTTCCCGATCGCCAAGATCGCCGCGAAGCTCGCCATCGGGTACACGCTCGACGAGATCACCAACGACATCACGGGGGAGACGCCGGCGTCGTTCGAGCCGACGCTCGACTACGTGGTCGTGAAGGCTCCCCGGTTCGCCTTCGAGAAGTTCCCCGGTGCCGACCCCACGCTGACGACCACGATGAAGTCGGTCGGCGAGGCGATGTCGATCGGCCGGAACTTCGTCGAGGCGCTCGGTAAGGCGCTGCGTTCGCTGGAAACGAAATCGGTCGGTTTCTGGACTCAGCCCGACGCGGAAGGCGTTACGCTCGAGTCGACTCTGAAGCAGCTCGAACGTGGACATGACGGACGCTTGTACACGGTCGAGCGCGCGCTGAGGCTGGGTGCGTCCATTGAGGACGTGTACCGGGCTTCGGGGATCGACCCGTGGTTCATCGAGCAGATCGCCTGGCTCGGCACGTTGCGCACGGAGCTGCTGGACGCTCCAGTGCTCGACGAACCGTTGCTGCGCAAGGCGAAGCGAGCCGGTCTGTCCGACCGGCAGATCTCCGTGCTGCGGCCGGAGCTCGCCGGTGAGGACGGCGTGCGCATGCTGCGGCACCGCCTGGGCGTGCGTCCGGTCTACAAGACGGTCGACACGTGCGCGGCGGAGTTCAAGTCGGAGACGCCGTACCACTACTCCGCCTACGAGCTCGACCCCGCCGCCGAGTCGGAGGTGGCGGAGCAGCGGGAGAAGCCGAAGGTGCTGATCCTGGGCTCCGGTCCGAACCGCATCGGGCAGGGCATCGAGTTCGACTACTCGTGCGTGCACGCGGCGATGGCGTTGCGCGAGGCCGGGTACGAGACGGTCATGGTCAACTGCAACCCGGAGACCGTGTCGACGGACTACGACACGTCGGACCGGCTGTACTTCGAGCCGCTGACGTTCGAGGACGTGCTGGAGGTCGTGCACTCCGAGCAGCAGTCGGGCACGGTCGCGGGCGTGATCGTCCAGCTCGGCGGCCAGACGCCGCTGGGCCTGGCGCAGCGCCTGTCCGATGCCGGTGTGCCGGTCGTGGGCACGACGCCAGAGGCGATCCACCTCGCCGAGGACCGCGGCCAGTTCGGCAAGGTGCTGACCGAGGCCGGGCTGCCCGCGCCGAAGTTCGGCACGGCCACGTCGTTCGGCGAGGCGAAGGAGATCGCGGACGAGATCGGCTACCCGGTCCTCGTGCGACCGTCCTACGTGCTCGGCGGGCGCGGCATGGAGATCGTGTACGACGAGGAGTCGCTGTCGGGCTACATCGCCCGCGCGACCGAGGTGACGCCCGAGCACCCGGTGCTGGTCGACCGGTTCCTCGACGACGCCATCGAGATCGACGTCGACGCGCTGTGCGACGGCGACGAGGTGTTCATCGGCGGCGTGATGGAGCACATCGAGGAAGCCGGCGTGCACTCCGGCGACTCGTCGTGCGCGCTGCCGCCGATCACGCTGGGCGCCTCCGACATCGAGAACGTGCGCCGCTCGACCGAGGCGATCGCGCGCGGCATCGGCGTGCGCGGGCTCCTGAACGTCCAGTACGCGCTCAAGGACGACGTGCTGTACGTCCTGGAGGCGAACCCGCGTGCGTCGCGCACGGTGCCGTTCGTGTCCAAGGCGACGGCTGTCTCCATGGCGAAGGCGGCTTCCCGGGTCATGCTGGGCGCCACGATCGCGGAACTGCGGGCCGAGGGTCTGCTGGGCCGAGGGTCTGCTGCCTGCGGTCGGTGACGGCGCCCGGCTGCCCGAGCACGCGCCGGTCGCGGTGAAGGAAGCCGTGATGCAGTTCCACCGCTTCCGCACGCCCGAGGGCCACGGCGTGGACTCGTTGCTGGGCCCGGAGATGAAGTCCACCGGCGAGGTCATGGGCATCGACTCGTCGTTCGGCAAGGCGTTCGCGAAGTCGCAGACGGCGTCCTACGGCTCGCTGCCCACGTCGGGCAAGGTGTTCGTGTCGTTCGCGAACCGCGACAAGCGCGCGATGATCTTCCCGGTCAAGCGCCTCGCCGACCTCGGGTTCCAGATCCTGGCGACCTCGGGCACGGCGGAGGTGTTGAAGCGCAACGGGATCGCGTGCACCGAGGTGCGCAAGCACTTCGAGGGCGAGGGCAACGTCGTCGACATGATCCTGGCCGGCGAGATCGACATGATCTTCAACACGCCGTACGGCAACAGCGGCCCGCGCATCGACGGTTACGAGATCCGCACCGCCGCTGTGGCCAAGGACATCCCTTGTGTCACCACGATCCAGGGCGCTGCCGCGGCCGTGCACGGCATCGAGGCGCTGATCCGCGGTGACATCGGGGTCCAGCCGCTGCAGGCGCTCCAGGCCGCTCTGAGGGAGGGCTCGTGACTTTCGGCGAACGGCTCACGAAAGCCGTCGAGGTGTACGGGCCTCTGTGCGTGGGGATCGACCCGCATCCTTCGCTGCTCGACGCCTGGGGCCTGTCCAGGACCGCTGAGGGGCTCGAACGGTTCGCTCTGACGGCCGTGGAGGCGTTCGGCGGCCGGGTGTCGATGGTGAAGCCGCAGGCGGCGTTCTTCGAGGCCTACGGGTCGCGTGGCGTCGCCGTGCTCGAACGGGTGATCTCCGAGCTGCGCGACTCCGGCACGCTGGTGCTGGTGGACGCCAAGCGCGGCGACATCGGCTCGACCATGGCCGCCTACGCCGAGGCGTACCTGGGCGAGGGGTCGCCGCTGGCAGGGGACGCCGTGACGGTGTCGCCGTTCCTCGGCTTCGGGTCGCTGCAGCCCGCGCTGGACACCGCCCGTGCGAACGGCCGCGGCGTCTTCGTGCTGGCGCTGACGTCCAACCCGGAGGGTGCCGAGGTCCAGCGGTCGGTTGCTCCGGACGGGCGAACCGTGGCGCGAACGATCATCGATTTCGCCACCGCTCGGAATTCCGGCATTTCTCCGTGCGGCGATGTTGGGCTCGTCGTGGGTGCCACGATCGGGGAAACGGATGTGGACCTCTCCGGGTTCAACGGACCCATCCTCGCGCCCGGTTTCGGCGCTCAGGGCGGCTCCGTGGCTGATCTAAAACGGCTCTTCGGACCCGACATGCGCAACGTCTTTCCGACTTCTTCACGAGATGTTCTGCGGCACGGTCCGGACGTGTCGTCGCTGGTCAGCGCCGTGCAGAGGGTCCAGGAGAGCCTCTGAGGAGGGGCGCGCCACAACTTTTAGGGGTGTGGCGCGCTCACCTGGGGAAACATGTGTTGGTAGGGTCCACGCCACCGGCTGCCCCGCTGGTCACCGGCCTCATAGCACACGTAACGTGGGCGACGAGTTGCCGGAGGCAGTGATCAGGCCGCCGGAGGGTGTTGGTACTACTACCACCCGCCGCATCACTCAAGGCCGCTGAAGATTTACCTGACTGGGTCACGTTGTCCCCAGGCAATTGCGGCTTGTACGGTCGCGGCACCGATCCGAAAAGAATCCACACCACGGAGGAAATCGTGGCTCTTCCCCAGCTTACCGAGGAGCAGCGAGCCGCAGCGCTGGAGAAGGCTGCTGCCGCTCGTCGCGCTCGGGCTGAGCTCAAGGAGCGCCTCAAGCGCGGCGGCACGACCCTGACGGACGTGCTCAAGGCCGCCGAGAGCGACGAGGTCCTGGGCAAGATGAAGGTGTCCGCGCTGCTCGAGGCCCTCCCGGGCGTCGGCAAGGTTCGCGCGCAGCAGATCATGGAGCGCCTCGAGATCGCTCCCAGCCGTCGCCTGCGCGGTCTTGGTGACCGTCAGCGCAAGGCCCTGCTCTCCGAGTTCAGCGGAGAGTGATTGGCACCGAGGCGGGGGCGGGTTCTGCCCGCCCCCGCCTCACCGTCTTGTCCGGGCCGTCGGGCGTCGGTAAATCCAGCGTCCTGGCGGAGCTGCGCAGGCAGCAACCCGATGTCTACTTTTCCGTCTCGGCGACCACCAGGAAGCCGAGGCCGGGCGAGGTCGACGGAGTGCACTACCACTTCGTGGACCACGAGAAGTTCCAGCAGATGGTCGACGCGGGCGAGTTCCTCGAACACGCCGACTTCGCGGGCAACCGCTACGGAACCCCTCGCAGGCCCGTCGAAGAAGCTCTGGCCGCCGGCCGCCCCGCCCTGCTGGAGATCGAGCTGCAGGGCGCGCGGCAGGTCCGCGTGGCAATGCCGGACGCTCAGCTGGTCATCCTGATGCCCCCGTCCTGGGAGCACCTGGTGGACCGGCTGACCGGCAGAGGCACCGAACATCCGGACGTCGTCGAACGCCGACTCGAGATCGCCCGCGAGGAGATGGCGGCCGAAAAGGAGTTCGACGAGGTCGTCGTGAACGCCGACGTGCAGTCGGCCGCGGCCGACTTGCTATCCTTGATGGTCGGACCACGAATCTCAGGAGTTTGAGAGTGATCACCCACACCGAGCTCGGTCATCTGACCGGTTCTCCGGAGGGCATCACCAACCCGCCGATCGACGACCTGCTTGAGCAGGTGAGCTCGAAGTACGCGTTGGTGATCTACGCAGCGAAGCGTGCCCGCCAGATCAACGACTACTACGCGCAGCTCGGCGAGGGCCTGCTCGAGTACGTCGGCCCGCTCGTCGAGCCGGGCCCGCGTGAGAAGCCCCTCTCCATCGCTCTCCGGGAGATCCACGCTGGTCTCCTCGAGCACACCGAGGGCGAGTAGAAGGCTCTGGGAGGGGTCTGTCTGCGGAAAGCGCAGACCGATGTCGCCTTCTAGTGTCTTGTGGGGGCCGAGCCCCCACACCCCACGCCGGGGGCAAGCCCCCGGACCCCCAGCGGGGTTCCTCCGATGTGAGGCGTGACCTCGCCGGTCGTTGCTCACAGGAGAGTCCTTGAATCCCGCTTCGCATGACGTTGCTGATGCCCCCGTTAAGCCCAAGGTCATCCTTGGGGTTGGTGGGGGCATCGCCGCGTACAAGGCCTGTGAGGTTTTGCGCCGGCTGACCGAATCCGGTCACTCCGTGCGGGTCGTCCCCACCGAGGGCGCGCTCAAGTTCGTGGGAGCCGCCACGTTCGAGGCGCTGTCCGGCCAGGTCGTGACCGCGGACCCGTTCGACGACGTGCACGAGGTCCCGCACGTCAAGCTCGGGCAGAACGCCGACCTCGTCGTGGTGGCCCCCGCGACGGCGAACATCATCGCGAAGGCCGCCCACGGCCTCGCGGACGATCTCCTGACGAACACCCTGCTGACCGCGCGCTGCCCCGTTCTGCTGATCCCGGCGATGCACACCGAGATGTGGGAGCACCCGGCCACCCAGCACAACGTCCAGCTGCTGCGCAGCAGGGGTGTCATCGTCGCCGAGCCCGCGTCCGGCCGCCTGACCGGCAAGGACACCGGCAAGGGCCGTCTGTCCGACCCCGCCGAGATCGTCGAGCTCGCCCGGTTGCTGCTGGTGCGCCGCGACGCGCTGGAGCGGACACTGGAAGGCGTGCACGTCGCGATCTCCGCCGGCGGTACGCGCGAACCCCTCGACCCGGTCCGGTTCATCGGCAACCGCTCGTCCGGCAAGCAGGGCTATGCGCTCGCACGGGTCGCGGCCCAGCGCGGCGCCAGGGTGACGCTGGTCGCGGGCAACACCGCCGACCTCGCGACCCCCGCCGGCGTGGACCTGATCCGGGTCGGCTCCGCGGTGGAGCTCAAAGACGCCATGCACAAGGTCGCGGCCGACGCGGACGTGATCGTGATGGCCGCCGCGGTGGCCGACTTCCGCCCCACATCGCTCACCGGGCACAAGATCAAGAAGACTTCCGCCGACCCCGACCCGATCACCCTGACCAAGAACCCCGACATCCTCGTGGAACTCGTTTCCGCACGTCGGGAGGGTCAGCTGATCGTCGGTTTCGCCGCGGAGACGGGCGACGACACGACCTCGGTGCTCGACTACGGCCGGGCCAAGCTCCGGCGCAAGGGCTGCGACCTGCTCGTGGTGAACGCGGTCGGCGCCGGCTTGGCGTTCGAGCAGGAGAACAACGCCGGTTGGCTGCTCTCAGCCGACGGAAGCGAGACTCCTATACCACATGGATCGAAAGCACAACTGGCGTCCGTGGTGTGGGACGCAGTTACCGCCCGCTCCACTGAACCTCAGTAAGCTTTTCGGGACGTCATGACAGCGAATAAGGAGTGTCCGTGAGCCAGCACAGCAGCAGGCTGTTCACCAGTGAGTCGGTGACCGAGGGACACCCGGACAAGATCTGCGACGCGATCAGCGACTCGATCCTGGACGCGTTGCTCGCCAAGGACCCGCGCTCCCGCGTCGCCGTGGAGACGATGGTCACCACGGGCCAGGTCCACGTCGCGGGTGAGGTCACCACCGAGGCTTACGCGGACATCCCGACGATCGTCCGCGAGAAGATCCTGGAGATCGGCTACGACTCGTCCGCGAAGGGCTTCGACGGCCACTCGTGCGGCGTCAACGTCGCGATCGGCGCGCAGTCCCCGGACATCGCCCAGGGCGTCGACACCGCGTTCGAGAACCGCGTCGAGGGTGCGGCCGACGAGATCGACAAGCAGGGCGCCGGCGACCAGGGCCTGATGTTCGGCTACGCGTGCACCGACACGCCCGAGCTCATGCCGCTGCCGATCGCCCTCGCGCACCGCCTCTCGCGCCGCCTGACCGCGGTCCGCAAGGACGGCACCGTTCCGTACCTGCGCCCGGACGGCAAGACCCAGGTCACCATCGAGTACGCGGGCGACCAGCCGGTTCGGCTGGACACGGTCGTCATCTCGACGCAGCACGCCGACGGCATCGACCTCGAGAAGCTCCTCGGCGTCGACCTCCGCACGCACGTCGTCGCGCCCGAGATCGACGCGCTGGGCCTCGACACCACCGACGTCCGCCTGCTCACGAACCCGACCGGCCGCTTCGTCATCGGCGGCCCCATGGGTGACGCGGGCCTGACCGGCCGCAAGATCATCGTCGACACCTACGGCGGCATGGCCCGTCACGGTGGCGGCGCGTTCTCCGGCAAGGACCCGTCGAAGGTCGACCGCTCCGCCGCGTACGCCATGCGCTGGGTCGCCAAGAACACCGTCGCGGCAGGCCTCGCCACCCGCGTCGAGGTCCAGGTCGCCTACGCGATCGGCAAGGCCGCGCCGGTGGGTCTGTTCGTCGAGACCTTCGGTACCGAGACCGTCGACCCGCAGAAGATCCAGCAGGCCATCACCGAGGTGTTCGACCTCCGGCCCGCCGCAATCATCCGCGACCTCGACCTGCTGCGCCCGATCTACGCCCCGACGGCCGCGTACGGTCACTTCGGCCGCACCGACGTCGACCTGCCGTGGGAGTCGACGGACCGCGCCGACGCCCTGCGCAACGCCGCCGGCGCCTGAATTTCCTAGGCCGGAACGACCCGTTTCCCCTCGGGGAGGCGGGTCGTTCCGCGTTCCACGGCCGGAACCGGCGCGCCGATGGCATCCCGGATCGCCGCTGCCCGCAGACGCAGCGACCGGTCGTGGGTGACGTCGCCCAGCGCCTCCAGCACGCTCGCCTCCCGCCAGCGGTCGCCCAGCTCGCGGTGCAGGGTGAGGCTGCGTTCCAGCAACGAGCGGGCCGTGACGGGGTTGCCGGTGCCCTGTTCGACGACGCCGAGCAGGTTGAGGGCCCAGGCGATGCCCTCCTTGAACTCCAGCTCGCCGAACGTGTCCAGCGCTTCGTCGAGGAGCCGGCGGGCCTGCGTGGAGTCACCCCGGTACCAGGCGACGGCGCCCAGGTAGGCGAGTGAGGAGGTGGCGCCGCGTCTGTCGCCGAGTTCTCGCAGTGACTTCAGTGATGCTTGAAGAGCGGCCTCTGCGACGTCGAAGTCACCGGCGAGCCAGGACGTGGCACCGGCGAGTTGGCGGGCGTAGGCGGCGTTCAGCGGGGTCTCCGAAGCGCGCGCGGCTTCCTGGTAGTGGTGCAGGGCGGCTTCGTAGTGGCCGCGTTCGCGGGCGACGGAGCCGAGCAGCCGGTGCAGGCGGCCGGCCTGGGACGGGTCGGCTTCCAGGCCGTCTCGGGCGTAGCGGACGGCCTCGCGGTAGTCGCATTCGAGCAGCGCCAGGGCGGCCGCTGAGGCCAAAGCCTTGCCGCGCAACGGGCCTGAGCCGCGCAGCGCGATGGTGAGCCACTGGCGGCCCTCGGCGTAGTTGCCGGTGCGGTGCCAGTAGCGGTTCAGGGCGACCACCAGGCGCAGGATCTTGCCGGTGTCGCCGATCTGCGTGAAGAAGTCCATGGTGCGCTGGAGGTTGGCGTGTTCGACGCGCAGTTCGCTCAGCAGCGTGCCGGTCGGGTCGGCCTCGGCTCGTTCGGCCAGGCGCAGGAAGAAGCCGGCGGCGCGGGCGTGGGCCTCCGTGGGTTGTTCGAGGGCGAAGGCGTGGACGGTCTCCAGCATGGAGAAACGGGTTTCGCCGGCGACGCGGGACACGCGGACGAGGGATTTCGTGACCAGGCCGGTCAACGCGTCGAGCGTGCTGGCGAGTGCTTCGACCAGGTCTGCCGGGAAGCCGCCCGCGCACACCGCGAGGTCGGCGAACAGCGTGCGTTCCGAGGACGTCAGCAGGTCGTGGCTCCACGCGATGGCGGCTCGCAACGGGCCGAGCAGGCCGAAGCGGTCGCGCAGGCGCCGCACGATCTGGGCTGGTGTCAGGACGGACGTGCGGGCGGCGGCCAGTTCCAGGGCCAGCGGCAGGCCGTCCAGAGCGGCGCAGAGCTGCGCGATCGCGGGGGCATCGGCGTCGGTGTACGTGTGGGCGGCGCGGTCCAGGAACAGTCGTACGGCGTCGTAGGCAGCGAGTTCGGTGAGGGAGCGCGGGACGTCCGGATCGGGCACGGCCAGGGGAGGGATCGGGTAGACGGTTTCGCCCGGCACGTTCAGGGGTTCGCGGCTGGTGGCGAGGACTCGGAGCCGTGGGTGTCGTTCGACGAACGCCGCGCAGTTCGCGGTGAGGCGTTCGCAGTTGTCCAGCAGCACCAGGGTGTTGCCGAGTGAGCCGAGTTCGCGGGTGGTGATGCCGAACGCCGCGGCGACGGCGTCCTCCGCGTTCGCGGCGGAGGTCAGATCGACCACTGTGGACAGTGGGGTCACGTGCTGGGCCAGCCGGGACTTGCCGCAGCCCGCCGGGCCGGTGAGTGTGACGAGCCGGGTCTTCTCCAGCAGCCGCATGACGTCCAGGGTTTCGCGCTGGCGTCCGATGAGACCTGTCCTGGCGTCGGGAGGCGGGCACGCCAGCGCCTCGGCCTCGATGGCGCGCAGGCCTGGGCCGGGGTCGACGCCGAGCTCTTCCACGAGGACGTTGCGGGCTCGGCGGACCGTGCTCAGTGCGTCTGCGCGTCGGCCGCCACGTAGTTGTGCATCGGCGAGGAGTTCCCAGAAGCGTTCTCTGAGCGGGTGGCTGACGACGAGCCGTTCGAGCGACGCGGCCGCCGTTGCGCAGGCGCCTCGGCTGATTTCCTGCTGTGCCAGGGCTTCCTCGGTGGCGAGGCGGGCTTCGTGCAGGCGGGTGATCTCGGCGGACGCCCATTCGAAGACTTCGCAGTCGATCAGGGGGTCGCCGCGCCACAACGCCAGTGCCGCACGGGGTGAGGGGGAGCGCTCGAAGCGTGTGACATCAACGTGCGATGGGTCGATGCGGAGTGCGTATCCGGCGCTCGTCGTGACGAGGACGTCCGTCAGGCCGATGGCCGCCAATGCGCTACGGACGCGCGCGATGTGGCTGTGAAGAGTGCGCAGGGCCGTCAGTGGAGGCTCGGTGCCCCACAACGCGTCGATCAGGTGCGTTGCGGGGAGCACCGAGGGTGCGCGCAACGCCAGCAGCGCCAGGAGGGAGCGCTGGCGCGTGCCGGCGAGGCGCAGCACGCCGCCTGGCCCGGTGACTTCGAGGGGCCCGAGCAGGCGGACGTCTAATGGCTCCACGCATCAGCGGAGTTTCGACTTCGGGCCTTGATACACACGTCACGGCAAGCACTGGTCGAAGGGACCCTGCGTGCACGTGTCGTTGCCGCCGAGCCCTGCCATCCGGTTGGGCCAGGCGTTGCCGGACAACGTGTCGTCGCCTTGGGTGCCGTTGACGTCCTGCACGTTCTTGAGCTCGTCGAGTTCGCCGGGGCGGGTGGCCGTGCCTGCGGCGAGGTCGATCGTCATGCCTTCTGCGTGGTCGCTGAAGTCCGCCCGGTCGCGCATGTTCGCCTTGGCGCCGTCGATCTTGTCGTTGCCGTAGCCACCCTGCAGGAAGTTGCCTCCCGCGTCAGTGGACGGCTCGTCCAGCACGTCGTCGCCGTCGCCGCCGTAGACGCTGTCCGGGCCCAGGCCGCCGGTGATCGTGTCGTCGCCGTCTCCGCCTTCGAGGACGTCCGCGCCGGAGCCGCCGTGCAGCGAGTCGTTGCCGTCGCCGCCGTGCTGTTCGGTGGGCACCGCGCTGTCGTAGAGGACCGTGTCGTCGCGGTCGCCCAGGTAGATGACGATCTTCGTGGCCTGCGCGCACTGGACTCGTGAGGCCGACAGGCGCGTGCAGCCGGTGCCCGCCCGCATTGTGCCGGCATCGCTGATGGTGGTGCCGTCGACGTGGATCTGGCTGGCGCGCGCGGGCGCCCCGCTGATGACGAGCCTGCCGGCCTCGACCCGCGCCGTCGTCGCGGGCTCCGGTGCGGCGGCGGTTCCTGACGCGGCGAGTGCTGCCGCGACGACGAGCTGAAGCATGTCGGCCCCCTCGAAGTTGGTGTGCACGTGGGTACGCGGGTCCTGTTGTGGATCTGTTGTGGCGGCCGCATCCGGGCCACAACCGCGCCGGTTTCTCCTTCTCGCCGTCAGTTCGTGGGAAGGGGAGATCATGAGAGCCGGCATCGCAGCCCTGCTGGGCGCCGTGATGGCGCTGACGGTGACGCCGCTGAGCGCGGTGGCGCAGGACGAGGAGCCAGAGCAGGAGATCATCGTCAAGTTCCGCGAGGGTGCCTCGCGGGGTGACGCGTTGGAGAAGTCGCGCACTCGTGCCGTCGCGGACTCGTCGGACGGCGCGGAGGTGCTGGCGTCGAGGGACGCCGCGGAGTCGATCAGAGTGCTGCTGGCGCGCGGTGACGTCGAGTACGCCGAGCCGAACATCGTGCTCCAGGCGACGGCCGTGCCGAACGACCCGCTGTGGCCGCAGCAGTGGCACTACTGGGAGGCGGTCGGCGGCATCGGCCTGTCGCCCGCCTGGGACCAGGGACCGTCCGGCCTGGGCCAGCGGGTCGCGGTGATCGACACCGGCCGCACGGCGCATCCTGACATGAACGCGAACTACGTCGGTGGCTACGACTTCATCAGCAACGCCGCTACCGCGCGGGACGGCAACGGCCGCGACGCCAACCCGATGGACCAGGGCGACTGGACGACCGGCACGTGCGGTCCCGCGCGGCCGTCGAGCTGGCACGGGCTGCACGTCGCGGGCACCGTGGCCGCGTTGCGCAACAACGCGACCGGTGGCACGGGCGTCGCGCCGTCGGCCAAGGTCGTACCGGTGCGCGTGCTCGGCATGTGCGGCGGCACCATCGCCGACATCGCGGCGGCGATCGTGTGGGCGGCAGGTGGCGCGGTGCCGGGAGTTCCGGCCAACGCGTTCCCGGCCAGGACGCTCAACCTGTCGCTCGGCGGTCCGTCGGCGTCCTGCCCGGTGACGTTGCAGAACGCGATCAACACAGCACGCAACGTGCACGGTGCGACCGTCGTCGTGGCTGCGGGCAACGACGCCGTGAACGCCTCCGGGGCCACTCCGGCCAACTGCGCGGGTGTGATCACCACGGGTGCCACCGACCGGCAGGCCAACCGGGCGTCGTACTCGAACTTCGGTGCCTCGGTCGAGATCTGCGCGCCGGGCGGCGAGACGTCTCCCGTGGTGGCGAACGGTGTGTTGTCGACGATGAATGCCGGCGCGACCGTACCGGCCGGGTCGATCTACAAGCACTACCAGGGCACGTCGATGGCGACCCCGCACGTCGCCGGTGTGGTGGCGCTGATGCAGCACGCACGGGTGCAACACGCCAAGCCGCTGCTGACGCCCGCGCAGGTGTTGTTGCACCTGAAGGCAAAAGCGCTGCCGCCTGCCGCTCAGTGCGGTAAGGGGCTGCTGGACGCTCGGGCCAGCGTGGCTGCCGCAATCGCCGCGCCCTGACTGTGAGTGTGAACAAGGCTCCGGTGCGTCCGGGGCCTTTGTTCATACGTGGGTCGGTTCCGCGACACGTGCTGAGACTAGAAACTCCTTCTATGTCGCTCTCTCGTCGTGGGTTCATGGCTGCCGTCGCTGCTGCTGGAGCCGGCACGCTGCTGCCGCCGTCGGTGTACGCCGCGTTGGCCCGCGAGCCCCGCACGGGAGGGTTGCGCGCGATCAAGCACGTCGTGCTGTTGATGCAGGAGAACCGTTCGTTCGTCAAGTTCGCTCACCCTGTTAATGCATATCCGCTGGTCAGCGCAGCCTAATCGTGGCTGCTGGACGTCAGCGACGAGCGAAACGGACGCAAAATGCCGGGTGCTTTGTCCCGGAGAAGATCCGCGACACTGCGCACCCGGCATTTCAGCCACGGTCGCCCGCTGGGGCAAAGATCACATTCTGTAACTAGTCCCGCGTCCAAGGGCCGTCGGGGTACCTCGCGTCTGCCAGTTCAGGGAGGTACACAGTGACGTGCCGAAGGTCCTCCTGCTCAGCGCTGTCGCCAGTGATCACGACCCGCCAGGCGGTGTCACCTGGCAACCAAAGCACGGAAGCGGGAACGTCGTCGGGCGGTGCTGCGCTGATTGCACCGAGTTGCATTTTTCCTTCGAACCATGTCGGTTCGGTCGACGACGGTTCGTCGTTCCGGAAGTCGACAAACACGAAATCAGCGCGGTCCGCAGTTGCGATGCAGACGGCACCGGCCGAGACAGCGATCCCCTTGGCGTTTGAGTCGTCGTCCCACTCCGGCAGGTTGTCCCGGCCGGGCCGCCGGTCGCCGATGACGATCTGTGACATGCCTGGAATGACAGGCACTCGGGCGATGAGCACAGTTACCCCTTTGCGTACTCGGCTGGGATCTTGGCCGTGTTGAGTATGACGACTAGGAACTCATCACCAGGTTGCAGGTTGTTCGTTGAGTACGTTGCGTTGACGATGCCCCCTTGGATTCGCTGCTCGCCTGCTGGCACACCAGCGGTACTTGCGTTCGCTCCGCCTTCCTGAGATGACGCGTGCGGGTACTCGTCGCATGAGTTCGGCTTGTACTGAGCCTTGACCGCTGCCGTGCACGCCAGCGCTCGGTTTGCTGTTCCGCTGCCAACCTCGCCACGGTGCAACAGGGCAGGATGCCCAGCCGCCCACGCCAGCTTCGTGTGGAGCGCAATGTTCGGCATCCTCGCGGCGTCCACCGGAAGGACTGCAAGGTTCTTGCATCGCTTGTCCTTCGTGAGGACCTCAGGCGTGCACTCCTTGACGCGGTCTACCTGATCCGGAGGGACCAGCATGTCCGCTGGAGCCGCCTCGCCGGTCACCCCCAGGTCCTTCAGGATCTGCTGTCCCGGCTCTGTCGCCACCAGCGCAACCAGAGCACCCACCAGGATCAAGCCCCCAAGACCACTGCCGGTCTTAGTCGCCACTCGTCCCCCTCATCCTTGGTTCTCGATCGTGGCACGGCACACCAGCGCATCCGGGTGCCGCTGATCAGCACTAACTGATCGGCTCACTCGTTCTCCTATGGGTGTGGTCCAGAAGCGGAACATTCGCCCCGACGAGTTAAAGGACCACCCACGCGGAGGAGCTGAACCTCAGGTCGCTACCGAGCGCGATGCGCGCAAGGCGTCCAATCGTTCGTTCAGAAGCTCTTCGAGCTCAGGGATACTGCGGCGCTCGATCAGCATGTCCCAGTGAGTGCGGGGCGGCTTCTGCCACTTCTCCGGTTGAGGTGCAACAGCATGGTCGGCTTCAACCCCATGGGTGGCGCATTCCCATCTCGCTGGTGATTCAGCGTCAGCAGCGAGCATCACATAGAAGTCGTGATCTTTAGGGCACCGGTAGATGACCTTCACCCGGAAGGCCAGCTCGTTGGGGCCAACTTCCCCCTGGTAGTGCTGAGGGCCGCGCTGCTCAGGTCTTCGGCCTAGTAACGTCCTTCGATGTGCTCCGGGCAAACTCACTTCTCCTTGTCGTGTAGAGAAAATGACTGTTGGCTGATGGGCCCAGGCGGTACAAACCCGGCGTCAACGAGGCGATCGCGCAGCGCTTGAGACTTCCTCGCCAGGTTGGCCAGTAGTTCGCTTGCTCTTAGATATCCGTGCTCTGTGAACCGGTAGGCGACACGTTGCCTGTCTGGGACGGCATCGACGAACCGCCGTAGGTACAGGTAGCCCACGATGTTCTGGACCGAGGCCAGCGACGTCGGAGCGAGGTTCGGAAACAGGTCATCAGCGGGATGCCACGCACGCGTGGGGTCCTGCCACATCAGAAGAAGAGCTAGGCCTAGCTCTTCTTCTTCGAACGGCGGCGGTCTACTGCTGCGCACTGTCACCAGCGCCTATCGCCGGGCGTTGAGTAGATGGCTCGACGAGGCGCGGCCCGTTTTCCTCTTTGCTGGGTGCTTCGCCTCCTACCAGTTCGCGGCCCTTCGGCGTGATAGCGAACAACGTGGGAGGCAATGGCTGCTTTGGCCTGAACGTTCCGCGCCACGCGTCGATCGCTCCTGCACGGACAAGGTCGTTCACGGCCATCTCTACGGCGAACGTGGCGCCGTTGATTCTCGTGGCGATCTCGTCAAGCGCAACACGTTCGTCTGGGTTGAGATCTGCGAGAAAGTGCAAGACATCCGGGCCATACACCTGCATAGCTGTTGACCGGTCATCTGCGTTCTCCTGCATGGCCCGGCCAATGCGGACGAGGTCTTTGCCTAGCGCGCGTTCGTCCTTCGCGGCCCAACCCTGGCGTGGGTCGTCCTGCACCCAAAGGAGGTGGGACTGAACGTACCGGCCAAACAAGGTGGACACGTTGGCAAGCTCTCGGAATCCTTCCGAGTCACTGTCGCCCGTCCACAGGTTGCCGTACCCAACGCCGTCAGCCACCTGCGGACACCTCGTCGTCTCCGCGGCGAGTCGTGCGCCTCGGCCGGCTGGTGCTGTCCGCCGCGTTCTCGCTGACCCGTGGCATCGGAATAAGTGCGCCTGCGGCGCCCTCCGCCACGTCGCGGCAGGAGAGCCACGCAGCCATTCCGCTGCTCCACGCAACGGCGAAACCGATGCCCAGCAGGATCAAGCCGAGCACGGTTGCGCCACCCATTGCGAATAGGGCGCCGAACAGTTCCATCAGCAAGGCGGCAACCAGACCGAGTCCAGCCGGTCCGTTTGCGCGCTGACACGCACCCAACGTTCTACTTTCTGTGGCAATCCGCTTCTCTGCCGCCCTCCTGTCGGAATCGCTTGCGCGGCCGTATACGCCGATCCCGTGATCGAGCGCCGTCAAAATCTCACTGGGGGGCGACATGGAACTACCTACCTGTTGAAGTAGAACCGGAGGTTGACAAAGCGGACGGATACGACGGCGGCAGCCAGAATCGCGATTGAGGGGTGCTATTCCGGCTGCCGCCAAGGACGACGACGAGCGGAGCACGCAACTACGCGGCTCTGAACGCTCGGCGCTGCCCCCATTCATGGCGAGACCTCCGCGCTAGGTCCCGCCAGGTCTGGCGCAGGTCATAACTGTGGTCATGCCTTCACGATCGTCATGATCGAGGGCACAGGAGGAGATCACGGGGGGCTCATCTGGGGCTCATCAGGGGTGCACGACGCCCCTGGTGTGACTGCCTGCCTACTGCCAGCATCTACGCTAGAGACGGAACGGAGGACCGGCCGATGGCACTACCGCCGCCGCGCACGCGGCTCGGACAGTTGGCGCAGGAGAAGCATCTCAGCAAGGCCGACTTCGTAGGGCTATTTATCGCCAAGGCGAAAGAGCTGGGCGAGAAGACGAGTCTCACCGAAGCCACGCTCAAACGGTGGTACACGGGAACGAGCGGATTGCCTTTGCCAGCTACCTGCCGAGTCCTCGTCGCGTGGTTTGGCGAGCCGATCGAGCAACTTTTCGGGCCGCCGTCCGGTTCCAGTCCGGTGTATCGGAGAAGTTCAGCTAGGGAGTTCCTTGTGACAGCTGGTCGTGAATCGTCCAGCCGGGCGTTGAAGGCGGCAGCGGTGGTGAACCCTCGCACGTTGAAGAACCTGCACTCGGATGCACGCAGTGCCGCTCGGCGGTACATGGTCACTCCACCTGAGGAGATGTTTGCCGAACTCGTTCACCTTCGCGACAACGTGCACGAGCAGATCACACTGACAGAGAAGCTGAAGCAGAAAGCCGAACTCTTCCTCTTGGCAGGACAGACGAACGGCCTGCTGTCTGTAGTGGCTTGGGACCTTGGCGCTGACGATGTCGCACGAAGCTTCCTGAACTCCGCTGATCTGTACGCGGAGAACATCGAGGAACTTTCGCTCTCCGCCTGGCTTCGCGCCCAAGAGGTGACCATCAACCTCTGGAGCGGCGATCCGCACGAAGCGGTGCGGATCGCCACAGAGGCTCTTGAGTGGGCACCGGTTGGAACCGCGCGAGCGCGCCTCCACTCCGTGCGGGCACGAGCGCTGGCTCTCATCGGCGCGCGTGGAGAGGTGATAACGGCACTCGGCCGCGCCGCCGAAGAACTCGAACGGGCTGGGGGCGATGAGTTCCTGGACCGCGTCGGGGGCGAACTCGGCTTTGACCGCTCTCGACATGCTCTCTGCGCTGGCGCGTCCTATGTAGCGCTGGGAGATGGGGAGCGTGGTGAGACCGCCGCCTTGGACGCACTGGACCTGTTCGCTGCAGCGCCGGAGTCCGAGCGGTGGGGCGCAGGCGCACTCGGAGCGACCATCGACCTCAGCATGGCTCGCACCCAAAAGGGCGACCTTGCCGGTGCCGAGGACGCTCTGTTGCCGGTTTTCGACCTCGAACCTCAGCGGCGGACGGAGGCCCTAAACCGCCGTCTCAGCAACCTGGGACGCCTCCTCGGCGCCCGCAGGTTCATGGGCGCGTTGGAGGCGGGGCGAATCACAGAGCAGATCGCCGTTTTCACCACTCAGGTACAAGAGCGAACGGATCAGCTCTCGATCGGCACTGGAGACGACTTTCGGTAGTCGTCCCATGCCCGAAGGATCTGCTGTTCACGCTCGGGCGCAATACCGAGTTCGGCCGCGCGCTCGTGCTCGATCATGTGGCCCGTGTTCAACCATTGCCAGGTATCCCGCACGGTCTCCTCAAGTGGCCTGGTGACGAGACCATGAGCGCGTGCGTTGGTGGCGTCGACGTCCCAAGCACCGGCATAGGTCCGCCACAACGGCAGTTCTTCCCACTGGCGAACCCCTTGCTGCACAAGGAATTCCTCGTCCGCCCACGAGACCGCGGCCGCTGATTTCGTGACATCCGCACATGCGCGCAGGAACGTTCCGAAGGTCGCCTCGCCCGTGCCTGTGGCATTGAACGTTCCCGAAACCGCCGCCGTTCCACAGTGCAAGGCGAACGCGGCGACGTCGCGAACGTCAATCGGTTGAATCGAACGGTCCGGGTTGCCAGGGGCAAGCACCCGCCCGCCTCGCTCGAACCTGCGCAACCACCACGGCAGCCGACCGACGTACTCGTGGGGTCCGAGGATGACGCCGGGCCGGATGATGGTTGTGCGGTCAGTGCCGAAAGTCTGCAACACGGCGCGTTCGCATCCCGCCTTCGTGAAGCCGTACTTCGTGGGGCCGGGGTCGCGGTCGACCCCGTAGTCCGGGCCAGCGTCAGCTGGGCACTCCAGCACGGCGGACGCCTCGGTCAGAGGTTCGGTCGGCCAACCCTCGTATGCCGAAACCGATGAGATGAACACATACCGGTTGGCCACAGGTTCAAGTGCACGTGCCATCGCCAGGACCTCACGCGGCACGAACCCGATCGAGTCCACGACGAGGTCCCAAGGCCCGTGCGCCGCTAGACGCTTCAGGTCATCGGGGTTCGTCTTGTCGCCACGCACCGTGCGGACGCCGTCAACGTCTCGCCCCGAGATGCCGCGCCGGAACGTCGTCACCTCGGCCCCCTGTTCCTGAGCCTCCTCGGCGAGGTGGACACCAAAGAACCAGGACCCGCCAAGAAGAAGCACGCTCTTGTCCACGCTCATGACCACCATCTTGGTCAATCCCCGCCGCAGACCGCCATGTGGGTCACGCCGCGCGGCGCGTCCAGAGGCCGGCGTGAGGCGCCCCCACGGATCGCCACGCTCAACCGGCGCAGGCGTCCGGCGGCTGTTCGTCCTCGTTGCGGGGGCGCACGATGCCGGGATTCTTGCTGTCGTGGTAGGCGCGGCTGATGACTGCCGCAAGCTTGGGCGTGAGGATCAGCCCAGGGCGGAAGTGGACGGCGACCATGCCGTCTGCGCTGTCCTGTAGTGCGATGTCGACGGTCTGGCCGTCCACGACTTCGACGAACTCGTTCTCTGCCTGTCTGTCCACGGCTTCCTCTCCGCGAACGCCCCCCAGATGGCGCGCGGTGCGCCGGGCGTTGCCGCTTGGGCCGCGCGCTCCCTCCCCAGGGCGTGCGGCGGCACCATGTTCGATCATGTCGTTTTGTCTTCAACTACTCAACCGTGCAACGGGGGTGTCGCGCCACCCAGACACCCTCATCTACGTGGAGATCTGCGACATAAGTGTTTACACGGAGACGTTCGGTGCTCTGTGCGGTTGCCTACGGGTTTACACGTAGACGGCTCAGCCGGACCACGTAGAGACGCGGTTCAGGACGAGGCGGCGGACTCGTTGGCACCCGGAGACAGGGTGGCGGCCTCGCAGGCGCGGTGGTGGTCGACGAGGAGTTCGAGCTGCCGGATGCCGAGGCGTTGCAAGGGCGTTGAGAGTTCGCCGATGAGGTCGGCGGCGCGCTGTTGGTGGACGGTCTTTTCGTCACCGTCGCCCATGTAGTCGACCATGAACGCCTGGCCCAGCTCGGCGGGGTTGAGGTTCAGCGCGGCGGCCATGGTCCGGATGGTCGGCTGGCGCGGCACGCGGCCCAGGTTTGTGGGTTTGAGAGGGCTCGCGAGAGCGCCTTTGGGCAGGCCGCGCCGTCGCTCAAGCTCGGCGATGTTGGTGAGAGCCGGATCGTCCGCCCTGAGTCTGGCGAGTGCGCTGTTGACCATCGCGAGAACCGCTGAGGGCCGTTCCGGTTTGTCACCGGGTAGTGCTGTGGCGTCCTCGGTCACGTCTGCTGCCATGCGATCTCCCTTGAACGCCATCCGCGTCATCGCTGGTGGCGTCCGTCGTGCGCGGGCCGGACAAGATGATCATTCGGCCCCGTTCGGGGTGGATCTTGCCCCATCTGCCGCACGTGCGCGACCGACCGAAGTCGGATCGTTCCATGAACTTCCAGTGAGTGGAAGAAATACGGCGTTTGCACAAGTTTGGCGTAATAACTTGACACCCGCGCGCCGCGTGATCAAGGTGGAGTTACCGAACGTCACTGACCTCGTCGCCCAACCGGGTGACCTGAGCGTCTGTTCCCTGGGGGGCGACATGCGCTGTATTCGCGCTGCTCGAAGAACGACCACGCACGCGTTGGCCCTGCTGGCTCGCTGGATTGCCGGGAGAGGCCGCGCCGGACACCGAGGCGTGGTGTCCGGCGACGCGATTCGCCGAGTCCCCGTTTCCCGAGCAGTTCCCGGCCGTCGAGGGGGCGGCCGTCCCATGTCCAAGTCACAGAACGCAACCACGTCCGTCCCGTCCGAACTGGACGGTCCCTCTACCTCGCTGGACGAGCTGGCCGCCGAACTGGTGTTGCTCGACCAGGTGGACGACCAGCTCTCGAAGCTCAACGCCGCGCGCAAGGCGTTGCACAAGAAGATCAAGGACGCGTTGGGCAAGACCGAGCTTGGCACCGTGGCCAGCGTCCCGGTCGTCACCTACAAGCGCGTCACGTCGATCGTCTTGGACCAGGCGATCCTGAAGAAGAACTTCCCCGACGTCTACGAACAGTGCCTCGACATCGTCGAGACGCGGCGATTCGTGCGGATGAGGAAGGCATCGTGAGCCGCCGCGTGCAGTTCGCCCACACGGCCCGGCTGTGCCGGGTGTGCGGGTACTCGCTCAACGATGTCTCAGGCCGGGGCGTGCACCCGTTGTGCGCGGACCCGGAAGAGATCTGGTGGACGCGTCACGACCTGGACCAGGCCGTGCGCACGATCGCCCGCCGTGCGATCGCCCAGAGCCCCGGCCGCAATGACGTGGTCGCGGCGGTGTGCTCGCTGATGGTGATCGACCCGAGCAACCGCCAGCACGTCGAGGCGGTCGTCTCGGCGATCCTGCGCGACGCCGGAAGCGATCCGCTCTGGCGCACGACCGCGAACGGCTGGCGTCCGTACCTGCCCAGCTGGGTACGGCCGGGCGTGGTGGGCGCAACCGTGCAACGCCTCGTCGCGGTCAAGCTCCTACGGCCCACCGGTCAGTACGTGCGGTGCTCGGACACCGAAGCCCGCAACGGCGGCAAGCCCCAGCCGGTCTACGCGGTCGACGTCACCGCGTTGGAGCACGCCGAGGACGCCGCGACCGAGCGCGCCGCAGCCGGCCTCAGCGGGCGCCGCGGCGAAGACGACGGCCCACAGGAAGTCGTTCCCCGCGCCGCGTCGTGACACCCGAGCTGCACGCCGACGCGGAGAACGCCCGCCGCTGCCTGCGCGGTGACCTGCTCGCCGACGAGCTGACCACCCGTGCCCGCGAACTCGCGGTCACCTGGCTGCACCGCCGCAGCCTTCCCGATGCCGAGATCGCAACCCGACTCGGCCTGACCACCTACACCGCCGCGCGCATCCGTGCGCGCTTGCGGCTGCCCGTGAACCCCCTACAGGAGGTCGTTTCTCGTGGCGCGTGACCACGCCCGCATCGAATGCTCTATCTGGGAGGACGACGACGATTGGAACGCGCTGTCCGGCCCCGCCATGCTGCTCTACGTCTTCCTGCTCAGTCAGCGTGAGCTGACCTACGCCGGTCTGTTGCCCCTGCGGTTGCGCCGTTGGACGAAGAAGCTCCCGTTCGCCGCCGAGGAGGTGTCGGCGGCGCTGGCCGAGCTGGACGCCCGCCGCTTCCTCGTCGTCGACCGGGACGCGGAGGAAGTCCTCGTCCGGTCGCTGATCCGCCGTGATGGGATCTGGAAGCAACCGCAGGTGCTCGCCGCCGCGTTGCGTGAGTCGTTCGCGATCACCTCGACCGTCCTGCGCACGGCGTTGGCCGCCGAGCTGCGCCGTCTGCCGGTTGAGGTGACCGGCCCGGCCCCGGAGATGACCGCCGCCGCCCTGCTGGCCGGAGCGCCCACCCTTCCGCCCGCCGTCAAGGCTGTGATGGAGGAGCGCCGCCGCGCGAAGGCCACGAAGGGCACGGCCGCCGCGCGGCCCGGTTCCGCGGCTTCGGTGGCGCGGCGGGCCACGAGGCCGGCGCGACCTGCCGCCGCGCCCGCCGCCGCGCTGGTCGAGCACGTCGACCAGGCCGACGTCCAGCCTGCCGCCGCGCCGGAGCTCCGCCCGCACGAGACCGTCACAACCAGCTCGGACAACCCTGCCCGGAACCCTTCCTCGAACCCTTCAGGCAAGGCTCTGGGGGTAGGGGGAGGGGGGAAGGGGTGCTCTGTTCCTGTTCTGTTGAGTGCTTCCTCAGTTGGCGGCGACGCGCGCGCACACGAGAGCGCGCCTACGCGCGAGGACGCCGCGCGACTCGTCGCCGAGGTCCTGCCCGGACAGCCCGCGAAGGTCGCCGACAAGCTCGTGACCGAGGTCGCCGCACTGCTGGCCGAGGGCATCGGGGCCGCTGCCGTCGTGGCGGGCCTGCGCTTGTGGTCCGGGAAGCGTCTCGGCGTCGGGCTGCTCGCCGAGCTGGTCGGCGAAGCGATGCGCGCACCCCAGATCGACGCCGCAGAGTTCTCGAGGCCGCCGCGCAATTCCGATGAGCGTGTTGCCTCGGCGTTCGCTCTCGCCGCCCACTACGCGACGGAGGACGGCGACGACACCGAGCTGGGCCGCCTGCTCCGTTCTGCAGCGGGCGGCGGAACGTCCGGGATGGGCGTGCTGCTCTCGGGAGCGGCGGCATGACCGGCCTCGTGCAAGCGGCACGGCAGATGACGCGCGCCGAGGTGTCCACCCTGCTCGGAATGATCCTCTCGGCTGGTCACCGCATCAGCGCCGGTCACGAGGCCGTCGCGATGTGGCGCGCATCGCTCACCGGCTACTCGCTGCCGGAGTGTCTGGCCGCGTTGGTCGTGCACAACGAGTTCAGCTCGGTTGCGCCCAGGCCGCACGACCTCATCAGCCACATCCGGCGCGCTCGCCGGTTGGTCCTGAACGAGCGGGTCCTAGCCGAGTCCACCGCGCGCCCCGATCCGGACGAGGCGGCCCGCGCGTCCAACACGCACATGGCGGCGATCCGCGCCGCGATGGGCTGGAAGCGCCCTGACGAGCACACCGCCGCCCTAACCGTGGCGTGCCCGGTACTGGAATGCGGAGCGGCGGCCGGGATGCCGTGCCGACGCACCGGAACAGCCCGCAAGGGCCGCCCGGAGAACCGCGAACTGCGCAAGGGCGTGCACGCCTCCCGCACCGAGCTGGCCGCCGAGCAGCACGACCAGGCCGAGCAGGCCGCAGACACGTTGCCCCGCAAGGAGATCCCCGCATGATCACCACCACTGCCAACACCATCACGCTGTGCGTGCTCGGCTGCCGTGCTCCCGGTGGCGACCCGTGGCCCGCGCAGTCCGGCTACCTGACCTGCGACCCGTGCGCCGCCGAACTGCGTACCGCACTGCTCGAAATCGTCGAGCTGTACGCCCTGCTGGACGAGGCACTGTTGCCGGGCGTCACGGAAGGCTCCACACGCGGGAGTCCCGGATTCGGGTCCCGCTCCCCAGCACGGGACGGCGTGCTGTCGATGAGCGACCCGCGCAGCCGCCAGGAAGACGAGGGCGACCCCTTGCCCGTGCTCGACGTGCTCGCCTCGTGGGCGGACAACGTCCGCGAGGACACCGGCCTGGTCCCGCGCGAAATCACTGAGTCCGTGCGCCGCGAGGGCGGGCTACTGGCTGGATGGCTCGATCACACCGCGAACCAGGTGTGGGCGGTCGGCATCCTCGACAAGCTCACCGAAGCGCGCAACGCCATCTCGATCACGCTCGGCTTCGCCCAGCGAACCGTTGCGGGAGAAGCACATTTCCTGATCAAGTGGATGGACTGGATCACCCGTCAGTACTGGGTGGCGGACCTGAGCGCCGAGGCCGGCCAGCTGCGCCACCAGCTGCGCGGCGCGCTCGGCCTCCAGGAACGTTCCGTCCCGGTTGGGGCCTGCCCGGTGAAGGTGCGCGACCAGGACACCACCCGCAAATGCGGCGCGAGCCTGCGCGCCCGGCTGGGCGGCGAGTGGATCACCTGCCGTGCCTGCGGTACGAGCTGGCCCCGCGCGTTTTGGGACATGCTGGGCGACGCGCTCGGAACGCCGCTGTCGGATCTCGCGTCGCTTTCGGTGTGGCTGACTGTCCCAAATGGAACGCTGCGCCGCTGGAGGCACGAAGACCAGTGGACCAACCACGGTTCGAAGGCCCGGCCGCTGTTCGCGCGGGCTGACGTGCTGGCCTCCTGGCAGCGCAGGCGCGGCCCGGCGCGGGCGGCGTAGGAGATGGGCGGCGGGGCCGAAGACCTTCCGAGCGAGCCCGGACGGCTGGAACCTTCGAGCCCCGCCAGTTGCTCCACCGCGAAGGTAAGGAGCAGCCACAAGTGTAGCGGGACATTCGGTGTTGACCACTGCGCACTGTTCGCGGTAGAGTTTTTCTTGTCAGGAACGGACCTGGAACCCCGATCCCGACACCCACCGCGAAAGTCGACATAAGGAGCTGTCAGGGTGATCAACCCGACTGGTAGCAACGTGTCCGAGATCAAGGCTCGGACCTCTGGTCACGTGCTGTGCAGGATCGACGTGTTCGACGTCGGCAACGAGAAGCCGACGATTGGTGTCCGCCTGGGGGACATCACGCTCCGCGTGCACTCGCTCGACGCGATCAACGAACTGCACTACGCCTGGACCATCGCCGAAGACGAGATGGACGGCCTTCCGGGCTACTACGAGGACCTGCACGTGGGTGGCAACCCCGGCCTGTACCGGGCGCACCTCCTGGTGGACCTCCCCGGTGTGCCCGCACGGTCGACCACGCGAGTTCGACGCACCATCCACACCCCTGCGCACGTGCGAATCCAGTACGGCCCGCTCGTCTGGGAAGTCACCGACTTCACGGCCTGGGGCGACGTTCAGAAGACGTTGACGGCGGCAATCGACGTGTTCGACGCAATGGACCCGCGCTAGCTGACTGACGTCGGGTGTGCCCCTTTGGTGGGGCACACCCCTTTACTTCCCAACACTTTCCGCGCCGCGACACATCGCGTGTGTGCCGCGCGCGTGCATTTCGATCGGAGAAACCGTTGAGGGCAAGCTGGTACCCCTGGTACGTCCAGACACAGGACGGCATTGCCGACGAGGGGCGTGCTCATCAGGAGTCGGACGGGTGGCGGTACGCCGAGCGAATCGCCACGGCTGTGCTGTCCCGCAATCCTCACACCGAAGTTCACCTCTACGTCGGCGTTGACGTGATCACGGTCAAGCCGGGCCGTCTGTGGGACACCGACGACGCGAACCTGGCCGAAACCCTCGCAGTGCTGCGCGCGACGTGCGCAGCACGCGTCGCCGCTTGCTACTAAACGAGATCCGCTGTCGCCGGACGGACCTGGAACCCCGTCCGGCGACGGTCTCACCGCGACCCGTAAGGAACGAAGCGAATGACTGATCTTGCCGACATTGAGTGCCAGTCCCCGCAAGGATGTCTTGCCTACGGCATCTACTTCTACCGTGAGCCGTCCGAGTACACCGCGATAGGGGGCGAGTACACGGACGTGGTGCGCGAAGTGGTGCCGAGCGATCGGGACGGGCTGGAAGTCGTCTGGGTGTTCTCGGAAGAGCTGTGCGCGCAAGATGTGTGCTCCTACTGCGAAGTTTGGTCCATCTCGGACGGTCAGGACGAGGACGCGCCGGATGGGATTGACGACCTTGAACGCGAGTTGCGACAGAAGGCCTGCCCCGGAGTCTGGGAGCACGCGAAGCACGCTCTTGCGCGCAATCAGGTCAAGTTTCCCTGGTACGACATGGAAATCGGCGTGTTCCTGGTGCCGTCTGACCTGTCAGTCCAGGGCGTGATGGCGGAAGTCCTGCGACAGATCCGGACCGGCGTTACCTACGCCGTCGCATCCTGACAGGCTGGGTTCCGCAGTACGGGGGCCGGACGAATCGTCCGGCCCCCTTTTCGTGGTGACCCGCCTCACTCCGCGGTTGCGTCTGCGCAGCGTTGGCGGTAGAGTTTTTCTTGTCGGGAGGGGAACTGGAACCCCTCTCCCGCAACAAGAATCCACCGCGAAGGAACAGGACGGAATCATGGCGACGACCAAGACGAACAAGGCCGAGAACGCCCGCAACGCCAAGGCGCGGATGATGGAGAAGGTCCGGGGCTTGCTCGCCAAGGCCGAAGACTCCGCCGCCACTCAGGAGGAGTCGCAGACCTTCTACGCCAAGGCTTACGAGCTGATGGAGAAGTACGCCCTCGACGCCGCGATCGTTCGTCACAAGAACGAGGAGAAGCCGGAGGCGACGAAGCACCTGCGGTTCGAGGTCTCGGGTCAGGGCTGGCACGGCAAGGGTCGCGCTTCGCTGGTCTACCGCGTCGCCGAGGCCAGCGGGTGCCAGGCCGTCACCGTCGGCAACGTGATGAACGGCAAGAACCGTTGGGTTCACATCGTCGGTACCGCCTCCACCGTGACCATGCTCGAACTGCTCTTGCCGTCGCTGCTGCTCCAGGCGGAGACGATGGGTCACAAGGCGGCCAAGGAGTACATGAAGACGGTCCGCGACCAGTTCGACACGGCGGCGAACGCCAACATCGAGCGCCGCGTGTTCTTCCGGTCCTACCTCGCCGCGTTCGGTAGGGGTGTCGGCGAGAAGATCGAGGGCACCCGCGCTCAGGCCGCCGAGAAGGTCGGCGAAGTCGGCGCGCTCGTCCTGGTGACCGATGCAGAGCGGGTCAAGGCCCGGTTCGACAAGCTTTTCCCGCCCGCAACCATCGGGAAGGGCCGGGCGGACAGCTTCGGCGCGGCCGGAGCGATGGCCGGTCGCCGCGACGGCCGCACCGCTGACACGGGTCAGACCCGCGTCAACGGCGGCAAGAAAGCCGTGACCGCCAAGAACTAACCAGTACAGAGCCCCGGCCCCCGCGAGGGGGCCGGGGCCTTGGCACACTGACGCCACAACCTCAGGAGGGAGACTCAGGGTGATTCATGCCGGACGTGAAGCCGTCGATACGGCGGGCATCGCGAGACTGCACGGGCTCAGCACCGACCAGGCACGCCGCGTCCGGCCGTGGGCACAACCCGGCCACCCCGACAAGATCACCAGCGGCGGGCGCGGCAAGGGACAGCCGGACCTCTGGGACCTCGCACAGGCCCGCGCCTACGCCACCGGGCAGCCTGTCCCGGACCTTCCCGCCGGGGCCGCGCTGGGCTCACCAGGTGATCCGGACGACCTGTTCGACCGCAACGAGTGCGCCGCGTTCGCTGAGATTGAGACGAAGACCTGGACGGACTACAAGGTCCCCGGAAGCGTGGACATCTGCGGTCGGCTGCACTGGTCGCGCCGCGTTGTCGAGTCCTTCAAAGCCGAGCGCGAGGAACGCGCACAGACTCACCGCCCAGGCGGCCGTCCACCTGGACGCACCGAGTCCAAGCCACGCGCCGAGATCGCACGGGAGATCCGCGAACTGGTGGCGAGCGGCGAGACCAACGTCGCCGAGATCGCCCGCCGCGTCGGAGTCGCGTATTCGACCGCCATGAGCCACGTCAAGACGGTCACGCAAGAGCAGAGGTAATTGCGTTGCGCGCTGACCTGCGGCGAACGTAACGTTGATCATGTTGGTGACGTCTGTCCCTACAGACTCCCAGCAGCCCCCAGCGGTTGAGCGCCCCAACACCACTTCCCCCCGGTGTTGGGGCGCTCCCGTGTCCGCACCCTTCCGCGAGTCCGGCCCGCGTGACCTGTCTCGCTGACGACGCGCTGAGGGGGCACTACGCGTGCCCTGGACCGGTAGTGACCGCTCCGCTCGTCTCCCTGCTGACTGGCCCCGAATCCGGGCGCGCATCCTTCGCCGCGATCCGCTGTGCCGCGTGTGCGGATACCGCCTGTCTGCTGAGGTCGATCACATCGAACCGGGAGACAACCACGAGGACAGCAACCTGCAAGGGATCTGCCCGCCGTGCCACCGAACCAAAAGCGCACGCGAGGGAGGACGGGCCGCCGCTGCCCGTCGCACGTCCGCGCTCCGTCCGCCTGCGCCGCATCCCGGCCTGATCGAAAGGTGACCATCCGTTGCGTATCCGCCTGCTCGCCGCGTTGGGCGGCCGTGCCAAAGGTGCCACGTTCGAGCACGACGACGAGGGCGCAGCGGCTCTGATCAACGCTGGGTTCGCCGAACCGGCTGACCGAGCCCGACCAGTCCAAGACTGTCTCTTATACA
>NZ_JYJG01000173.1 GCF_000955955.1 Lentzea aerocolonigenes
CGGTCTGCTTCGCCGCACTCGAGAACGTCAGCGTCGCCGGAGCCGCCGTCAGGTCCGCACTGCCGCTTCGGCCGATCGTCACCGTCACCGGTGAGCTCGGCGCCGTCGCCAGCGAGACGTCGAACGTCGCCGTCTGGCCCTGCCGGACGTTGAGCGTGCTCGGCGTCGCCAGCACCGCCGGCCCGGCCAGCACCTTGACCATCGCCGGTGCCGAAGTCCTGGTGGCACCGCGGTTGTCGGTCGCCCTCGCGGTGATCTGGTGATCACCTGCCGTCGGTGACCCCCACGTGCCGGTGTACGGCGCGCTGGTGTCGGTCGCGATCAGCGTGTCGTCGGCGTAGAAGTCGACCTTCGTCACCGTGCCGTCGCTGTCCTGCGCCGTGGCCGCCAGCGGGATCGTGGCGGGCAGGGTGTAGGTGCTGCCCGTGACAGGTGCCGTCAGCGCCACGGACGGCGCCTGGTTCGGGCCAGTGCACGCCACGCCGTTCACCGCGAAGTCCGTCGGAGGCCGGTTCGCGGAACCCTTGCTGCCGTTGAAACCGACCTGTGCCGAGCCACCTCCCGGGATCGTCCGCGCCCAGTCCGGATTGGTCACACTGACCACCGCACCGGTCTGGCTGAACGTGCCGTTCCAGCCCTGCGTGACCCGTTGCCCGTCCGGGAACGTCCACGTCAGGTTCCAGCCGTTCAGCGCGTCACCGTCGTTGCGGATCGTCGCTGTGGCACCGAATCCGGTGTCCCACTCGTTGGTGAGCTGATAGGTGACCGTGCACGCGACCGCCGCGGGCGCCGCCACCGCGGGCACCCCTCCGATCGCCATCACCACCGCAGCCATCATTGCCGTCGTTCGCCGAGTCATGCCGCCGCCTCTCGACTTCTGGGAGCGCTCCCAGAGTTCACGGCACTGTAACGTGAGTCACTTGAATCGACTGACCGCCGGAGTAATGGCAGTTGCATCGAAAAGCCCTGCGTCTTAACCAGAACAGCGCAGCGGCAATTCCTCCGCCGGACCCCCTTACTGCTCCCTTCGAGTGGACTTCCGGGAACGCTCCCACAAGCGCGATTGGCCCCTTGCCAGCCCCTCTCGGGCTCAGGTTCGCCCTACCCGCCTTGCGTTGCCAGCAAACGAGAATCGGCACGACGAGACCGAGTTTTCCCGCCGGTTTTCGTATGGCACGGAACGGAAACGGGGGTGGCCGGTTCCAGTGCGGAACCGGCCACCCCCGTTCAGGTGACGGCGTCACCAGGCCAGGTTCAACCCGGAGATGTAGTCGCGGAGCAGCCCGGAGATCAGCTGGTGGTCGTGCCGCGAGAAGTGCCAGTCGCAGCCGAGGAGGTCCAGAGCCGGGTCGGCGTAGTTCCAGTAGCGCACCTTGGTGTCGCCCTGGGCGGCACGGTCCTGCGCGACCTGCCGCACCGCGTCCGTGAACGTCCCCGACGCCTGCCCGACGCTCACCAGGATCGTGGTGCCGGAGCCGTACCGGGCCCGCAGCTTGTCCAGGAACCCTTGATACGCGGACTTGTACGCGGTGACCAGGCTCTGCGCGTCCGGCCACTGCTCGCCCGGCTTGAGCGCGGTGGAGAAGTCGTTGGTGCCCAAGCCCACCACGACCAGCTGCGGGTGCCACGTGCCGGGGTTCTGCCACACGTCGCCGT
>NZ_JYJG01000182.1 GCF_000955955.1 Lentzea aerocolonigenes
GGCCTCGAGCGCCTCCCTGGCCGCGGTGCGCTCGTCCGGCCTGTTCAGGTCGGCGCCCGCCAGGTTGCTCGCCTTGTGCTGGTCGATGTTGGCCGGCCGGTTGCCGAACAGGACGCGCCTGCCCCAGCCGGCCACCTTGTTCCCCGGCTCCTCGTCGACCATGCGGGCCACCGTGGGCACGAGGTCGGGCACGGGCTTGAGCGAGTCGAGCTGGAACACCGGCGGCAGGTAGGCGGCGCGGTGCGTGCCCATCCTCGACGCCGCACGCCAGCCGGCGGTGTTGTCGATCTTCTCCCAGCGCGGCGTCACCTCGTCGAGATCCTCGACGGCACTGTCGCGGCGGGTCCTCGTCGTGTCGGACACGGGTGCCGGGCGCTCGGGAACGAGGATGTCGGCCTCGCCGCGGAACGTGTGCACCTTCTCGCCGTCGCCCGCCCAGCGGTCACTGAGCGCGACCTCGATCTCGACCGGGTAGCTGGTCCGGTGCAGCGGCCGTTCGCCGTCGAACCTGTGCTCGACACCGACCTCTTGAGTGAGGTTCTCGACGTTCTTGGTGTGGTGCTTGCCGTAGATGTAGGCGTTGCCCGCCTTGTAGTTCTTGACCCGTGAGTCGAAGACGTAGCCCGAGACGCCGGCGGTGGTGTCCCACGACTTGGTGAGGTCGGCGCTCTCCTTGCGCGCCACCGAGGTCACCGTCTTGGCCGTCTCACCGGGCACCACGCCGACGTAGCGGGCTTCGGCCGTGACGGGACGGGTCTTCACGAACACGTCGGGCGCGTTCTTGGCCCACGAGCTGACGGGCAACCGGACCGGCTCGCCCCGGCCGATCTCCCTGGCGTGGTCGTGCACGAACTGCCGCAGCCGCTGCTCGAACGCCCCCAGGTCCTTCGACCGCACGACCCCCTCGACCCACAGCCGGTGCAGGGTGGGGCCGACGATGCCCGCGACCGTCTCCTCCGGCAGGGTGTGGATCACGTCCAGCTGGTGCAGCGCGCGGTCCAGGTCCACCGTCTCGGGCACGGCGTGGCCGGACGTCTCCGGTTCGGTGGCGTGCCGGACCGGTTCCTCGACAGCCCCCTCCGGCCTGCTCCACACGGTGCCGTCCGCGTCGATCTTGAGGCGGTGCGCGTCCGCACCCGAACCGACCTGGACGACGTAGGAGAACCGCACCTGCTGGTTCTCCACGGGTCCGGTGTAGGTGCTGGTGACCTCCTGCTTTCCCTTGGTGGTGGTCTTGCTCCCCGTCGTCGTGGTCGCGTACTTGTACGCGATCGGGCCGGCGCCGCCGCCCAGCGCACCCGTGATGTCACCGGCCTGGACGAACAGACCGCCACCCCAGCGCAGGCTCACCGACTGCCCGGCCGTCGACTCGTAGGTGGTGTCGTGCGTCCGCACGATCCTGCCGTCGACCGTCTCCTTGGGACGGACGGCCTGCGTGTCCACGACCGCGATCGACACCTCGACCCGCTGCCGCTTGCCGGGCAGCTGGAACGCCTCCCGCACCGGCTCGCCGGTGAGCAGCTCGGCGCCGCGGTCCGGCAGGGTGGCGAGCCAGTCGCGGAACCTGCGTGCACCGGGGTGCCCGACCGGGAAGTTCTCGGCCTTCGGTCCCGCGAGCGCCCGCTCGACCTCGTTGTAGATCTTGTGCAGGCCGTTGATCTCGACCTGGGCGATGTCGCGCGGTCGCAGGTCCGGCCTGATCGGCTCCGCCGGTGGCGTCGCGACCTCCCGGCGCGGCCACACCAGCGGCACGTCCACCGACACCGCGTCGGTCTTCGTCTGCCCCTTCAGCCACGGCCACTTCCGCGGTTCGCGCACCGTGACCTTGAAGGTGACGTCGTGCACGGACCGCTCGGCACGCAAGCCCGTCTCGGTCACCTCGGTCTTCAGGCCGCGCGAGAGCTTCGCCTCCATCGACGACGACGGCTGGTTGAACAGGCCCGCGAGCCTGAGCGTGACGTTGACGAACGGCGTCGGCACCCGGAAGTTGCGTGCGTCAGCCGAGATGGGCGACCGTTCGCTGGTCACCGACTGCTCCGACGGCGTGCGCGTGCGCTTGTTCGCGAAGTCGGTCGGCTTCGCCTGCACGTCACGCCCGGTGCCGATCCCGACGACCTCGATCTTGATCTGAGGCGCCTGCCGCGTCTTCACCCCGAGGTCCACGACCACACCACCGTCGGCGGCGCGGTGGAAGTGGGTCTTGAGGTTCTCGTTGGAGAAGTGCGTCTCGATGGCCTCGCGCACCAACCGATCGGCCTTGCCGTCCTTCAGCCCGAGCTGGTCGATGATCGCCTTGCGCACCGCCGTACCGTCGATGTCGCCGTCGACGACGGGCCGTTCCGACCGCGTGCGCTGGACGAGGTCGACCGGGTCCGGGGTGCTTGCCGGGTCGCCCTCGCGCACCGGGGTGATCTCGGGCTCGTGCCTGGTCGAAGGCTCGTCCAGGCGGGTGGTCGCCTCGTCCACGCGGCCACTGCTCGCCACGGGCACGGCTTCCCCGTCGGTGACGGGCTGCTGACGGCGGTCGGCGGGATCCACGTCCGGAGTGCGTTCGGACACCGGTGCGCCGTCGGACGTCGTGACGACCCGCTCCGGCTGCGCCACGCCCGGACGATCGGCACTCGGCCCGGACGAGCGCGTGTCAGGCTGCTGACCGTCGCGCACCCGCGCCGGATCCGTGGCGTTGCCGGCTCGCCCGGCGTCCGCGGGACGGGTACCGCCCGTCGGCTGGCCGGGACCCGCCTGCGTTTCCGGCCGGGCACCGGTGGTGGGAGCGTCCGTGCGGCCGCCGACCGTCGGGGTCTCCTGCCGACCACCCGTAGTGGGCACGTCCTGCCGACCGCCGACCGTCGGGGTCTCCTGCCGACCACCCGTGGCGGGCACGTCCTGCCGACCACCAGGCACCTGCTGATCCGGCCGAGTCCCGCTGGGCTGCGCATCCGGCCGGCTGCCCGCCGGCGCATCTGGACGGGTACCGCCCACCCGCTGGTCGGGCCGAGCGCCAACGTCCTGCCCGTCCAGCTTGCCGCCAGCCACCGGACCAACGATCGGCGTGCCATCGCCCGCACCGGCACCGCGCTGATCAGGCCCGGCACCAACGTTCTCCGCGTCGAGCTTGCCGCCAACGACCGGCGCAGCGTCGTCGGTGCCGCGCCTCTCCTGCGCCGTGACCGGCTGCTCGGCCACGCGGTCCGACGCCTGCGGAACGGTCCGCTCTCCCGCATCGGGCGCGCGCAGCTGCTCGCCTGGCGCCGAACGGTCCACCGCCGGGTCGACACTCTCCCGGGAGCCGAGCGGCTGGCGGTCGCCCCCACCCGAAGGAACCGGCGGGTCGTCCGAGCCACGCGGAGCAGGGCCATCGGTCGAGGTCGACGCGACAGGCCCCGTCGCCGGGGTCGTACCCGTCGCCGGCGTCGTACCCGTCGCCGGCGTCGTGCCCGTGGTCGGCGTCGTGCCTGTCGTCGGGGTCGTACCTGTCGTTGGGGTCGTGCCCGTGGTCGGGGTCGTTCCCGTCGCCGGGGTCGTGCCCGTGGCCGGCGTCGTACCCGTCGCCGGCGTCGTGCCCGTGGTCGGGGTCGTACCTGTCGTCGGGGTCGTGCCCGTGGTCGGGGTCGTTCCCGTCGCCGGAGTCGTACCCGTCGTTGGGGTCGCGCCGGTGGTCGGGGTCG
>NZ_JYJG01000174.1 GCF_000955955.1 Lentzea aerocolonigenes
CAACGCACGGGACGTCAGTGCACCGAAACTGATGTCGGTGTTGGTGTTGCGGTCGACGCCGCCGTTGGTGGAGCAGTCACGCGTGGTCGACAGGTTGCCGTAACCCGCCGTCAGCGAGTCGCCGATGAACTCGATCTGCCGGCTGCGCGCGGCGGGCTTCGCGAGGACCGTGCCGCCGCTCGCGGCGACGAACCCGCCGAACTCCCCTGCGGCCCAGGGGCTCTCGGTGCGCTTGACCAGCCGGACAGCGTGGTCGGCGTTGCTCAGGTTGTTCACCCAGTAGGTGGTGCGGCCCGGCTTCAACAGCGTCGCCACGGTCGCGCCGTCGACCTGCACGTCGTATTCGTTCACCGAGTCGTTGAGCGAGACGCCGACCCCGGTGCCGCGGAACCGGCCCTCGAAGTAGACGCCGGGCCAGGAGTACTGGGCCTGCTTCGTGACCCGCCCCGCCGTGTGCGCCTGGGCGAGGACGTCCGGCGCCGGTACCGAACCCGTGCACGCCGTCCCGTTGAGCGCGAAGTCGGTCGGCACGGGGGTCGTCGGACCGTTCGCGACGAAGCCGAGCCCGGCACTCGACCCCGTGCCGAGCGAACCGTTGTAGCCGGCGTTGTCGACGGTGACCTGGGCGCCGGACTGGCGCACGGTTCCGTTCCAGATCTGGCCGACCGTCTGGCCACCACCACCGAACGACCAGGTCAGCCGCCAGCTCGTGACCGCATCACCGAGATTGGTGACGTTCACCGAGGCGATGAACCCGCCCTGCCACTCGTTGGTCACCTGGTAGTCGACCTTGCACCCGGCGGCCGCCGCTGCCGGAAGGGCTCCGCTGATCGTGGCTGCCGTCGTCAGCGCGACGGCGATGGCGGCCACTGCCGCCGTCTTTGACCTGTGCACCCGGTTCCTCCTCGAATGGCCGTGCGCGGGCGGGAGAAGTCGACGACCGTCCTCTGTGGACGAGGCGGCAGTACGGCCTGGAAACGTTCCCGAGTCCGGACCGTAACGGAGATGTGAGGTTCCGGGGAACACGCTGGAGGAGTTCGACGGCGTTCGACGACCGTCGTCGAACGCCGTATCGGCCTTTCGCGGAACGTGTTGCGCGCCGATCGGAAAAATGCCCGAGTGGTCCACTGTGGATTTACCTTTCGGCGGAAGAGGCCCGACGAGAGATGAGAAGAACCATGCTTCCTGTTACGCGCAACGCACTGGTGGCCGCGGCCGTCGTCGCGGCCGGACTGGGCCTGACGGCCCCCGCCCACGCCTCGTCACCTTCCGTGCAGCTGCAGATCTGCAACAACTCCCCGCAGACGGGGACGGCCGAGATCACCGGACTCAACCAGCACGACGCCAGAGTCTCCACGCCGCTCACCACCATCTCCGGAAACGGCTGCCGGCTCTTCGCGAACTGGTGGTGGAAGACGGGCCAGACGGTGCACGTCGCAATGCGCAGGAACTCCCTGACGATCTGGGACTTCACCCTCTCGTCGTCCGAGCGGGACGGCTCGACCGTGACTTTCTCGCTCACGTAGTCAGGCGGTCGTGCCGGTGACCGCGCTACCCGACCTGGTCACGTAGTAGGTGACCTTGGTACCGCTCCAGTAGTGGAACGTGAGCGTCACCCGCTGGTTGTCCTTGAGCCCGGCGAGGAACTCGGGCTTCAGCACGGTGAGGCGGTCGGTGTAGTTGGGCGCGAACACCGTGTCGAACTCCTTGAACGGCGTCCAGTCGTTCGGCCCGGGAGCGGTGCCGTCGTCGTACTTGGCCTCCATCGTGGCGAGCTGGTCGCCGCGGTAGTCCGTCGGAAACTCGAACTTGCCGGTCGTGCCGGTGGCGTTGGACATCACCGGCACGTCGTAGGTGATGACGTAGAACCGCCACGGCACGCCCTTGGCGAAGCGGGCCGTCAGCACCGCGTTGACGCCGTAGGTCCGCGAGCCGCTCAGCCTGGTCAGCGCCGACGCGGTCAGGGTGAGCTGGTCGCCGTCGAGCGTGTAGTCACGGCCACGGGTCAGGGCGATGTTCCCGTTGTACAGCCCGGAGAACGACGTGCCGTTGAGGTTCAGCCTGATCGTCCGGGCGGTGATCTGGCTCGGCTTCGCGGTGAACACCTGATCCGTGGAGGCGGTGGCGGACCGGGTCGTCCAGCTCGACCTGATCTGCGCGAAGAGCTCGGGATCCTTCCACTGGAACGTGGTGCGGTCGAGGTGCTGGCCGTTGTCCCACAACATGGTGGTGATCTTCTTGGCACGGGCGTAGTTGCCGACGTACTCGAAGAACTTCAGCTTCTCGCCCTGCTCGATCGTGCCGGTGTGCCGGTCGAACCCGAGCAGGCCGTACTCGCCGAGGATCACCGGGATGCCCCGCGCGACGAAGCTGTTGTACACGCGGTCGAACGAGTCGGTGTCGGACTTCTGGGCGGTGGCGTCGTAGCGGATGCCACCCGCGACGTTCGCGCTGAACGGCCAGTAGCCGTAGGAGTGCACGGTCGCGATCAGGTTGGGGTCGTGCAGGCCCTGGATCTGCTCGACCAGGGGGTCGATCAGCTCCTGCTCCGACGAGGTGTGCAGGGTCGGCAAGACGAGCAGCCGGGTGGCGTTGTTGCCGCCCGACCCGCGCACGATGTCGTGGAACGAGGCGTTCAGCTCGGCGTTGAGCGCGATCTCCTGGGCCTTGCCCGTGCTGCCGGCGAACTGCGGCTCGTTCCAGCTCTCGAACGTCAGCTTGGGCCCGAACTCGGTGAAGGCGGGCGTCAGCTGCTTCCAGATGCTGGTGAACTGGTCGAGCACGCGGTCGTGCTCGGCAGGCATCTTCGACATCCACTGCCACGAGTCGTGATGCACGTTGATCATCACGTAGAGGTCGCGGGACAACGCCCAGCGCACGACCTCCTTGACGCGGGCGAGGTAGTCGGCCTCGATCGTGTAATCCGGTGCCGGACCCTGGTGCTGGCCCCACGTGACCGGGATGCGGATGCTCTTGAAGCCCTGCGCCCGCACGGTGTCCAGCAACGCCTCCGTGACGCGCGGGTTGCCCCACGACGTCTCGTCGGAGCCGGTCGCGTCGAGCGTGTTGCCGAGGTTCCACCCCGGCTGCATCGCCGCGGTGGCGTCCATCGCGCTGAGCTGCTTCCCGCCGTGCACACAGGTCACGCCGTTGAGCGAGAACGCCAGCGGCGCCGTGTTGGCGGCTCCCCAGGTGCCCATGAAGCCGAACTTCACCGTGCCGTTGGACGCGATCTTCGCGTTGTGGCCGGAGCCGGTGGCGGTCACCTGGTCGTCGGACTCGGTGATCTTCGCGTTCCAGGCGTTGCCCGCTTGCTGGCCGGACGGCCACTGCCAGGTCAGCTTCCACCCGTCGACGGCGGCGCCGAGGTTCGTGACGGCGACGTCGGCCTTGAAGTCGCCCTCCCACTGGCCGGTCACCGCGTACGTGACACGGCATCCGGCATCGGCCGCGCCGGCCTGCGCCGGCGCGATGGTGAGGCTCGCGGCCAGGGTCGTGACCGCGGCCAGGACTCTCATTCCGGTTGAGGTGAACATGAAGCGCCCCGCAATCTCAAGCGACGTAGTCGAACCAGTCGAAGTGGACGGTTCCTGTCGCGGCGTAGACGCCGATGACCCGTCCGGTGAAGCCGCCGGCCACCTCGGTCGAGAGGTACCGGCCGTCGAGGGTCGCGAGCACGGTGAACGTGCCGTCGGACTCCTCGATGCCGAAGGAGATCGTGTCCGGCCCGGAACGCGCGTCGCGCAGCTCCCGCGCCTGGTCCACCTGGACACCCAGGACCACCGGTCCGGCGGCTATCGACCGGGAGGCCACCACCGTCCGCAGTGGACCGATGCGGGCGAGCACCCGCGCCTCTCCGGACGCCACTTCGATCTCGTAGTGGTGTTCCTCGTCGAACCGGACCGCCAGGCCACCGCTTCCCTCCGCGGGATCGAGCAACGTGCGGGCCCGGCACGAGAGGTGCTGCTGACGCCGACCGGCGAACACGACGGCGGGATCGTCCACACCGGACCCGCGTGCGTGCAGGGTCAGCCAGCCGGACCGTTCCTCCGTGGTGCAGTGCCGCGAGGAGCGGTCGCGGACGGAGATCCAGCACGGCCGCAGCTCGCTGCCGTCGAAGTCGTCCCGCTCGGACACCGCGGCAACGGGACCGGACCGGAGCTCACCGACGACGGGCCACCCGTCGACCCAGCTCACCGGTGCCAGGAACGTCTCCCGGCCGAGCACGTGCCAGCCGGGAGTCCCGCCACCCGGCCGCACGCCGAGCAGCACCATCCACCACGCCCCGTCCGGCCCCTGCACCAGATCCGCGTGACCGGTGTTCTGGACCGGCTCGTCGGTGCTGCGGTGCGACAGGATCGGGTTGGCGGGACAGGGTTCGAACGGGCCGTCCGGCGCCGGGCCGCGCGCGATCGAGACACCGTGGCCCCGTTCGGTACCGCCCTCGGCGATCATCAGGTACCAGTACTCGCCGATCCGGTACAGGTGCGGCGCTTCCGGGGCTTTGGCGCCGGGCGTGCCGGACCAGAGCCGGGCCGGCTCGCCCAGGGTCTCACCGGTGGCCAGGTCGATCCGGTACTGCGACACCCCGGCGACCGTGCACCAGCAGTTGCCCTCGTCGTCCCAGGCCAGATCCGGGTCGATGCCGCCGACGTCCGGCAACGGGATCGGGTCGGACCACGGACCCGCCGGGTCGGTGGCGGTGAACACCATGTTGCCACCGCCGTGGCTCACGCTCGTCACGATCAGCCAGAACCTGCCGTCGTGATGGCGCAACGTCGGCGCGTAGATCCCGGCCGACGACGGGGTCTCGGCGGTCAGCAGCAGCTGGCTCGTGCGATCCAGCGCGTTGCCGAGCTGCGTCCAGTTCACCAGGTCCCGGCTGTGGAAGACCGGGATGCCGGGGAAGTACTCGAAACTGGAGCACACCAGGTAGTAGTCGTCGCCGACCCGGCACACGCTCGGATCGGGATGCATGCCGGGAATCACGGGAGTCACCCGTCCACTCCTCTGGTCGTGAGCCGGTACAGCACGGCGGACGGCGCCGCGGGCAGCGTCACCACGAGGTCGGTGGAGTTCCACCGCGCGGATGCCCGGCTGGTGGCCGGGTAGAGCACCTCGACGTCCACATCGGACAGATGCGGCATCGGCAGCGTCGCGGTGTCCTCGTCACCGGAACGGCGCCAGACGGTGAGGTAGGTCGTCGACGAAGTGCTCAGCGCAACGGCCAGCCACGGGTCGTCCCAGCCTGGCAGGCCGAGCGGCCAGGACGGCACCGCGTGCGGCAGGTCGGCGCGGATCGCCTTGTACACGGCCACCGCCTCGCGGACGAGCGCACTCGCCTCCGGCGAGAGGTCCGCGAGCTTGCCGGACAGGTGGATGCGGCCGAGCAGAGCACTGGCCATGGTGAAGGCGACCTCGTCGAGCGAGTCCTCCGCCTGCGGATAGGCCCAGACCGCGCTCTGCTCCGGCGTGATCGCGGCGGGTGCGGACGCCGCGATGGGCGCGTAGCGGTCCAGGTTCTGCTGGTCGCTGGTGGACTGCAGCTGCGTCCGCGACAGCAGCGCGTGGTCGATGCGCATGCCACCGGAGGCGCAGTTCTCCAGCACCAGCTGCGGATGGCGGTCCAGGACGCCGTCGAGCCAGTCGAGCTGAGCCCGGTTGTGCCCCAGGAGGCCGTCGGCGGGCACCTCGCCGTCACGTGAGCTGGTGCCGGAACCGGGGTTGATGTTGTGGTCGAGCTTCAGGTAACCGACGCCGTACTCGCCGACCAGGCGGTCGACCACCTCGTCCAGGTGGGCACGAGCGGCCGGGTGCCGCAGGTCGAGGTGGTAGCGGGCGCAGTCGGCGACCCGCACGCCGTCCCTGCGGAAGAACGCCTCCTGCGGCAGGGTGTCCGCCAGCGGGCTGTTGACGCCGATGACCTCGGGCTCCAGCCACAGTCCCGGAACCATCCCGCGTTCCCGGATGTGCGCCAGGACCTCCTCGAGGCCACCGGGGAACCGGGTGCGGGACGGTTGCCACGCACCGACGCTGTCCCACCAGCTCTCGCCAACCTCGGCGTACCAGCCCGCGTCGATGACGAAGTACTCCGCGCCCGCCTCGGCCGCGGCGTCGACCAACGGCAGCAGCTCGGCCGTGGTGGGATCGCCCATCAGGCAGTTCATGTAGTCGTTGAAGATGACCGGCAGGCCCTCGTGGTCGGGGTGCGGCCGGCGGGTCACGCGGCGGTAGCGGGTCAACGCGGCGAACGCGCCGTCCGGTCCGCCGTCCGCGCTGTACGCCAGGGAGACCGGCACGGTGCGGAACTCCTCGCCGGGCGCCAGCACCCGGCTCCAGCCGTGGTCGTGCTCCTCCGGCCCGCACAGCGCCAGGTAACCGGCGCTGTCGTGCTCCCCGCACTCCCAGCGCCAGCCACCGCCGTTGTGCTCGATCTGCCACAGCCACGTCGTGCCCGTCGTGCGGTCGGTCAGCCCGCCCATCGGCAGATGACCGCAGCTGGACCAGACTCCCTGTCCTGCAAGGGACATCGCACCCTTGTGGCGGATGTCGCGATGCCGTCCACCACGTTCGGGCGTCTTCAGGCGCATCGGTTCGCGGCGCCACCGGCATTCCGCCAGCCAGTCGTTCTCCGCCCACAGCACGTCGGCGTCCTCCGGTGCCGCGAGACCGCCCGCGACCAGCGACGTGACCGACTCCAGACGCACCGGAGCACTTCCCTCGTTGCGCACGACGACCTGGCCGCGCACCACGGGAATGCCGTCAGGCGAACGGTAGGTCACTTCGACGGCCAGGCCGGACTCCTCGTCGTGCAGCTCGACGACGAGCACCTGCCAGTCCTTTTCGGACGGTGTGCGGTGGCCGCGGTACCGCAGCCGCTCGCCGATGGCGGTGTCGATCAGGCGGTTGCTGGACCAGATGCGGCCGTGGTTCGCGGCCGTCACCTCCACCAGCGGCAGCGAGGTGCCGGACCGGCGCAGGCGCCCCTCGACGAGGTCGAAGTCCCACGACAACTCGTCGTGACCCCAGTGGATCACGGCGTTCCTCCCCGCAGCACAGCGCATCCACCCGGTGGCAGTTCCCCGACCGGTCCGCCCGTGATCAGGTCGTGGGCGGTTTCCGGCAGGGACACGGATTCCGGACGATGATTGAGCACGACGTGCCAGCGGCGGCCGTCCGACCCTTCGCGCGCAACCGCTTCGACCCCCGGCGGCAGACCCGGCAGCACCGGGCCGACGCCGGCGGAGTCCAGCAGCCGGGCGATCAGTGCGGCGTAGTCCGCGTCGTCGAAACGCGTCGACAGGTACCAGCCCTCTCCCCTGCCGTAGCCGTACCGGGTGAGCGCGGCGGAACCCGCCAGTGAGCCGTGGGTGTAGGCGACGACCGTCTCGGCACCCCGCGTCTGCAAGATCTCGCTCCACACCGTGCCGTGCGAACCGTCCGAGAGCGTGATCCGCTCGTCGTGCCGCAACGGCCGGTACTCCGTGACCCGGATGCCGAGCGCCTCGCGCAAGGGCGCGGCCGGATAACCGCCGAGCCTGGCGTGCAGCCGCTCGTCGACAACGCCGCTGAAGTGCTGAACCAGCAAGGTGCCGCCGTCGGCGACGTACCGGCGCAGGTTCTCCGCGCCCGCGTCGGACAGCAGGTACAACGCCGGGGCGACGACGAACCGGTAGCGGCTCAGTTCCGTTTCCGGGTGCGCGAAGTCCGCGACCACGCCGGCGTCCCACAGCGCACGGTGGGCATCACGCAGTGCGGCGTGATAGTCCAAATCGGACGATGGCAGGCCATCGGAGTTCAGCGCCCACCACGCGTCGGAGTCGTGCAGTACGGCCACGTGAGCCGTGACCGTCGACCCGGCGAGCTCGGCCAGGCGGGACACGGCCTCGCCCGTCGCCGTCACCTCGGCGAAGACGCGGCTGTCCGGCCCGGCGTGCGGGACCATCGCCGAGTGCCACTGCTCGGCACCGGCTTTCGACTGGCGCCACTGGAAGAACAGCGCGCCCTCGGAACCGCGCGCGATGTGGCCGAGCGAGTGACGCATGATCTCGCCCGGTTCCTTGGCGAGCGTCCGGCCCCGGTCGTAGACGGTGCTGGTGCCCTGTTCCATCAGCAGCCACGGCCGTCCGCCCGCGAACGAGCGCGCGCGGTCGGCGGTGAACGCGGCCTCCGCGGCCGCGTCCAGGCCAGGTGCGGACGGGTAGAAGTCGATGGCGACCAGGTCGACCTCGCGCCCGAGCGCCCACAGGTCGATGTTCTGGTAGCCGGGCAGCATCATGTTGGTCGTCACCGGGCGGTCGCTGTGCGCGCGGATCGCGTCCCGCTGCTCGGCGTAGGCGGCGATCACCTCGTCGGAGAAGAACCGGCTGAAGTCCACCGTGAGGCCGGGGTTGCGGTGCCACTGGGTGGCGCGCGGCGGCAGGATCTGTTCCCAGCTGCCGTACCGCTGGCTCCAGAACGCCGTCCCCCACGAATCGTTGAGGGCGTCCAGCGAGCCGTACTTCGCCCGCAGCCACACCCGGAACGCGGCCGCGGTGTGATCGCACCAGCACAGCGTCACGTACTCGTTGTGCACGTGCCACAACGCCAGCGCCGGGTGGTCGCCGTAGCGTTCCGCGAGCGCGGCGGCGATGCGCCGGGCCGCGGCGCGGTAGGCGGGGGCGCTGATGCAGTAGGTGTCGCGGCTGCCGTGCACCAGCCTGGTGCCGTCCGGGGTGACGGGCATGGCGTCCGGGTGAGCGAGCGTGAACCACGGCGGCGGCGAGGCGGTCGGCGTGGCCAGATCGACGTGAACGCCGTTGGCGTGCAGGCGATCCAGGTGCGCGTCGAGCCAGGCGAAGTCGTAACGACCTTCCTCCGGTTCCAGCAACGCCCAGGAGAAGACGCCGACCGTGGCCAGGTTGACCCCGGCCTGGCGCATCAGCTCGTCGTCCTCCTTCCACACCTGTTCGTCCCACTGCTCGGGGTTGTAGTCACCACCGAACGCCAGCCCGCCGAGTCGTTCCGTGATCATGGTTCCTCCCGCACGGGCAGACTGGCGCCGTCACGCAGGAACAAGGGGATGCGCTCGATCGGGGCCGCGACGGACACCGTCCAGCCACCCTCGAACTCCTCGCCCGTCCACGCGTCGGTCCAGCGCGCACCCGCGGGCAGGTAGACGTCACGCTCACGCACACCGGCCTCGGTGATCGGAGCCACCAGCAGATCGGGGCCGAGCAGGAACGCGTCCTCGACCTGCCACGCCACCGGGTCGCCGGGGAACTCCAGGAACACCGGGCGCATCGGCGGCACCCCGGTCTCCGACGTCGTGCGCATCTGCTCCATCACGTACGGGCGCAGGCGTTCCCGCAGCCGGAGGTGGTCGGCGAGGATCTCGTAGGCCTCCTCGCCGTACGACCAGACCTCGTTGGCCAGTCCGGTCATCGCGGGCTCCAGCACCTGCTCGTCGCCGCGGAAACCGTGCAGGCGGAACAACGGGCAGAAAGTGCCGTACTGGAACCAGCGCACGAGGACCTCGCGGTAGGCGGGGTCGTCCGGGTCGCCGCCGTGGAAGCCGCCGATGTCCGTTGTCCACCAAGGGATTCCGGACATCATCACGTTGAGCCCAGCTTTGATCTGGGTGCGCAGCGAGGCGAAGTCCGTGGCGATGTCGCCGGACCACAGCGCGGCGCCGTACCGTTGCGCACCCGCCCAGGTCGAGCGGTTGAGCGAGATGATCTCGGTCTCGCCCGCCGCGCGAAGTCCATCATGGACGGTGCGGGCGTTCTCGCGGGGATACAGGTTGCCGACCTCCAGGCCCGGACCGGCGTGGTAGCGCAGGTTGTACTGGTGCCCCGGCTTGAGCTCGGGCTCACCGGCGTCCAGCCAGAAGACCTTGATGCCGAGATCGTGGTACCCGCGCCGGATGCGCTCCCACACGAAGTCGCGGGCTTCAGGGTTCGTGGCGTCGTAGAAGGCGACCTGGGCGGAGTACGCGCCGAGGCCCTTGTCCGGCCAGTCCGCGTGCGCCATCGGCCCGAACTCGGTACCGATGAAGAAACCCTGGTCCAGCATCGGGTGGTAGTTCTCGCTCGCCGGGCTCACCGACGGCCAGACGGAGACCATCAGCTTGACGCCCATCTCGTCCAGCTCACGCACCATGGCCGCGGGGTCCGGCCACTCGGCGGGGTCGAACTTCCACTCGCCGAGATGCGTCCAGTGGAAGAAGTCGCAGACGATCACGGACAACGGCAGCCCGCGCCGTTTGTACTCGCGCGCGACCTCCATCAGCTCGTCCTGGGTGCGGTAGCGCAGCTTGCACTGCCAGAAACCCGAGGCCCACTCGGGAAGTTCCGGCGCGTGCCCGGTCGCGTCCGCGTACCTGCCCAGCACGTCGGCCGGCTGACCGGCGGTGATCCAGTAGTCGATCTGGCGGGCGCTGTCGGCCACCCAGCGCGTGCCGGTCTCGGCCAGTTCCACCCGGCCGACGGCGGGCGAGTTCCACAGCAGGCCGTAGCCGCGGTCGGAGACCAGCAGCGGGATGGTCACCTCGGCGTTGCGCTGCACCAGGTCGATGACAGCGCCCTTCTGGTCCAGCAGGCCGTGGGTGTGCTGGCCGAGGCCGTAGAACCGTTCTCCCTGATAGGCCTGGAAACGCTGCTCGAGCCGGTGGTAGCCGTTGCCCGTCGCGGTGGCGAGGCGCGGGCCCGGCCACCAGAAGTGGGCGGACTGCTCGGCGAGCAGCTCGGTGCCGTCCTTGGTGCGCAGGAACGTGAGCCTGCCCGCGGACGCGCCGAGCTCGGGGGTGAGCTTTCCTTCGGTGTCGGCGTCGACCCGGACGGTGATCCTGCCGTTGACCAGCGTCGCGTGGTGCTCACCGATCTTGATCTCCGCCTCGGCACCGGCGGGCGGCGTGCCGAGCAGCGCTCCCGGCAGGTCCTCGAGCAGCGGCCCGCCGGGGGTGGCCCTGACGCGGACGGCATCAGGGCCCCACGCCTCGACGCGCAGGGTCTCGCCCTTGGCCCGCCATTCGAGGGCGGTGCCGAGGTCTCGGAAGTGTGCAGGCATGCGGGAACTCCTCGTGTTCCTGGGGAGTGCGGAGAAGGTCAGGACTGCTGACGCGGCGCGGGTCCGGTGCTGTCCCGGATGGTCAGCACCGGTGTGAGCAGGACCCGGTCGTCCACCGGCCGGTCACCGGCGGCGGCCGCGGTGAGCCTGCGCATGATCTGCTCGACGGCGACCCGGCCGAGCTCCTGCGCCGACCCGGTCACCGCGGTGAGCCTGGGCGCGAACTGCTCGGCGAGCTGGTCCTGGCACAGCGCGATCACCGAGACGTCCTCGGGCACGGTCCGCCCGCTGGTGCGCAGCAGCGTCAGCAGCGGGCCGACCGCGCCCTCGTTCTGCACCACGAAACCCGTGGTGTCAGGGCGGTCCGCGAGGATCCGGGCGAGCGTCCCCGCGGTGCTCTCGTAGGTGCCTTCGCAGGAGCGGTGCAGGAAGCGCAGGCCGCGCTGCTCGGCCCGCTCGCGGAAACCGGTGAGCGTGCGCTCGGCGTAGCCGGCGTGCCGGTGGTAGACACCGGATCCGTAGCCGATGAAAGCGATCTCGCGGTGCCCGAGATCGGCCAGGTGGTCCGCGCACAGGGCGCCGGCGGCGGCGAAGTCGTGGTCCACACAGGACAGTCCGCTGGTGTCCTGCGGCAGGCCGATGAGCGCGGCCTCGGTGCGTTGGGCCTGTAACACCGGGATGCGCTCGTCGTCCATCTCGACGTCCATCAGGATCACGCCGTCGGCAAGGCCGCTGGCAGCGATCCGCTTCACCCCGTCCGGTCCCTCGTCGTTGGTGATCAGCAGCACGTCGTAGCCGTGCTGACGGGCCGCCATGGTCACCGAGATCGCGATCTCCATCATGACCGGGACGTAGACGTCCGTGCGCAGCGGCACCATCAGCGCGACGATGTGCGACCGCCGGGCGGCCAGAGCCCGTGCACCGGCGTTGGGGTGGTAACCGAGCTCCCGCACCGAAATCTGCACCCGGTTCCGAGTCTCCTCGGAGATCGCGCGCTTGCCGCTCAACACGTAGCTCACCGTGCTGGACGACACGCCCGCGTGCCTGGCCACATCGGCAATCGTCACCATGAGATCAACCCTTGATCGCGCCGGTCAGGACACCCGTGCGGAAGTGCTTCTGCACGAACGGATAAACGATGAGCAACGGCACGAGCGTCAGCACCACCACGGCCATCTGCAGCGCCAGCGGCGCCGTCTGGGAGAACTGGTCACCGAACCCGGAGTTGACCGAGCCCGGCATTCCGTTGCCCCGGTTGACGTAGGTGAGCAGGACGTACTGCAGCGGCCACTTCTCGCTGTCCGTCGGCATGTACAACATGACGTTGAAGAACGAGTTCCAGTAGCCGACGCCGTAGAAGAGCGCCATCACCGCGGTCACGGCCCGCGAGGTGGGCAGCACGATGGACCACAGGATTCGCCAGTCCCCCGCGCCGTCGATCCGCGCCGCCTCGATCAGGTCCACCGACGTGGTCGAGTAGAACTGGCGCAGGATCAGGATGTTGAACACCGACACCGCGCTCGGCAGGATCAGCGACCACCACTGGCCGTAGCCGCCGAGCCCGGTGACGACCAGGAACGTCGGGATCAGACCGCCGTTGACGAACATCGTGATGATCATCAGCGTCAGCAGGAAGCGGTGTCCGAGCGACCCCCGCCTGGACAACCCGTAGGCGCACGTGACCGAGACCGCCATCGAGAGCAGCGTGCCGACGGCCGTGATGCCGAAGCTCACGATCAGCGCGCTGCGCACGGTCGAGTCCGAGAGCATCACCCGGTAGGCCTCGAAGGTCAGGCCGTCCGGCCAGATCACGAGGCCGCCGGCCCGGTTGATGGCGGCCTGGGTGGAGAGGCTCGTCACCAGGATGATCCACAGCGGCACCAGCATGACCAGCAGCACACCGCCGAGGGTGACGCCCTTCGCGGCCTCGCCGGCGAGGGTCGGTGGTTCCTCCCAGGACGGGCGCTCGGTCCGCCGCTTGCGGCGAACCGCCTGCGGCACGGAGGTTTTCGAGTCCACGCCCGTACTGGTGCGTTCGATCGCGAGTGTCATTTTCGGTACAACCCGTCTTCACCGAAGGCGTGCGCCAGCTTGTTCGCACCCCAGATGAGCAACAACGAGATGACGCTCTTGAACAGACCCGCCGCCGCGCCGTAGCTGTAGTCGTTGGTGGCGATGCCGTAGTAGAACGAGAAGGTGTCCAGCACCTCGGCCGTGTCGTGGCCCACGGCGTTGCGCTGGATCAGGAACTGCTCGAACCCGACCGTCAGCGCGTTGCCCAGGCGCAGCACCAGCATCAGCACGATCACCGCGCGCAGCCCTGGCAGCGTGATGTGCCACAGCCGCCGCCACCGGCCGGCGCCGTCCGCCGCGGCCGCCTCGTAGAGATCGGTGTTGATGGCGGCGAGCGCGGCCAGGAACACGATGATCCCCCAGCCGGCTTCCTTCCAGATCACCTGGGAGGTGACCAGCAGCGCGAAGGTGTCAGGGTTGGTCATGACGTCCCACGTGCCGATGTCGTTGTTGCGCAGGAAGTGGTTGACCGCCCCGGCACCGCCGAGCATCTGCTGGAAGATCGTGATGGCCAGCACCCACGAGAAGAAGTGCGGCAAGTACACGACGGACTGGATGAAGTTGCGCACCCGTTGGGACAGCACGGAGTTGAGCAGCAACGCCAGCGCGATCGGCACCGGGAAGAACAGGATCAGCTGCACGAAGCTCAGGTACAGCGTGTTGCGCACCGCTCCCCAGAACAGCGGGTCGCTCATCAGCCGCTCGAACTGGTAGAGCCCGGCCCACGGGCTGTTCCAGACCCCGGCCAGCGGGTCGTACTCCTGGAACGCCGTGACGAGCCCGAACAGCGGCGCGTAGTTGAACGCCAGCAGCAGCACGACGGCGGGCAGCGTCATCAGGATCAGCGACCGGTCCCGGCGCAGCCTGATCCGCCAGTTCAGCCTCGCCGGTCGTCCCGTGCGGCCCGATCGCAGCGTGGTCACTGGCCCGTGCCGTACTTCTGCAGGACGTTGTCGTTCATCCACTGGATCAGCCGGTCACCGCCGCCGCTGGACTTCCAGGTCGTGGCGGCGTTCTTCAGGTCCTCGATCGACTTCTTGCCGTGGATGACGTCCTTGAGCGTGTCCTCGACGGGCTGCGCGGCGTCGGCCGTGGCCTGGGCCTGCGGCATGCTGATGTTCATGCCCCAGAAGACCGGCTTGGAGAGGGCCTTCACGTTGGCGGCCTGCCAGGAGGTGATGTCCTTGGTGACGTTCGGCGCGGACTGGGTGCTGATCACCGCGGCGGGGGCGGCGAGGAACGGGTACGTCTGCGCCTGGACCTCCTTCTTGCCCGCGTCGGTGGGCGTCGGCACGCCGCCCTGCATGGTGAAGTGAGTGCCCTCGACACCGAAGTTGACCATCGTGTACTCGGCCGACCCGAACGGCGCGGCCAGGTAGTTCGCGATCGCGAGGCATTCCTCGATCTGCTCGGGCTTCAGGTTGATGTTGAGGTAGCTGACGATGTCGGTGGCCGAGCCCGTGTCGACGCGAGGGGCGCTCTTGCCGTCGGCGGAGAAGAAGTTGAACGCGCCGCGCCGGTAGTTCGGGTTCGCGGCCTGACCGGACTGGTAGTCGGAGAGGTTCCACACGCCGGTGCCGGTAGCCGAGATCAGCGTCTTGCCGCCGTAGAACCGGGTGCTGCCGCCCGCGTTGTCACCCGCGAGCGCGTCGGGATGCACGTAACCCGCCACCGCGAGCTTGCGGCTCCAGTCGGCCGCGTCCAGGAACTCCTGCGTCTCGTACAGATGGACCAGCTTCCCGTTGTCCACCTTCCACTTCAGCGGTGCGCCGAAGGCCGTGTACGTGTAGCGGTACACGTCGTCGAAGGCCCACACGCCCGCCCTGGCGTCGGTCAGCTCCTTGCCGAGGTTCATCAGGTCCTCGGCGGACTTCACCTGGTCGGCGGTGATGCCCTTCGCCTCGAGCACGTCACGGCGGTAGAAGATGGCCCCTGCGACCTTGAAACCGGTCGAGAACGCCGGGATGCCGTACAGCTTGTCGCCCCAGGCACCGGCCCGCCACGCGGCGGTGGGCAGGGCGGCGAGGTTGGGGTACTTCTTGATGTTGTCGCCGGACAGGTAGGGCGTGAGGTCGGCGAGCTGGTTGCCGACCAGGCCGCCGGTGTTGAAGTTGGAGCTCCACCAGCCCGGCAGGTTGATCCAGTCGGGCAGCTTCTTCGCCGCGGTCATCGTCGGGACGATCGTGTTGTAGTTGTTGCCGTCCGCGGGCTTCATCTCGAACTGGGCGCCCAGTGCCTTGTTCATGGCCTGGTAGAAGCTGCTGTCGGCCGGCGGGATCGTTCCCCACAACGGCGTGACCGCCGAGTACTTGCCGCCCTTGCCGGGGATGCCGGAGACGGTGGCGATCCGGTTGGACGGGTAGCTGAGGAAGCCGGGATCCGTCATCACGTCGGGGCCACCCGCGATGGAGGCAATGTCCGGCTTGATCAACGGGTTCGGCACGTAGGTCGGCAGCACGGCCTTCAGGCCGGCGTCGGAGTTCACGCCTGCGCGCTGTGCTCCGCTACCGCCACAGGCGGAGAGCAGTGGCCCCATCGCGACGAGCCCGGCGGCCGAGACGGCGGCGTTCAGGAAGCTTCTGCGGTTCAACTCGTTGCCCATGGCGGAACCCGATCCTTCATCGTCGAAGTGTCGAAGCGCTTAAACAGTTGCGGCGCAGAGTAGTGACCCAGGTCGCATCAGACAAGCCCGTTGACAGCAGAAACCCAGGCGTGTCACCGTCGAAACGCTTCGCTGCTAGCTCCGATCCGAGGGGTTTCCACGTGGTTACCGAGTCCGTGTCCGCCGCCGAGAGGCTGCCTTTCCACGACTCCGCGCTGTCGACGCGCAAGCGCATCGACGACCTGCTCGGGCGGCTCACGCTCGACGAGCGGATCGCGATGCTGCACCAGTACTCGCCCGCCGTGCCGCGTCTCGGCATCGCCGCGTTCCGCACTGGAAGCGAGTCGTTGCACGGTGTCGCCTGGCTGGGCCTGGCCACCGTCTTCCCCCAGGCCGTGGGGCTGGGTGCCACGTGGGACGAGGAGCTGGTGCGCCGGGTCGCCGAGGCCACCTCGGTCGAGCAGCGGGCGTTCCACTACCACCGCCCGACCATGATCGGCACGGGCCGGGGCCCCAACAGTCTCCAGGCGTGGGCGCCGGTGCTGAACCTGCTGCGCGACCCTCGCTGGGGCCGCAACGAGGAGGGCTACTCCGAGGACCCGGTGCACACCGCACGCATCGGCGTGGCGTTCTGCCGGGGACTGACCGGCGACCACCACCGGTTCCTGCGCACGGCCCCCGTGCTCAAGCACTTCCTGGCCTACAACAACGAGGACGACCGCTGCGTCACCTCCTCTGCGCTGCGCCCGCGCGTGTTGCAGGAGTACGACCTCGCGGCCTTCCGTCCTGTGGTGGCCTCCGGTGCCGCCACCGGCGCCATGGCCGCCTACAACCTGGTCAACGGCCGTCCGTGCCACGTGACTCCGCTCATCGAGACGGAGCTGCGCCGCTGGGCCGAGCCGACCGGGCACGAACTGTTCGTGGTCAGCGACGCCGAAGCGCCGTCCAACCTGGTCGATCCGGAGCACTACTTCGACGACCACGCCGAGTCCCACGCCGCCGCGCTCAAGGCGGGCATCGACAGCTTCACCGACCACGGTGAGGACAGCGCGACGCCGTTCGGCAGGCTCCGCGAGGCGCTGGACCGCGGCCTGATCGACGAGGCCGACGTGAACCGCGCGGTGCGGCGCCAGCTGGAGATCCGCTTCCGCCTCGGCGAGTTCGACCCGGACCTCGACCCGTACGCGGGCATCGGTCCCGAGGTCATCGACTGCGCCGAGCACCGCGCCCTCGCGCTGCAGGCAGCGACCGAGTCGGTGGTGCTGCTGCGCAACACGGGCCTGCTGCCGCTCGACGCGACCCGCGCGCGCCGGATCGCGGTCATCGGCCCGCTCGCCGACACGTTGTGCGAGGACTGGTACAGCGGCACGCTGCCGTACCAGGTCACGGTCGCCGACGGTCTCGAGGCGGTGCTCGGCGACCACGACGGCGAGGTGGTCGTCGCGGACGGCGCCGACCGGGTGGCCCTGCGCTCGCGGACCAGCGGCGAACTGCTCGGCAAGACCGTGTTCGACGTCGTCGACTGGGGCGACGGGGTGCTGACCTTCCGGTCCGTCGAGAACGGGCGATACCTGAGCCTCAAGCGCGACGACGGCTCACTCGCCGCCGACCAGGAGCAGATCAAGAGCTGGGACGTCGCCGAGACGTTCCGCCTGGTGCCGGTGGACGACTCGGTGTTGTTCCAGAACGTCCTCACCGGCCGGTACGCCGTCGTCGATCCCGTCGACGGCCGGGTGAGCGTCACCGCCGAGACCCCCGACGCCGCCGAGCGCTGGGAGCACGAACTGCTGCGCGACGGCACCGCGGAGGCGCTGGCCGCCGCCGTGTCCTCGGACGTCGCCGTGGTCGTCCTGGGCAACCACCCGCTCATCCACGGCCGCGAGACCGAGGACCGCAAGGGCATCGCGTTGCCGCCCTCCCAGGACTCCCTGCTGCGCGCGGTCGCCGGAGTGCGCCGCGAGACCGCGCTGGTCGTGATGAGCAGCTACCCCTACGCCCTCGACTGGGCGGACGAGCACCTGCCCGCCGTGGTGTGGACCTCCCACGGCGGGCAGGAGACAGGCCGCGCGCTGGCCGCCGTGCTGCTCGGCCAGGCCGAGCCGTCCGGGCGGCTGCCGCAGACCTGGTACCGCGCCGATGACGAGCTGCCGGACCCGCTCGACTACGACGTCATCAAGGCGGGGTGGACCTACCAGTACCACCGCACGCCACCGCTGTACCCGTTCGGCCACGGCCTGTCGTACACCGGCTTCGCCCACCGCGACCTGGTCCTCTCCTCCGCCACCGTCACGCAGGACGCCTCGGTGGACGTCTCGGTGACGCTGACGAACACGGGCCTGCGTCCGGGCAGCGAGGTGGTCCAGCTCTACGTCCGCGCGCTCGACGCCCGCTACGAGGCCCCGCGCCTGCGGCTGGCCGACTTCCGCAAGGTCGGGCTCGCCGCCGGGGCGAGCCGGGTGCTGACCTTCCGGCTGCCTGCCGACGCGCTCTCCCACTGGGACGTGGCGACCGGCGCGTTCACCGTCGATCCCGGCCACTACGAGGTGCTCGTCGCGCGGTCCGCGGAGAACGTCGTGCTCACCGCGCCGCTCACGGTGGTCGGCCCGGCGCCGTCACCGCGCGCCCTCGTCGGCCACCGCGTCCTGGCCGTCGACTTCGACGACTACTCGGCCGCGACCATCGTCGACGCCACCCGCACCACCGGTGACGCCGTCACCCCGGCCGAACCGGGGTCCGCGTCCGCGACGCTGTTGTTCCGGTCCGCCGACCTGTCCGGTGCCGTGCGGGTCGAGGCCGAGATCGCCTCGGACAACGGCGATCCGGGCGAGCGGCTGGAGTTCTGGACGGACGAGGGTCTGCTGGCGGAGATCCCGGTGCCGGCCACCGGCGGCCGTTACGAGTGGACCACCGCCTCCGCCGAGCTCGCGGTGCCGGCGGCAGGGGTCCACGACCTGCGGGTGGTCCTGCACGGCACGTTCCGGCTCACGGGTTTCCGCTTCTCCGCGACCGGCTGAGACCGGTGGCCCGTTCCTGGCGGGAGACGGGCCACCACCTCGACCTGAGGCCCCTGAGGTCGATGAAGGGAACCTTCCTGCACCTGAAGTGGAGGAAGGTTCCCTTCATCCACAACCGACATCCCTTCAGAAGGAGCTTCGATGCCGTTGACGGACGCCAGCCTCGACGAGCTCGTCACCTACCGCCCGGACCTGCCGGCGCCACCGGACTTCGACGCCTTCTGGGACCGCACCCTCGCCGAGGCGCGCGCCGCCGGCGGTGCGGTCAAGGCGGACCGCGTCACCGACCGCCACCTGCTGCGCACGGTCGAGGTGGACGACGTCCGCTTCCCCGGCTGGAACGGCGAACCGGTGGCGGCCTGGCTGCTGCGGCCGCGCGGCGCGGAGGAACCGCTGCCCGTCGTCGTCACGTTCATCGGTTACAGCGGCGGTCGCGGCCTGCCCACCGACCACCTCTTCTTCTCGGCCGCCGGGTACGCGCAGCTCGTCGTCGACAGCCGCGGCCAGGGCCACGACACACCGGACCGGGACGCGGGCGGCGGCACCCAGTGGGCCAAGGGCTTCATGACCCGCGGCATCAGCTCCCCCGCCGACTACTACTACCGGCGTCTCATGACCGACTGCGTCCGTGCGGTGGACGCGGTCGCCGAACTGCCCGGCCTCGACCCGGACCGGGTCATCGTCGCTGGCGGCAGCCAGGGCGGTGGCCTGACGATCGCCGTGGCGGGGCTGACCCGCGTCGCCGCCGCGCTGCCGGACGTGCCGTTCCTGTGCCACTTCCGGCGGGCGGCGGAGATGTGCGGCGAAGGCCCGTACCAGGAGATCGCGGAGTACCTGCGCTGGCACAGCCGGCACGGCGTGGAGCCCGCCTTCTCCACACTGTCCTATTTCGACGGTGTCCACTTCGCGCGGCGGGCGACCGCACCGGCGTTGTTCAGCGTCGGGCTGATGGACCCGATCTGCCCGCCGTCCACTGTGTACGCCGCGTTCAACCACTACGGCGGCGAGGACCGGACCATGACCGTGTGGCCGTTCGCCGACCACGGCGGCGGGCACGGCTCCAACTCGGTCGCGCAGCTGGAATGGCTGCGCGAGCGCGGCCTGGCGCCGTGACGCGGTCGCCGGAGGGGCCTACCTCCGCGCCTGCCGGATGAACTCGCGCACCGAGGACCGCGGGTCGCCGGAGCGGACGAGTGCCTCACCGACGAGCACGACGTCCGCGCCCCACCCGTGGTACTCGGCGACGTCCTCGGGTCCGGTCACACCGGACTCCGCGACCCGCACGACTCCGTCCGGGATGTGCGGCGACAGCTTCTGGAAGACCGCGCGGTCGACGTCCAGCGTGGTCAGGTCGCGGGCGTTCACACCGATGACCTCGGCGCCCAGCTCGGCCGCCCTGGCCAGCTCGTCCTCGGTGTGCACCTCGACCAGCGGGGTGAGCCCGAGCTCGAGGGCCAGGCCGTGCAGGTCCTCGAGCAGGCCGCCCGGCAGCGAGACGACCATCAGCAGAGCGAGGTCGGCGCCCCACGCCCGCGCCTCCCACAGCTGGTACGGCGTGACGATGAAGTCCTTGCGCAGCACCGGAACGGCCACTTCCGCCCGCACGGCCGCCAGGTCGTCCAGCGAGCCGCCGAACCGGCGCCGCTCGGTCAGGACGCTGATGGCCGCCGCACCGCCCGCCGAGTAGTCCGCGGCCAGGGCCGCCGGATCCGCGATCACGGCGAGGTCGCCCTTGCTGGGGCTCCTGCGCTTCACCTCGGCGATGATCGACACGTCCGCCGACCGGAACGCGGGCAACGGGTCCAGAGCGGGCGGCGCGTCCGCCACGCGCGCCTTCAGCTCGGTCAGCCCGACCGCGCTCTCCCGTTCCGCCAGGTCCTCGCGAACACCTGCCAGGATGCCGTCCAGCACCGTCACGTTCTCACCCTTCGTCCGCGGTACACGTGCTCACACATTCTCACGGACCGCATGGAACAGGTGGTGCCGCACCGACGTACGCGCCCCCACCGAGAACTCCACCTTCACGGTGAAACCCGCGGCGTACAACGCGTTCCGCCACACGACCATCGCCGGGAAGATCACTCCATCGCGGAACGCCGCGGCGAGCCGCTGGCGCGAATGCAGGAAGTGGGTCGACGTGAGCGACACCGGATCGTCCTCGGCCGGCGTGGTGAACAGGAGCTCGCCGCCGGGTGCCAGGAGATTCCGGATCCGTGCCAGCGTCTGCCCGATGTTGGCCGCGTGGTGCAGCGTGTGCCCCGCGAGGACGATGTCGGCCGTGGCGTCCGCGAAGCCCTGCGCGACGAAGTCCTCGTCGACGTCGAGGGTTTCCGAGCGCAGCGGCTGGTACCCGATGTCGGTGAACCGGTAGTGCTCGGTCAGGTCCGGTGACTCGCGCAGCACCGCCGTGGTCAACCGCCCGGTGCCGCAGCCCAGCTCCACCACCCGGGTCCGATGCCGCCTGGTACCGGCTGCCAGCGCCACGAGGTCGGCGCAGCCCTCGTCGAGCTGCTGGGTGAACAGGGAGAGTCCTTCGCCGGCGAGCGCGCCGTGCACGGTGCTCTCCGGCGCGAGCAGCTCCGCCGCGGTGACCTCGTCCCTGAGCAGCTCCGGCAGGTGCCGGAGCGCGCGGCCGTGCAGTCGTGCGACCTCCTCGGGGATTCGCGACTGAACGTGCAGGACGTCCAGGTCCTCGGCTCCTGTGCCGGGCACTTCGCCACGCACTCGGTAGGTGTCACCGTCGAGCTCGACCACGCCGCACCTGGCCAGCGCCCCGAGCCAGCGCCGGACGAGCCATTCGTGCCGCGGGATGACACCGAGGGTCCGCGTGGTGTCGCCGATCGATCTCACCGCGCCGGACCGCAGCCGCAGTGCCGCCGCCACGGCGGCGAGGCTGACGAGGTCCAGCTGGTCGGTCGCGGACGGCTTCCGGGCAACTCGCGGATACGCCACCGGCCGATGGTTCCACGGCATCCGGGTCCGGCCGGACCGTTCCGGCATCGGCGGAACTTCTTCCCCGAACTTCTGAACCGCATCCTCCCCTGAAAGTCCTCTTCGGACTTTCCAGGAACGAATTCCGCGAAGTTCTGCCGTTCTGGCAACCGAAACGCGGCGCACGCACAGCTATCGTCCACTTCAGACGGACCAACAAGGAGTAACGATGCGCACGACTGCGACGGCCTTCGCGGGCACTGTCCTGCTGGCGGCCGGACTCGCCGCCTGCTCCTCCGGCGGCGCCGCGAGCCCGGCCCCGGCCTCGACCGGGCCGAGCCCGGTGACAGGAGTCGAGGTCACCGAGCCGGCCGCCTCCGGTGCGCAGCCGCAGGGCATCACCTACGACACGAAGCGGGTTCCGGCGGGCGCGCAGATCGCGGCGTCGGCGAAGGCGGACGGCGGCCGGACCACGGTGACGCTGACGGTCACGGGTCTGCTGCCGAACACGAAGTACGGCTCGCACGTGCACACCAAGCCGTGCGGCGCGAAGCCTGCCGACTCCGGCCCGCACTACCAGAGCAAGAAGGACCCGGTCACTCCGAGCGTCGACCCGGACTACGCCAACGCGGACAACGAGATCTGGCTCGACTTCACCACCGACGACAAGGGCTGGGCGGCGTCCACGGCGACGGTGGGCTGGGAGTTCCGCAAGGGCGAGGCGAACTCCGTCGTGATCCACGCCGCGCACACCAGCACGGAGCACGGCAAGGCGGGCACGGCCGGCGACCGGCTGGCCTGCCTCACGCACGCCTTCTGAGTCGTCTGCTCGGCCCTCCCGCACCGGCATGGAGCAGACAGAGCGCCGTCCGCCGGATCTCCGGCGGACGGCGCTTGCTTCTCTCCGGTCCGTCCACCCGATCAGCCGGCGGAGACCGAGTAGCTGTTGGTGGTGAAGTTGAGGCCACCACTGGACGAGGTGATCTCGTAGCCGAACTGCACGGCGCCGACCGTCACGTCACCGAACCAGCCGCGGTTGCGGATCCAGTTCATGATCCCCTTGATGTCGACGGAGCCGGATCCCGTGTTGGACGTGCGGACGAACGAGAACACCTCGTTGCTGCCGTTGGAGCCCCGGTAGACGTTCCAGCTGTGGCCACCCACGGACACCGACGCCTGCCAGGAGCCGATCGGGCCGACCGCACCGACCTTGTTCATCCACAGCATGATCTCGTAGGCGTTGTTGTTGGCCCAGATGTCGTAGGCGGTGGTGTAGGCGCCGGCGTTGGGGTAGGAGACGTTGAAGCTGCTCGACAGGCTGCCGAGCGAGCTCAGCCTGCGGTTCACCACCTTCTCCGAATGCGGGTAGGCCTTGACCCCGCCGGTGTTCGGGTGGTTCGCCCAGACACCCCAGTTGCTGTACGAGTTCGCCCAGATCGACTGCGGGCCGTGGCCGTTGCCCCAGACGTTGTTGCGCACCGTGTAGCCGCCGTTCGACCAGGTTCCCCACCGATCCGACGAGGACCAGGCGGCCGCCAGCGCGGTGCTCGTCCCCAGCGAGACGGTCAGGACGGCCGCCATCGCGACGACGAACGCACGCATGATCTTGTTCATTGATTTCCCTTCCGCACATCATTGAACGGAATTGACGCCCGCAGTCGGGCATTCCACGCGATCGAACCTAACATCGAATGCATCGAACACAAATGCACGAATTATTCGACGAATCTTCCGGAAATGCCAGAAGAAGCCGCACTGCCCGTGCGGCTCGACAACTCCGGCGGCAACAACGTCAGCGGCGGCGGCTGTTGCCCGTTCAGCTCGTCCATCAGCAACTCGACCGCCCGCCGGCCCAGCACCTCGGCCGGCACCCGCACGCAGGTGAGCCGCATCCGCTCGGCGAGCTCGTCCTGGCAGATCGCCACCAGCGCCAGGTCGTCCGGCACCCGCCGGCCAGCGGCGTGCAGGCACTCCACCACCCAGCCCAGCGCCGCCTCGTTGTGCACCACCAGCGCCGACATCCGGGGAAGTTCACGCAGCAGCGTCCGAACGGCCGCCCGCACCGAGTCGTACCGGTGCTCGGCCGGAAGCGCGGCCGACACGACGCCCCGGCGCATGGCCGCCGCGCCGAACCCGGCCAGGGCCCGTCGCGCGAACCCGGTGTTGCGCGCATAGGCGGCGCTCGGCGCACCGAGGAAGCCGATGCTGCGGTGCCCCAGACCGACGAGGTGCTCCACACACCGCGCTCCCGCCGCCTCGAAGTCCAGGTCGACGCAGGTGAGCCCGCCGGCCGCCGGATGTCCGATGAAGACCGCCGGGCGGCCGAGCTCGCGCACCACGGACACGCGCTCGTCGTCCTGGCCCACGCCCATCATCAGGAACCCGTCGGCCACGGCCCCGCCGGCCACGCGACGCAGCCCGTCCGCGCCCTGGTCCGCCGTCACCAGCAACACGTCCATGCCCTGCTGACGCGCGGCGGACACCACGGCCGTGACGAAGCGCATGACCGCCGGCACGCGCACGCCCTCCCGCAGCGGCAACACCAGCGCCAGCACGTTGGTCCGGCTGTTCGCCGGCGCTCTGACTCCCGCCCGCGGGTGGTGGTAGCCCAGCGACTGGATGCTGTCCCGCACCCGCGCGCGGGTCTCGGCCGAAACCGAACGCTTTCCGGTCAGCACGTACGAAACCGTGCTGGGCGCGACGCGCGCATGTTTCGCCACGTCCACGATGGTGACCACGCCGCCACCTCCGAAGGAGAATCGAAGCGCTTCGAATGCGATACCAGAATGTGGCACGCGCGGAACACGAACGTCAAGAGAATCCATCGCGTTCGACGGCGTGGTCGAACGGCTCGTCGATGTTCGACGCCTGTTCGACGCGCGCACCATTGCCACACCGCCGGCGAAATTCTATTTCGCGGCAAACGGTGAGCGGCCCGGTCAGCGCACCGAGTCGGCGATCAACGCGGCGGTCAGCAGCTGTACACCGCGCCCGCTCGTCGGGTCGCACCCGGTGACGCCGGCGATCCGCTGCAGCCGGTAGTCGAGCGTGCTGCGGTGGATGAAGAGGTTCTTCGCCGCCTTGTTGCGGTTGTAGTCGGCGTCGATCAGGGCCGTGAGCGTCTCCCACAGCACAGCGTGAGCCCGCAGCGGCTTGATCACGGCGGCCAGGTTCTCGGCGACCTCCTCGTGGCGGATCACCGCGTACTCGACGAGGACGTCGCTGATGCTGTACATCCCGCTGGGACGCCTGCCCGCCGCGACGAGCCGCAGCACGTCGCCCGCCTCGCGGAAGCCGTCCGCGAGCTGGGCCCTCCCCCGCTTCGCGACCGCGAGCCAGCCACTGCCGCCCAGCCATTGGGTGAGATGCCCGGTGATGCGCGTCGTACGCCCGTCGTCGATGTCCGGGATCAGCAGCACGAGGTCGCCGTCGTGGCGGGTGCTGAGCACACCGGGACCGGCGATCTCGGCCGACACGGCTTTGCCGCGCCCGTTCACACCGCTGCGGACGACCGCGACGAGGTAGCGGGTGGCCAGGCTGTCCAGCACGGCCTGCGGCACCGAGCGGCCCGCGATCAGGTCGGCGGCCAGGTCCCGCGGCACGCTCGTGGCCGCCCCGGTGCCCGCGTTGCGGCGGAAGCCCTCCAGGAACTCCTCCAGGATCGACCCGCTGCTGCGCACTAGGTTCGCGAGCTCGGGGTTGTCACCGGCCGCCTGCAGCAGGACGTCCACGAGCTTCCCCTGGCGGTCGCCGCTCCACTTCTCGCCGACAGCCCGCACCCTGGCCAGGAAGTCCACCGGTTCCGGCGAGGAGTCGCTCACCGGCCGCAGGCCCGAAAACGGGGTCCTGACATCCACCGAGGATTCCCACTCGACCGCGGTTTCCGTCATTGTCGATCCACCTTCCCGAAGGACACGGTCGTGTCGACGAAACACGATTCCTGGACTACTCGATCGCGTGACCGCAATCACTCGGCTGAGCGAGGACGCGCTTTCTCCGAGCTCTCGCACAATCGCGCCGAGTTCGTTGAAACTTCCACCGATCTACGAAAAATATTAGGGAGTCGCGGGAGTCCGGGTCAACGTCGCGTACCAAATACTGTGGTGCCGTTCCACCTATGGTTCGGTACGAGGTCCACAGAGCGTGACGGTTCGGTCAGACGTATGACGTCATTTGGCTGGAAGATGGGCTGTTCAGGGGATTGCATTAGCCGTACTGCATCGGTTTCGCTGCTCCGAACTGGTGACAGCGCGTCATCAGGCTGGTGACGCCGACCCCACGCTCCGGAGCGCCTCGGCCAGCTCCGCACGCCGCCGCACCCCGAGCTTGCGGTAGGTGTTCGTGAGGTGCTTCTCGACAGCTCTCGAAGTGACGTCGAGCATCTCGGCGATTTCCTGGTTCGACCGGCCGCTCACCGCCAGCATCGCGACTTTCTGCTCCGACCGCGTCAGCTTCCCGCCGGACCTCGCGGGGGCGCTGAAACCGAGTGCGATCCGAGCACGATTGGCGATCCGCTGCGCACCGATTTCCTCGGCGAGTTCGAGACAGGAACGCCACGAGTCCGGGCATTCCGTGAGTTCCGCGCGTTGCCGCAGCGCGTGCAGGAGCTCCAGCCGGTGCGCCGAGGTCCGCAGCACCTCGATCGCGCGGCCGGTGAGGTCCAGGCCGCGGTCGCCGCCGACGACCCGCCCGAGCACCCGCAACGTCCTGCCGATGCCCGACGCCGCCCCCCACTCCTCCGCGATCAGCCGCTCCTCCTCCGCGAGCGCGATCGCGTCGCAGGTGGCGCCGAGTTTGAGCTTGACCAGCGCGAGCGCCGACCGCCACGGGAACAGCACGGGGTTGCGCCAGCCCGACCTGTCCAGGTGCGCGCCGCAGTCGGCGAGCGTCAGCGCCGCGGCGGCGTGCTCACCGCGCGCGACGGCCGTGTGCCCCCGCAGCAGCCCGGTCACCGTGGCGAGGCACGGGTTCGACTGCTCCGCGTCGACGGAGGCGAGCACCTGGTCGATCAGGACCGGGTCCCCGAGCTGCAGTGCGACGGCGCCGGACACGATGGCGGCCGACGTGCCGACCGAGGTCCAGTCCCACGCACCGAGGTCGAACGAGTCGGACGCGGCGCGCGTCGCCTCGGCGACCCGGCCCGCGACGAGGTGGATCAGCGACTGCTCGGTGCGGATCATCGCCTGCTCGACGACGTCACCCCGTTGGCGCGCGGCACCGAGCGCCCGCTCCAGCCAGCCGGCCACCACCCCTGGCGAGTCCGCCGCGGCGAGTGCCGTCACCAGCAGCGGCGCCGCGCTGGCGGAGTGGGCCGACGACGCGGGCTGGCGTGCCAGCAGCTGCTCGGCCAGCACCGCCACCCGGCGCGCGGACACGCTCGCGGTCAACGCCGCCGAGTTGACCAGCACCGACAGCAGCTCCCGGGCAGCCCCGCTGTCGGTCCACTCGCCTTCCTGCAGCTCGTCCAGTCGCGTGCGGGTGCCGGCGAGCCCCCACGGCTCGCTGCGGCAGATGAAGCGCAGCCTGGCCTCGAGCCGCAAGGAGAGATCGCGGTCGACCCCGCTGAGCCGCTCCGGCGGCCCGAACTCGTCGACGACGCCACGCAGGATGGAGACGACGGCGTCCGGCGCGTCGCCCATCACCGCGGGGGTGAGCCTGATCAACGCGGCCGCCCGTTCACGGGGGCCGGGCAGCAGCGCGACCGCGTAGGAGAGCGTGCGCACCGCCGCGTTCACGTCCAGCAGGCGTTCCGCGCTCGCCAGGTCGACGAGGACGGTCGCCCGGTCAGGACCGTCGACGGACGTGTCCAGCAGAGCGCGCCGCAGGTAGGCGACGGCGGTGTCCGGTGCGCCGCGCCGCAGCGCGACGTGCGCGGCGTCCCGCAGAGCCTCCACCGCCCACAGCCCCTGAGGCGTCGAGGTGGCGAGCAGCTGCCCGGCCACCGTCTCCACGGGTTTGCCCAGGTCGTACAACAACCGCACGGCCCGGAGGTGGAGCTGTTCGCGTTCGGTGGCGGTCATCAGGTCGTCGACCGCCTCCCGCGCACCCGGATGGGCGAAGACGGCACCGCGGAACAACCCGAGTCGGTCCAGCCCGCGCACGATCTCCGCGGTCGACGGTTCGTCGAGACCGGCGAGCACGCTCACCGCGTCCAGCTCGGCGGACTCCCCCAGCACCGCCGCCGCCTTCAGCAGCAGCCGCACCGGTTCCGGTTGCGCCCGCATGCAGGCGACCACGCGCTCCCGCACCTGCGCCGGACGTGCCGCGCGCACCAGCTCGGCGTTCGCCTCCGTCGGCGGCTCACCTCCCACCGCCCACGCCAGCGCGAGCCCGGTGAGCAGCAATGGGTTGCCGCCGGTCGCCTCGTGACAGGCCAGCCCGAACGCCTCGTCGCACTCGCGTCCCAGCTTGGCGCGCACGAGCTTGGCGGCCCCTGCCGGACTCAGCGGCCGGGGTCGCAGCCGCTTCGTGGCCGCCGCGAGAACGGCCGCCGCCGCTGGCCGTTCGGCGAGTGGATCTCCCTCGCGCACGGTCACCACCAGCACCACCCGCAGGTGGCGGATGCGGCCGGCCAGCAGCTCGAGCATGGCGAGCGACGGCTCGTCGACCCACTGCAGGTCGTCGACGAGCACGAAGAGCGGCTTGATGGCGCTGAGGTTGCGGCCGAGGGTGAGCATGCCGAGGTGGACGGACCGCGCGGCGTCGTCGAGCGGCTGATCGGCCCCGCCCCGGTCGAACACCGGACCGGCGAGTGCCGCGGGCCCTGCCCACACCTCGGCCGGCGCGGCGGCCAGCACCGGTTCGAGCAACTGCCGCACCACCCCGTAGGCGTGACCGCGTTCCATCAGGGTCGCGGACGCGTGCAGCACGGAGAAGGACGCGGCGCCGGGATGCCGGGCCAGCGCGCGGAGCAGCGCGGTCTTGCCGTTGCCCAGGGGGCCTGCCAGCACCACCACGCTGCCGATGCCGTCACGGGCCTGCTCGAGAGCCCTGGCCACCAGGCTCGTCTCGTCATCGCGTTCGAGCAGCACTCCGGTCGCGCATCCTCTCGTCATCCGGTGGGTTCCCAGCCGAGCCCGCGGGCCCGGTGGATCAGCGGGGTCGATCGGCACCGGACGGCGATCTCCGCCGCCTCGCTGATCATCGGCGCGGCGGAAGCGGGATCCACGACCTGGGCGAGTTCGAGCAGTGCGGTGGCGCGCAGCAGCCGGAACGGCGAGCCGGTGAGCAGGCGGACGGCCTCCCGCAGGTGAGCCTCTCCGCCGACGACCGCCGCGCAGCTCAGGTGGGCGCGGGCCGTGGTGCTGGGCGCGCCCCAGCGCTGCGCGAGCTCGAGGTCGCGCGCGCACGTGCGGGCCGCGCGCTCGTGATCGCCGGTCGCGGCCAGGGCTGCCGCGGCGATCGAACGCCAGGGCAGCACGGCGGGGTTCACCCACTGCCGCGACAGCATCCAGCGGCCGCACTCGTCCGCGCGTGCCACGGCCTCGGCCAGGTCGCCGGTCACGAGCGCGAGCACGGCGCGGGCGAAGCTGAAGAACGTCCGCGCGTAGCCGAAGCCGATCCGTTCGTCCGGCTGGCTCGCGGACAGCTCGATCGCGCGGTCGAGGCGGCCGCGTTCGATGTTCACCAGCATGTCCGCCGCGACCATGATCGGGCGTGCGTCCGGATGCAGGTTCTCCAGCGGGTACGCCGACTGCGCCTGCTCCATGTCGGCGGCGGCGTTGTCGAGGTCGCCCGTCATCGCGCGCACCTTCGCCCGCATCATCAGCGCCTGCGGCACGACCGTGGTCAGGCGCCTGCGGCCGGCCTCGGCGATCACCTGGTCCAGGCCGGCGACCGCACCGGCCACGTCGTCGAGCGCGGCCAGCGTGAGGCAACCGAACAGGCGGGACGTGAGCAGCTTGGCGGGTGCCTCGAGCGCGATCCGCGCCGTGGCCCCGGCACTCTCGGCATCGACGCCCTGGCACGCCTGCATCCACGCGGCGACGCCGGCGCGGTCCGGGTTCCCGCACGAGACGGGCAGTTCGGCGGTGTCGAGAATGCCCAGCTCCGGGGTCTCGACCGGAGCGTCGTCGGCGATCCAGTACAACGACGTGACGGCGTCGTGATCGCCACCGGCCGACCGCACGGCGCTGAGCGTGCGCCGCAGCAGGGCGGCGTCACCGCGTCCCCACAGCTGGTCGGTCGCCGCCAGCCGCACGTCCGCGCACTCCGCAGGCTGGGGTTCCAGCAGCATCCTGGCGAGCCTGCGGTCCGCGGCGACCGGCGCGACCGCGTACTCCGCGACGGCCAGTTCCAGCTCGACTTCCGCGCGCACGAGCGGGGTCAGGGGTTCGAGGAGTGCCCTGCGCAGGTACGCGGTGGCCTCGTCCTTGTCGCGTGCCACCGCGCGCAGCAGCGGCACCACCCACGGCTCGCCGAGCGGTGGCGCACCGACGAGCAGGCGCGCCACCTCGGACGGGAGGACGGCGCACTGATGCCCCAGCCGGGCCGCCCGTGCGTGCAGGTCTTCCCGGGCCTGCTCGGGCATGCCCTCCAGCACCCGCGAAACCCTGATGCCCGCGGTCAGCTCCGGTTTGCCCGGCTCGGTCACCAGCCCGGCGCAGGTCAGCAGCTCCAGTGCGCGGCCGAGCGGGATCGTCCGCAGCGCGGCCAGCACCCCCATCAGGTCGACCGGGAACAACGGACCGCAGACGGCGACCACCCGGAGCAGGTCGACGACCTCCGCGGGCAGCGAGCGGACGGTTCGCGTGGTGAAGCCGGCGAGCACGTCGGCGGCGATGCCGGCCACCGCACCGGCGTTGGTGCCGAGGGGTTCCAGGCCGTCTTCGGCGCACCGGTCGAGCAGCGGCCACAACGTCGCGGGGCGCCCGCCGGTGTGGTCGTGCAGCACCCCGGCGAACTCGTCGTCGCCCGGCCTGCCGAACCTGCCGGCCACCAACGCCGAGACGCCGTCGTGCCCGAGCGGCCGCAACGGCACCGACGTGGCACCGGGCAGCACCGGAAGGCGGGCATCCGTGACGACCGCGACCACCATCGGCACCTGGACGGCCCGCCCGGCCAGGTTCGCGAGCCAGTCGAGCGACTCGGGGTCGAGCAGGTCCGCGTCGTCGACCGCGACCAGCACCGGCGTGCGGCGGGCCAGCTCCACGAGCGCGCCGATGGCCGCCGGACCGCTGTCCTCGCGGTGCAGCTGGGACATCAGCTCGGCCACCGCACCACCGGATCCGCTCACCGCCGGGCAACCACCCGCGGCGGTCAGCACCGTTACGTCCGCGCGCAGGGCGAGGTCCACCAGGTGGCCGAGCACCGCGGTCCGGCCGGTGCCGCGGTGGCCGCAGACCTCCAGCAGCGACGACCGGCCGGTAGCCAGCATCCGCACCGACCGTTCCAGCACCGCGAGCGCGGCGTCCCGTTCGACCAGCGTGGTCGTTGCGCCGCGGCTCATCGCAGCTGCACCGCGAGCTCGGCGCGGGTCTGGGCACCGAGCTTCCGGTAGGCGTTCGACAGATGGCTTTCCACCGTCCGCACGGTGACGTACAGCTTCTCGGAGATCTCCCGGTTGGTCAGCCCGTTGGCGGCGAGCTCCGCGACCCTGAGCTCGCCGCTGGTGAGCGCGTCGCGGGGTGAGGCGTGCACCGCGCTCACCCGTCCGCCGGCCGCCGTCAGCAGTTCGTGTGCCCGGTCCGCGGCCATGGTCGCGCCGCAGCGCACCGCGATGTCCATCGCCGCGCGCAGGTGCTTGCGGGCCGTCTTCTCGTCCTGCTCGCGCAGGAGCGCGTTGCCCAGCGCGCGCAACGCCTGCGCTTCGCACAGCGACGACCCCGCCTCGCCGAGCTCGACCACGGCCTGTTCCAGCGTCTCGATGTCGCCCGTGCTCATCCCGTCGGCGAGCAGGGCGTAGCCGCGGGCGGCCGGCGTGTTCCAGGTGCGCATCGCGTCCAGGCCGCGCTCGGCGAACTCGGCGGCCTCGTCGAGCCTGCCCAGCCGCATGGTCACCGCGACGGCGTCGATCCACCACGGCACGAGCACCGGGTTGTGCACGCCCATCGCGTCGAGCTCGCGGCCGCACCGCCGAAGCATGTCCACCGCCGCCTCGTGGTCGCCGCAGTTCCACAACCAGTGCGCCTTGGCGTCCAGCGCCCAGCCGTACTCGACCGCGTCGCGGGGCGTGCGCATGCGGTGCAGGAGCTGCTCGGTCTGGTCGGTGTCGCCGCGCCGGACCAGCACCGATGCCAGCACCGTCAGCGCGCAGAAGTCCTCGGGACCGGCCATCTCCAGCACTGCGCCGGCGTCCCGCTCCGCCTGCAGCAGGTCGCCCGTGTCGAACGCGAGGCCCGCCCTCGTCGCGAGGGCGACCTTGTAGGTCTCCGCGTCGCCAGAGCCCGACGCGGCCTCCGCGATCTCGTCCGCCAGCGTCATGGCCGCGGCCCGCTCACCGCAGAAATGCAGCGACGTGGCCGTGAAGACGTCCCAGAACCCGCGGGCACCACCCGGCACGGGCAGCGCGGAGCGGAGATGGCCCAGTGCCGTGGGCAGCGACTCGCCACGCAACACCTCGGCCCTGGCGAGCTGCTGCGCGAGCCGGCGGCCGCCCTCCGCCCTGCCCTCGAACGGTGTGATCACGCGCGCCCGGTCCATCGCCTGGCTGACGGTGGCCGAACCACCGAACCCGTTGACCAGTGCCATGGCTTCGGCCTGGGCCCGCAGCTCCGGGTCGATCGCGGTCAGCCGGCCGGTGCGTTCCTCCTCGGCCAGGTAGCCGGTGAGCAACCGGAAGCCCTCGGGGCCGCGCTCCGCCCGCAGCGCCACCGCGCCACAGCTGATCGCGACCGACGCGCGCACGGCGGGGTCGGTGACGTCGGCGAGCAACTCCGCGTAGACGTCCATCGCCGCCGAAGGGTCGACTTCGGCCAACCGGGTCGCCAGCTCCTGCCGCGTGTCGGCGTGGCCAGGCACCGCGTCCAGCACCCGCCTCAGGTAGCTGACCGCGAGCTCCGTGCTCAGCGTGCTCTCCCGTGCGGCGCCACGCAGCGCGCAGAACATCCACACCTCGGTCAGCGCGGGCAGCAGCATGACCAGTTCGGCGATCTCCTCCTGTGGACGGCCCTCGTCCGTCAGCAGCCGCGCCGCCCTCGTCCGGAGTTCGGCGAGCTCGTTGTCGTCCAATGCGGCGAGCACCCGATCGCGCAACGCCGGCGACCGGAAGCACCCGTCCGGGGTGAGCAGGCCGACCGCCACCAGTTCGGCGCGCTTCGACCCGGCCGCCGCCGGTGAGATCTCGGCGAGCGTCGCCGCGCTCGCGGGTCCGGTGCCGCCGAGCACCGCCACGGCGGTGACGTACCGGCGCGTCGACTCCGGCTGGTCCTCGAGCCACGCGAGCTGCCACGCGACGAGCTCCGCCTCGACGTCGGGCGCGGCACCGCGGGTACACGCCTTCGCGGCCCAGGCCAGGACGACCTCCGGAATCCCCGCGGTCTGCTCCAGCGCGCTGAGAACGGTCTCGCGCTCGGGGATGAACCCGCACTCGCGGGCGATCAGCTCCGTCACGTCGGCCTCGTCGAACGGGCCCAGGTCGACCGTGCTCGTGTCCAGGGCGCCGCTGAGCTCGGCGAACATCTCCTCCGCGGGAATCCGCTCGGCACACGGGTAGACCAGCACGACGTAGACGCGCGGCTCCGGGATGCGGCGGGCGAGCACGGCGAGCCACCGGGCGGTCGCGCGGTCGCAGCGGTGGGCGTCGTCCAGCACGAGCACCAGCGGCCGGTCCACCGTGCGCGGGACGACCAGGTCGTTCATCGCGTACAACCGGGCGTGCTCGTCGCGCCCGGCCAGCACCTCGTCGACCGCGTCCGCGCCGAACAGGCTCCTCGCGGCGGCGAAGTCCTCGCCGCCGGTGCAGGTGGTCACGAGGACGTCCGCCTCGTCGCACACCTCGCCACGCAGCAACTCGGCCAACGCCGACTTCCCGATGGCACGCGGCCCGCGCACATGCAGAACACCGAACCGGCCGGCGACGACGTCCTGCACCCCGGCGACGACCCGGCGCAACTCTCGACGGCGCCCGGCCGGCCGCCGGGTGATCAGCCGCTCACCAACCTCGGACAGCGCCATCCCCGACTCCCTTGCCCGCACCAGGGTCTTACCGAACGAGTCAGTCCGCCACCGTTCAGCATTTGGTACAACTTTCAAACACGAAACAGGTTACTCAGATTCGTCGTAGCGCTTCGACAACTTGAGCACCGCTTGATGTTTCACGTCGATGTAAACGCTGGCCTGCCACGGTTTCAAGCTGTTCACGAATCGAGACGCCCGGCGTGGCGGATCATGACGCGATTGCGTTGAAGGTGTGCCGGAAGGCCCGCGAGGTGATCCGCGCTCAGCCCCCTGTCGCTACCGGGCCGCGGACCGCGCGAGGCTGTCGGCGAGCGCGGTCAGGTCCTTCACGAGACCGGCGCGCAGCTGGTCGGTCATCCGGACCGCGAGCAGGGTCGCGCTCACAGCGGTCGGGATCTCGGTGCCGGACAGGGCCACGCTGACGCAGACGACGCCCTCGGTGTTCTGCTCGTCGTCGATCGCGTACCCGCGCTGCCGCGTCGCTTCGAGGTCGCGGCGCAGCTCGTCCATGCTGCGATGCGACCGGGGCGTGAGCACGGGGAGCCGGTCGACGCGGGAGAGCCGTTCCTCCAGGTCGTCGTCGGGCAGGGACGCGAGCATCGCCTTGCCCAGCCCCGTCACGACCGCGGGCATGCGGCGGCCGATGTCGCTCGCGAGCCGCACCGGCTGGCTGCCGTCGTGCCGGGCGAGGTAGACCACCTCCAGGCCGTCGAGCACGGCGAGCAGCATCGTCTCCGGCGCACCGACGGGCAGCTCGTTCGCGGTCCGGCGGAACTCCTCGACGAGGTCGGTGCCGGCGAGGAACGCCTGACCGAGTTCGACCACCTTGTAGCCGAGCGCCCACCTGCCGTCGACCCGCCGGATCATGTGCGTGCCCTCGAGAGCGGTGCACAGGTTCGCCACCGTCGACTTGGCGAGGTCGAGCGACCGGGCGAGCTCCGCGATGCCGAGCGGCCGGCGTTGCCTGGCGAGTTCTTCGACCAGCGCCACAGCCCTGGTCACGGCAGGCGACTTGCTCTCCACCGATCGCAAGGACCGCACGGTGTCCAAATCGACTCCCTCACCAGCCAAAAAGAAACAGGGTGAATCTAGCTCATTCTTCATTCGGCAGGCGCGATTCGCTTCCGCAGCGCGCCCGGCATCGCTCTGCCGCGCACGCGTGGCGGCCACACGCGGGCGTCCAGCACCCCCGCCGAATACGCCCGTGCCACGAGTGCGGTCCGGTTTCCGGCGCCGAACGCGCGCATCAGCGCGTCGAGATGGCTCCCCACGACGTCCTGCCCGCACGACAACCGCTCGGCGATGCCCGCGAGCTCGCCGCCTTCGGCGAGGGCCTCCAGCAGCAACGCGTGGAACTCGCCCGCCGCCACCGGCCCAGGCGCGTACGTCGACACCCGCGCCGCCAGCAGCCGCCGATAGGACAGCACGCTCACCTGGACTCGCCGCCCGGGGCCGCGGGAGGCGATGGTCGCGCCCTGCGTGAACCGCCCGCCGCCCCCGTCGACCAGCTGATCGCACCGGAACCGGATCATCCGCTGGGACGTCGGGTGGAACAACGCGGCGAAGGGCTGCCCGACCACCTCGCGCGCCGTGGCGGCGAAGTACCGGACGAACTCGTCGTTGGCCTCGCGGACCACCAGGTTCTCGTCGAGGAAGGCGATGTTCGGGCAGGTCACGTTGCCGCGCGGCTCCGGCGGTGCGGCAACGTGGCCGGTGCTCAAGGGAAGTCCTGTCACGGCTGTGCGACGAGCCGCCCTTCGAGGCTCGCGGCCGCCAGGTCGAGGCGTGTGCGGCAGCCCGTCCTGGAGAACAGCCGGGTGAGGTAGTTCTCGACGGTCTTCTCGCTCATCCGGACCGACGTGGCGATCTGGCGGTTGGTCCTGCCCTGCTTGACCAGCGCGATGATCCGGAGCTCGACGTCGGAGAAGTCGTCCCTGGCGGCCCGCGCACGGGGCGGCGCCATGCCCATCTCGCGCATCATCCGCCTGATGTGGGCGTCCATCCAGCCCTCGCCCAGGCGTTTCGCGATGGTCAGCGCCTCCTGGAACCAGGTGGCGGGATCGTCGCCGACGTAGGCCGCGGTGACGCACGCCCGCATCAGTTCCGCCTGGCTTTCCCCGCCGCGCAACAACTCCACCGCCTCGGCGGCCGCGGCGCCGTCGCGAGCGGCCAGGGCGCGGACGATGCGCTCGGCCGCGCGCAGGCCAGAGCCGCCGAACCTGTCGTGCCAGCGTTCGGTCTCGGCGTGCACCCGCGCCAGCGCGCCGGTGTCTCCGACGGTCCACTCCAGGTAGCCCATCCGGGCCAGGAACCACCGCAGTCCCACGGTGTTGTCCAGTTCGGCCTCTTCCCGGACCCGGTCGTACGCGGCCCGGCCGAGCTCGGCCGCCTCGCGCCAGCCGACGGCGCGGTAGAGGAGCCCGATCTCGGTCCACGCGCGCAACGCGGGCAACGGGCAGTCGTGGTCGACCAGTTCCAGCCACCGCACGGCGTCCTTGTGATCCGTCGAGGACAGGACGTCCGCGGTCAGCAGGCGTGCGGCGTCGTGGATCGCGACTCGCGGTGCCGCGTCCAGCTCCAGCCGCCGGGCGTGCGACGAGATCGACTGCCAGTTCCCGCCGAGGTAGTCGCGCAGCAACCAGGTGTAGATCGCGAGCGGACCGTTCGCGGGCTCGCCGTACTCGTCGCCGAGCACCAGCCGGAACATCGCCACCACGTCGTAGTTGTCGTCGGCGGCCCGGATCGCCTCGATCTCCGCCAGGTCGACGACGGCGCACGGGTCGATCCGGAACTCGGCGAACGCGGCCGCGACGTCGCTTACCCGCATCGGTGTTCCGGCGAACCAGCGCACCGCGAACGCCAGCGGAGCACGGGTCTCGGTGTACCCCGCCAGCGTGCTGTGGACGGCGGCGGACAGCGGTCGTCCGATGTGGACGGAGGCGAGCGCGGCGGCGGCGGCGAGCTCGTACCGGCTCCCGGTTCCCGCCGCCACCGCCTCCTCGACGACCTCGGCCAGGAGTTCGTGGTCTCCCACGCGCACCAGCAGGTGCAGCACCGTCCACAGGAGACGTTCGCGGTCCGGCGAGCCGGCCGGGCAGTGCCACAGCGCCGCGCGGTACCAGCGTGCGGCCGGCACCGGGTCGACGCGCAGCAGCCGGGCGGCCTCGCGGTCCAGCACCGGCACCAGCGCGGCCTCGGGCGCCAGTGCGGTACCGGCGTGCGCGACGTGGGCGGCGAGCACCGCGGGCCGGGCCGACCCGTTGCGCAGCAGATGGGCGGCGAAGGTGCGCCGCACGGTCGCCAGTTCCCCGGCACCCAGCGTGCCGGCGACAGCGTCCGCGAGCGCCGGGGAGGCCGTGGTCAGCACCCCGTCGTCGGCACACCGGAGGACACCGGCCGAGACCAGCCGGTCGACCGCGGCACCGCTGTCCGCGAGGTCGTGGCCGAAGGCCTCGGCGAACAGCGGCAGCTCGTCCACGCCGAACCATCCCGCCGCGCAGGACAGCGCGACCAGCCGCACCGCCACGGCGCCGAGTCCCGTGGTGTGGCGCACCAGGTCGTGATCAGCCGGCAGCGCGGTCACGACGTTCCGCTCACGCAGGCACAACCTGCCGAGCACGTCGGTGAGGCCGCCCTCGCACCGCACCTGGCCGAGCAGTGCGAGCGCGGCGGCGGGGTTGCCCGAGAGCGATCCCAGCGCGGTGCGCAGCGCGGGTGCGACGGCCACGTCCAGCCGGCCGCCCGCGGCACGGTTGAGCAGTTCACCCATCTCACCCGCGGACATCGGGCCGAGGTCGAGCACCTGGTCGGCGAGCCCGCTCAACGCGGCCGGTCCGGCGACGACACCGTCCGTCCTGGAGGTGGCGACGACGGTGCACCCGGCCCGCCGCGCGGCCGCCACGGCGAGCGCGGGCCGTGCCGCGAGGTGCACGTCGTCGACGAGGATCACCAGAGACCCCTCCGCGCGGACGTGTTCGAACAGGCGCACCAGATCGGCGAACAACGCGATCCGCGACCGGCTCGACTCGTACGCCTCCGGCCGCAACGACCTGTTGACCGCCGCGAGGGAGTCGAGCACGTCCGGGCAGCCGAACTCGGCGAACGAGCTCCGGAAGAATTCGACCACCGCCTTCACCCGGAACAGGTCCCAGCGTTCTTCACCAGTCGTGCACGGAAGTGCGATCACCCGGATTCCGCGTTCCCGGACCGTCCGCGCGAATTCATTCAAAAGAGTTGTCCGGCCGATTCCACCGGGCCCGCGCAGCAGGACCAGCGCGTCAGCCTCAGCGAATTCGCCCATCGCCGCGAGCTCCGCCGCGCGCCCCACCACAGCTTTGCGTTCGTTGGCCACGATCACGTCTCCTCGCCTGCGCATGGTGGGCGGAATCACGAGCGGGTATTACCGATGCGCAAGGCTAAGCATGAAAAGGAGGAGGTCAGCTGTTGCCTGAAAGACTTTCCGCAAAGTTCGCAAACAAGCGGACGACGGCGTCAGCCCAGCGATTTCCGCAGTGCACTGAACAATTTCCGGGATGTTCGCGACCGACGCGTGTCACACCATTGAGGCGTCGAAGTCCGAGGCCAGCAGCACGGTCATGTCGACGGCGGTCACCTCGGACGACAGCGCGAGCCGGGTCGCCTGCCGGTCGGCCATCACCTCGAACACCTTGCGCGAGGTGCGGCCGTTGCCGAACGTGCCGTCCTTGGGGATGTGCTCGAAGTAGTCGGCGAGCACTTCGGCCGCGCTCTCGTCGAGCCGGTAGTCGTGCCGCTTGCAGTGCGACCGGACGATCGTGACCAGCTCGTCGGCGCTGTAGTTCTCGAACTCGATGGTGCGGCTGAACCGCGACTCCATGCCGGGGTTGGACCGCAGGAACTCGGCCATCTCGCGCGAGTAGCCGGCGGCGATCACCACCACGTCCTCGCGGTGGTCCTCCATCAGCTTGAGCAGCGTGTCGATCGCCTCGCGGCCGAAGTCGGGGCCGGTGCCACCGCCCTGCCCGGCGGCGAGCGTGTACGCCTCGTCGATGAACAGGACGCCGCCGAGCGCGGTGTTGAACACCTCGGTGGTCTTGATGGCGGTGCCGCCGATCACCTGGGCGACCAGGTCAGCGCGCGCGACCTCCACGAGGTGGCCGGAGCGCAGCACGCCGAGATCCGCGAGGACCGTGCCGTAGAGCCGGGCGACGGTGGTCTTGCCTGTGCCGGGCGCTCCGGCGAACACGAGGTGCCTGGCCATCGGCGGTGCCGAGAGACCGGCCTCGACCCGGCGCTTGGCCATCAGGTTGAGGTTGACGAGCGAGTTGACCTCGCGCTTGACGCCCTCCAGGCCGACCAGGGCGTTGAGCTCGCTGATCGGGTCGCCTGCCACGCCGCGTTCCTGTTGTTGCGGCGGGGCGGGTGCGGCTGTGCTCGCGTTTGTGGTCGTGGAGGTCGTGGTGCCGCTGGCCGACATCGTTCCGTACGCGTCGCGCGTCGCGTTGCCGGTGCTGCGCAGGTCCAGCACCTGCAGCGCGGTGCTGCCCCTGGTCTGCCGGAGGCCGGAACCGAGGTTGTCGCGCACGAGGCAGTTGGCGATCCGGATGCTCAGCTCGCTCTGCACGCCGATGCCGTCGGCGCTGTTCGCGGTGAACTCGGACTCCTCCAGCGTGCCGGACGAACCCACGCCGAACAGGAAGCCGCTGCCCTTGCCGTCGCGCACCCGGCAGCGGACGGCGTTGATCTCACCCGCGGTGTCGACGAGCACGCCGTCGCCACCGGACTCGGCGATCTCGCAGTCGGTCAGGCTGAGTGTCGCCTCCCGCACGAGCACACCCGCACCCGCGGTACCGCGGACGCTCGCCCCGGTGATCGACGTGCGGGCGCCGGTGACCACCGCGACGCCGTTGCGGCCGCACCGTTCGAGCTCGACGTTCTCGAACCTGCCGAGCCCGCCGTCACCCGCCTCGATCGCCGCGCCGTCGCAGCCGACGACGTGCAGCCGGCGGAAGAACGGGTCGGCCGAGGTGCCCAGCCGCACGCCGGCGCCCGTGCACGAGGACACGGAGGCGCGGGTGATCTCGGTGGTGGCGCGGTCGGTCACCCCGATGCCGACTCCGACGACGTCGCGAGCCTCGCAGTCCTGCGCGGTGCCCGCGGCCTGACCGGTGAACAGGTAGCCGTGCTCCCTGGTCCGGCGGACCTGGAACCGGCGCAGCACGGGCGCGCAGGACTCGGCGGTGAACACGCCCTCCGCGCCGGCGCCGGTCACGGAGCTGTCCTCGAGCAGGACGTCGCCGGAGGACGCCAGGTAGAACCCGATGCCTTCGACGTCGCTCACGGCGAGGCGGGTGGCCACCGCGCCCGCGTGCTGCTCGACCGCCACGGCCGGCTTGGCGGTGCCGGTCACGGTCGAGTCGGTCACCGTGATGCGGCCGTGCCCGTTGAGGCAGATGCCGTTGCCGCCCGCGTCCCGCACACCGCACGCGCGCATGACGAGCTCGCCGTGCTCGGCGATCACCACGCCCGACGTGCCGAGGTCGTGCAGGCGGCAGGAGTCCATCAGGTTGCCGCCGGAGGAGGTGATCACGACACCGGCGCCGGCCGGGTTGCGGACCTCGCAACCGCGCATCAGCACGGTGCCCTTGCCGGTGGCGTAGACCGCGGACCACGCGGCGGCGGTGATCACGCACTCGGTGAAGCTCAGCTGGCCGGCGGCGACGAGCACCGCGGGCGAGTCGGTGTCCGCGGAGGACACGGTGAGCCCGGTCAGCGCCGCGGAACCGTCGTGGAGCAGCACCGCGGGCCCGTCCGCGGCGAGCAGCTCGACGGTGCCGGGGCCGTCCTCCGCGGTGATGGTGACCGCCTTGGTCAGCACCAGGGACTCCTGGTACCGGCCAGGACTCACCAGGATCACGGAACCGTCCACAGCGGACGCCAGAGCGTCCGAAATGGACCGGTACCCGCGAGCCGCCGAGGCGTTGACCGTGATCACGTCGTGGCCCACTCGTTTCCTCCCGTCTGCGCCGCGTCCGATCCTCCACGCCGTCACCCGCGCATGTCCGTTCTCGCGCAAGAAGTTCCGCGATCCACGGAGAGCACCCGCGCACGCTCGCATGGCGGCCGTCCACCGATTGGACTAGTCTGGCGCCGCAGTGCGGGGACCGGTGCCGTCGGCGCCGAACCCCGTGGCACTCCAGGGAGTTCCCTCACGGACCCCGGTCCCGTCACCGTCATCCGCGACCCGAACCGGTAGAGCGCCCCGTGCAGCAAGATCGACTCAACGTCTCCGCCGAACGTCTCACGCTCGTTCCCGACGACCTCGGCTCGGCTCCCGGCCGCCCGCTGACCGTGGTGTGCGGCCGGTCGGAAGCCGACCTCGCGGCGGTGGTCGACGAGCTCCGCCGGCGGCACGAACAGGGGTTCAAGGTCGTCGACCTGTCGTTCAGCGAGTCGACCGCGGGCCTGTTGCCGGCCGTGCGCGCCCAGGTCGCCATGACGGCCTTCACCAACCTGCACCGCCTGCCACCCGCGGCGGTGGAGGCGCTGGTGCGGCAGGTCGCGGGAACCCAGTGCCTGGCCACCGTCGTCCTGCCTCTGCCGGTGCACGCGCGATCCGCCTTCGCCACGGCGTTCGCACGCCTGCACCGCGACGGCCTGATCCGCGCCGTCACGTTGCGGCCGGTGCCGCGCGGCGAACTGCCCGAGCTGGTGGTGTCGATGACCGGCGCCCTGCCGGAAACCTCGCTGTGCTCGCAGTTGTGGTCGATGACGCGGGGCTGGCCCAGTGCCGTCGCCGCCGCGCTCCGCATCGGCGCGGACACCGGCGCGATCACCGTCGTCGACCGCCACTGCTACCTCTCGGACTGGCCCGCGCGGTTCCAGACCGGGCACGACCTGGTCGGCGACGTCCGCGGCCTGGGGCTGCCGTTGTGGAGCACGGCCAAGGCCGTCGCCGTGCTGGCCCCGCTCGGCCCCGCGGCGCCCCGTCTTTGTGGTCAGGTGCTGGGCGTGCCGGAACACGAGGCCACCGCCATGCTCTCCGCACTGGCCGACGCCGGAGTGCTGCTGCCGTCGCGGGGTGCGGTGTGGCGGTTCCGGCTGCCGCTGCTGCAACTCGCGCTGCGGTCCTCACTCGGCCCCTACGAGCGGCGCCGGATCGCCCAGATCGCGGTGACAGCGCTGTGGGAGGGCACCGCGCACTGCGCCGACCCGGCGTTCCTCGCGGACCAGATCGTCGACGCGGGCAACCTGGTCGACGCCGAGCGGGCCCGCGCCGAGCTGCTCGACCGCGCCCGGTACGCGGTTCCCGGCGAGGCCCGCCAGTGCCACGCCGAACCGCCCGACCACACCCGGCAGGCGACACCGGACCACCCCGGCCTCAGCCACACCGGCCAGCCGTTGCGGTGGCTACGCGCCGCGGCCGACCTGGCACCGCAGCCGGCCGAACGAGTCCGAATCCTGCTCGCCCACGCCCGCGCCTGCCTCGCACACGGCGCCGCCCGCAGGGCACTGGACTCGACGAAAGCCCTGCTGCACGAGCACCTCGACGACCTGCCGGACGACCAACTGGTCGACGTCTGCCTGAGCCACCTCGCCGCCCTCGGCGCGGCGGGCGAGCCCGACACGCTGCGCCGGGTCGCCGACGGCAGCTGGTGGCCGTGGCCGGGCACCGAGGTCGAGCGCGCGGTCGGCCGTGCCGCCGCGCTGTCGTCCCTCGGCGACTGGCGGGCGGCCCAGCAGGTGCTGGCCGGCGTGCGCGACCACCCGGAGGCCGGCCTCGTCGCACGGCACCTGCGTGACCTCGAGCCGGTCAACCGGTTGTGGCTGGGCGAGCCGGCCGCGTTCGACGCCGAGGTCACGGCCGGTGAGCCCGGCCTGGCACGCAGAGACGCCGAGGTGCTCGTGGCGCTCGGCGAGCTGCGGCGCGCCGAACCGCTGCTCGCCGGCCAGGCACCGGTCAGCCTCGCGTGCCAGGCCACCCTGGCAGCCGCCGGCGGACGGGCGGACGAGGCACTGGAACTGGTGCGCAAGAGCGTGGCCACGGAGCCGCGCACCGGTTGCGACCCCGGTCAGGGCGTCATGTTCCACATCGCCGCGACCTTGTTGCTGCGCAAGGGAAAGCTCGTCCGGGCGCTGGAGATGGTGACCACGGCGCGCGAGCGCGGGCCCGCACTCCCCCACCTGCCCGCGGCGGCCGAGGCGGCGCACCACGTCCTGTTCGGACGGCACGCGGAGGCCGTCACGGTGCTCCTGCGGGCGCTGGACCACGCCGAGGCCACGGGCGTGGTCGCCCTGACGGAGCCGCTGTGGATGTCGCTGGCGGACATCGCCGTCAGCCGGGGAGACCAGTCGCCGTTGCCGTGCCACCTCGATCGGATCGCCGCGGTGGCGAAGCGGATGCACACCGAGCAGGCCGAGATCGGCAGGCTCGTCCTGCATGCGACCGTGCACGACGATCGCGGCGCGGCGGCCGAGGCAGCCGAGTTGCTGCGCGGCCGGCCGGCGCTGGAACTGGCGGAAGGGCTGGAACGACTCGTCCGGTTCGGCGTCGGCGCACCGGAACTGCTGTCGGAGGCCTACGAGGCGGCGGGCGCCGTGGACGCGCTGCTGCACCGGTCTGTGTTGCGCAACCTGATGCGCAGCCGCGGCATCCCGGTGCCGGGCAGGCAGGAGACAGTGGCGGAGAACGAGCGGTTGCTGGCGGTGCTGGTGACCGACGGCCTCGGCAACAAGCAGATCGCGACGTTGCTCGACACGAGCGAGAAGAGCGTCGAGGGCCGGCTCTCCCGCCTGTTCTCCCGCACCGGCTACCGCTCGAGGGTAGAACTGGCGGCCGCCATGCTGACCGGCCGCTTCACGGCCTGACCCGGCCCATGATGAAGGGAACCTTCATCGACGTGAGG
>NZ_JYJG01000175.1 GCF_000955955.1 Lentzea aerocolonigenes
AGGTGGATGAAGGTTCCCTTCATCGACGTCAGCCGGAGGCGGACTCCGGCTTGGCCTTCTTGGCGCGGGACCTCGGCGCGTCCGCCTCGGTGGCCGGACGGCTGTCCGAGGCCTCGGACTCGGGTGCGCCGGCCTCGGTCTTCGGGGCCTCGGCGGTGCCGGGTGCATCGATCAGGGCCTGGCGGAGTGCGGCGGCGATCAGGCGCATCGACGCGGGCGCGCCCGCGTTGAGGAGCACGTCGACGCCCTCCTGGGGCAGCAGGCCGACGAGCTGTTCGAGGCTCACCTCGGCCCAGGCAGCGATGTTGTCGAGCTCCTTGATCTCCGCGATGCGCCGGCTGTGCGCGGGCGCCGTGGCGACCACGACGCACGGCACCTCGTCCGGCGACATCACCACGACCGGGGTGTTCGACTCGGTCACGGCGAGCCCGAAGACGTTGCCCTCGGTCATCATCGACAGCAGCTCTCCGGGCTCGGCCTCGCCGCGCGTCACCATCTGCACCGTCGCGTCGACCGGGTCCGTCGGGGAGTCCGGTCGCGTCGGCAGGTAGTCGGGGTTCGCGTGGAAACGGCTGGTGGTGCCGTCCTGCTCGACGAACCAGCCGCCGACGACCACCTCCAGGGGTGGACGTGGCCGCTCCTCGCCCTCAGCGGGTTCCGGTTGCTCGGCCTGCCAGGCGGGGTCGATCAGGAACACCCACTGGTCACCCTCGAACCGGGCTTCGGTCTGCTCGGTCGTCGTGGCGGTCTCCGCCATCACAGCCTCCCGGCCGATGTGCTCGTCGTGTCGCTTCTCGTGCGTGTCCATTCAAGGAACCCGTCGACGACCGGTGGGCCTCCTGGAGCCTCGAGCGGCAACCTCCGGGGGAATCACTCACGGAAGTCCTGGCCACGCCCGTGCGGAGGTGAACACCCACTGTAGTCCTCATCGGTTCTCGTCACGTGGCGGCGTGCCGCCGAGGAAGTCGGCGAGGGAGATCGAACGCGGCGTCTCCACGTCGTCCACCACGTCGTCGAGATCCGGCACCGAACGCTCGTCCCACTCGGGTTCGCTGTCGCCGCCCGCCACCGACCAGGCGTCCTCGGAGCCCGCGCCGGACTGCTCGACCTCGCTGTCCGGCGCGTGCACGAGGTGCACCCGGCCGTCGGCGGAACGCTCCACCACCAACGGCAGTCCGGAGTAGACGGTCCACTCCGCGCTGGGCGCGAGCACCGGCGTCGTCACGTAGAAGGTCGACGCCAGCCTCGCCTGGAACTCGCGCACCGCACTCGGCGCACCGTCCGTCACCACCAGCGCCGTCGGCGCCCCGGCCGCCGTGAGTTCACGGAAGGCGGAGGACGCCATGAGCACCTTGGCGAGAGCGGGGCCGTCGACCGTGAGCTGGCGGCCGTCGGCGAGCGTCACGCGGAACCGGTCCGCGACCGCCCGCACGTCCACACCGGCCGCGCGGTCCGGCCACTGCTCCGATGAGGTCCATTCAGGACTGTCGGTAAAGGACACTCCCACCAGGTGGTCCACGAGGTGCGACCGGACGTCCTCGGCCCGGAAGGACGCGACGCGACCGGTGGCATCCGTGCCGAGCACCAGCCCGAACCCGCCGGAGAACGTGTTCCACCGGCCACCGTGCTGCAGCGCGGTCACCGCGTGCCCGTCCCGCACCCCGATGTGCACCGACTCGGTCGAGGCGAGCACCGGGAGGTCGTGGCCGAACGACGTCGAAAGTGCGTTCTGGAAGTCGTGCGCGGCCTGACCGGCGCTGTCGTCTCCCACCGTGCACACGATCAGAGCGATCGCCTCCGGACGGTCCGGCCCGCTCATCCGCTCCTGGAACGGCTCCAGCCTCCGCACGAGGTCGGCGAACGGGTGCCCGTACAGCGACACCGCCGCGCCTTCACGGTTCTGGACGCGGAAGCCCGAGGAAGCACCCTCGGCGCCGAAGCTGTGACTGACGACGAAGAACGTGTTCTCCGGCCACGGCACCGGGCCGGACCGGGCGTCCAGTCCGCCCTCGACCACGTTGATGTCGCTGACTCCCTGCGGCAGCACTGACATCGTGTCGCGGCCGTCCGCCGCCGTCCACGCGTGCGCGGCCGCCACGTCGTCGTCGCTCATGCCGAACACGACACCGATGGCCCGGCCGTCCTTCACCAGAGGCTCGACCCGCATGTCCTCCGGCGGCAGGTCGACGTAGGCGCCCAGGTCGATGCGGTAGCCCTGGGCCGGCTGGTCCAGGGGCAACTCGGGGATCTCTCGCCACATCGTCTCCGGCCCGGCGAGTTCGCCGAGGGCCGCCGTCACCCTGGCCTCCGCGCCGAGCCGGTCGCTCAGCGCGGCCTGGAAGTCGTGCGCCGCGCCACCGCGCCAGCCGTACGCACCCGCACGCGAGGCCAGCAGCGTCACCTCGCGCGACTCGCCGTGCGACACCAGCAGGTCCGCGAACGCCGGCCCGCCCAGTGCGACCCGCGTCCCGTCCGCCAGCGTCACGTGGAACCGCTCGGCGTCGCTGTCCACCGCCACCTGGAACGGTCCTGTCGCGGGCTCGTCCACGGCGCCGCGGAACGAGACGCCCACGACGGCGTCTCCGGCACGGATCGGCTCGACCGGCACGTCGGCGGCGGTGAACATCCGCACCCGGCCGGTGGCGTCCGCGCCCGCCACCACGCCACCGAACCCGCGCCAGCGGCCCTGACCGTCCTCGGCCACCACCGCGGCGGCAAGCGCCCGCTGGAAGTCGTGCGCCGCGCCACCGTCGTGACCGAGCACGCCCGCCGCCGTTCCCGGCAGGGCGACACCGGCCAGTGCCTCCGCCGCCCGGAACGGCTTGGCCTTCGCCACCACGGTGGCGAGCGTCCCGCCGTCGACCGTGATGCGGGAGCCGTCCTTCAACGTCAGCCCGAACCGGTCGGCGCTCGCGTCGACATCGACGTGGAACACGGTGCCCTGCGCCGCGGTGACCGGCAGCGCGACCTGATCCGCTCCACCGCGGAACGTCACGCCGACGGTGCGGCCCTCGGACGTCAGGACATGCCCGGCGACATCGCGCCGGTGGAACGTCCGCGCCTCGCCGGTCGCGGCATCCAGACCCGTCAGCACCGTCTGCCGGCCGAAGACGCGCTGCAGCCAGGAACGGCCGGACTTCAGCTCCGCGCCGCGGTCGGCCGCCGGAACCCCTGCGGGTTCGGGCGTGGGCTCGACGCGGCGCCACTCCCCCGCGTCGTGCACCACGGTGCCCTCGGCCAGCAGCTGGATGTCGTTGGTGGGCGCGTAAACGGGCTCGGCGCGACCGAACTGCTCGTGCAGCGCGCGCTGGAAGCCTTCCACCGCACCACCTGGCACGCCGGCGCCGGACACGAGCAGCGTCACTGCCTCGGGTGCACCGCCGTAGGCCTGTTGGAACGGCTCCGAGCGGGCGACTATCGCGGCCAGCGTCCCGGCGTCGACCACGACCTTGCGGCCGTTCTGCGTCTCGACCAGCATGCTGGCGCCGCTGTACTCCTCCACGTCGACGTGGAAGGTCCGGGCGGGCCACGGGGTTCGCTCGTGGCGGACGGCGCCGGACTCCGTCGCATCGGCGAGGTCGAACTGGCCGGTGCCGAGCAGGTGGGTCGGGCCGGTGCCGCCGCCCGCGGTGGCCCACGCCTCGGTGTCGAGGCGGGTCTCTCCGGTGCGGAACGTGACACCGACGACCTGGTCGCCGTGCCGCAGCGGGACCGCCGAGATCGAGCCCGGCTGGAAGGTGAGCGGACGGCGGCCGCCGTCGCCGTACCGGAACTCGACGCCCGACAGCGGCCGGGGCAGCGTGTCGAACGTGCGGACGGTGCCGTCCTGGGTCGCGGCCGCCACCGGCTGCCACACCTCGAACCGCCCCGCGAGAGCACGCTGGAAGTCGTGGGCGGCACCGCCGGGCGCGTCGATCTCGCCGGCCTGCGAACCGAGCAGCGTGATCCGCTCGCCGGTCGGAACCCTGGCGGCGTGCACGAGGTCGGCCAGGACCATGCCGGACACCGCGACCTGCCGCCCGTCGGTCAACCGCAGGTCGAACCGGTCGTGGGTGCCGGAGACGGCGACGCGGAACTCGTCCGGCGCACCTCCCTCGGGCAGCGGGTCGCCGGTGAACGACACCCCGGCGGCGCTGTGCTCGACGATCACGGCGGGCCGGCTGAAGAGCTCCACCCTGCCGTCCGCACCGGTTCCGGCGAACTGCCCCGGTTCGCCGTGCGCGGTCCACTCACCGCCACGTTGCACCACCGCGGGCACGTCCAGGCCGAACATGCGGGCCACAGTGCGCTGGAACGCGCTGACGCCCTGCTCCGACCCCGCGGACACCATGAACGCCATCGGCCGCTGTGCCCCGGCGGCCTCCCGGAACGCCGGGGACGCCATGACCAGCTTCGCCAGTGCCCGCCCGTCGACCGTGACCGTCCTGCCGTCGGTGAGCGCGACGGAGAAGCGGTCGCCCGAGGCCGTCACGTCCAGGCCGATCGCACCGGCCGGCCACCGCGCCGGGTCCACCGGCCCGTGACCGTCCGCAAAGGACAGTCCGATCGGGCGGTCGCCGTCGCGGACGGTCCGTGACCGGACCTCCTCCGGCGCGAACGGGACGTGCCTGCCCTGACCGTCGGTGCCGAACACCTGCCCGTAGCCGCCGGAGAACGTGAACCACTCGCCCCCGTGCTCCAGGGCGGTGGCCGCGCGGCCGTCCCTCAGTCCGATGTAGACGGAGGCGGTGGGCGCGAGCACCGGCACGTCGACCGCGAAGGTGGTCGACATGGCCTGCTGGAAGTCGTGGGCCGCGGTGCCGGGCCGGTCTTCTGCGACGGTGCAGACGACCAGCGCGATCGCCTCAGGGCGGTCCGGGCCGCTCATCCGCTCCTGGAACGGCTCCAGCCGTCGCACGAGATCGGCGAACTGGTGCCCGTACAACGACAGCGCCGCGCCCTCGCGGTCGTGGAGGCGGAAGCCTGACGTGTCACCGGAGGCGAAGCTGTGCCCGACGACGAAGAACGTGTTCTCCGGCCACGGCGCCGGACCTGTCTCCGTGTCGAAACCACGCGCCATGCCGGCACTGTCCAGGTCGATGCCCTGCGGCAGCACGGACATCGTGTCCTTGCCGTCGGCCGCCGCCCACGACAGCGCGGTGTCCAGGCCGTCGCCGTCGATGCTGAACGTGACCCCGACGACCCGGCCGTCCTTGACCAGCGGCACGGCCTGCACGTCCGCGGGGGTCACGTCGACGACCACACCCCGCTCGAAGTGGCCCGCCTGGACCGGACGGTCCGTCGGCATGGCGGGGAACATCCGCCAGCCGGGGTCGAACGTCTGGATCTCGGCGTCCTCGGCGATGCCCGCCAGTCCGCCGACGTGCGCCGTCAGGTCGCCGGCGGGCGCCACCACCTTGGTCTCCACGCCGAGCCGGTCGCTCAGCGCGGCCTGGAAGTCGACGGCCGCACCGCCACGCCAGCCCGACGCGCCCGCCCGTGACGCCAGCAGCGCGATCTCGCCGCCGCGGTTCTCCCGTGCCTGACCGAACAACGGCGTGGCCGTCAGCACGTCCGCGAACGCCGAACCGCCCAGCGAAACCTTCGTGCCATCGGCCAAGGTCACCCGGAACCGGTCGAGCCGGTTCTCCACCGCCACCACGGCCGCGTCCGGACCGGGCGCGCGCATCGACTCGTCCGCCGCGCCGCGGAAGGACACACCCACGACGGTGTCGCCGTCACGCACCGGCTCGACCGGCACGTCGGCGGCGCCGAACAGCCGCACCCGGCCGCTGTCCTCGACGCCCGCCACCGCACCACCGAACCCGCGCCACCGGCCGTGGCCCTCCTCGGCCACGACGGCGGTGCCGAACTCGGCCAGGCCGCGGTGGAAGTCGTGCGCCGCACTGCCGGAGTGCCCGAGCGCGCCCGCGTTCGGACCCGGCAGGGCGACACCGGCCAGTGCACCCGCGCTCCGGAACGGCTTGGCCTTCGCCACCACCTCGGCCAGCACGCCGCCGTCGACGGTGACGCGGGAGCCGTCCTTCAACGTCAGGCCGAACCGGGACGTGGTCGCGTCGACGTCGACGTGGAAGACGCTGCCCTGGGCCGCGGTGACCGGCAGTGAGACCCGGCCGGTTCCGCTGCGGAAGGTCATGCCGACCGTGCGGCCGTCCGACGTCAGGGTGTGCGCCACGACGTCACGGCGGTGGAACGTCCGTGCCTCACCGGTCGCCGCGTCCAAGCCCGCCAGCACCGAATCGCGGCCGAAGATCCCCTTCAGCCACGAACGCCCGGACTTCAGCGCGGCGCCGGGGTCGGCCATCGGCACCTGATCCACCGGCGCGGCAGGCTCCGCCCTGCGGTCCGCCTCGTCGAGCCACGCGGTCAGCCGCGCGTCCACGTCGGACACCTCGCCACCGCGGCCCAGCGTCCCGTCCACGCGCTCGTCGCGCAACGACGGCGGGGTGAAGTGGATGACCTCCCGCGCGGGCCTGGGCTCGCGCCCGTGTGTCGTCCAGCCGTCCTCGGCCACGACCCGCTCGCCGCCGTCGACCAGGTGCACCGCGCCCCTGGACTCGTGCACCGGCCCCGTGACGGCGAACTCGCGCAGCAGCGTCCGCTGGAAGGCCGCGCCGTCGACGGGCCCGCCAGAGGTGATCAGCGCGATCGCACCCGGCCACCTGGAGCCGCTCGGGTCCACGAACCCGGCGGTCTGACCCAGCACCCTGGCGAACGTGTGACCGTCGACGTGCACGCGCACGCCGTCGGCAGTGCGCACCACCAGCGAACCGTCCACACCGGACTCGACCGCGACGCGGAACGCGCGCTGCCGCAACGGTTCGCCCTGCACCTCGCCGTGCGTCACGACCGGGAGCTCTGTCCGGAACGACGCACCGATCTGCCGTTCTCCGTGCGCCCACGGCTCGGACCGCACCGCCGCCGGATCGAACGCGATCCACCGGACGCCACCGTCGAGCCGGCCCAGCGCCCGTGCCGCGCCCGACGAGAACTGCTCCCACCGGCCGCCGTCGATCAGGTAGTTCTGCCACGCGACGCCGTCGCGGAACACGGAGAACCCGACGCGGGTGGTCGGCGCGACCACCGGCTGCCGGTAGCCGAGCCCGGCCAGCGCCCGCTGGAAGTCGTCCGCCGCGGCGCCACGACCGCGTTCGCTGCCCGTCCGGCACGCCATCAGCGTCAGCGCGTCAGGGTCGAGGCGGGTCATCAGGTCCCGGAACGGCCGCAGGTCGTGCAGCACGGCGGCCAGCACGTCGCCACTGACTGTGATCTCGCGGCCGTCGGCCAACTGGAGCCAGACGGCGTGCGGCGTACCGTGCGTGATGATGTGGGCCGACCGCGCCGGCCACGGCGAAGGGGTGCCGTCCCGGCCTTCCCGCAGGTCCTGCGCCACTCGCGCAGACAGGTCCTCGCCAGGCGCCACGTGGGTCGTCGTCCCTCCGTGGGGGCGTGACATCCAGTCCGCGTGTTCGTTCAGCTCCCGCCCGACCAGGAAGGTGACGGCCGCCGGGACACCGCGCGGCCCGGTGAGCACGGTCGCCCGCACCTCACTGGTGTGGAACCGGGTCGTACCGACCTCCAGGTCGTGCCCAGCGACCACGTCGGCCACCGGGAACGACCGCCACACCCCGCCTCGGTCGAGCACGAGCTGGCCGCCCTGCTGGAAGATTGCGGTCCGCAGGTGCACGTCGGTCGTCGGCGCCACCACCTGCTGGTGCCAGCCGATGGCCGCGAGCGCCTGCTGGAGGTCCCTGGCCGCCGCACCGGCACCCGTCCGGCCGGCGAGCAGCACCAGCTGCCCTCCCTCGTTGTGGGCTGCCATCTGACGGAATGCGTCAATCCCGGACAACGCGCGCCCGAACGTCCTGCCGTCGACCCGCACCGGCGTGCCGTCGGTCAGCCGCAGCTCGAAGGAGTTCTCCGCGCCACGGGCCGCCAGGTACATCGCGTCGGCACGCCACGGCGACGCGATCTCCGCCGCGCCCCTGCTGCTCGGGAACCGCGACGAGCCCTCCGGGTGCGCGAAGGTCCGCCGGTGCTCGCTGCCGGGCTCGATGGCCCACATCAACGACTTGGGCAGCTCCCGGCCGCCGAGGAACGACAGCCCGATCTGCTGCTCCTGGTGCAGCATCGGGTGGGCCTCGACGTCGCCCGGCTCGAACCGGCGTGCCCCACCGGCCGCGTCGGCACCCATCAGGCGCCCCCGCCCACGTGCGGCCGGGGCCATCGTGCCGGGCCTCATCAGGTCCACGTCGTCGCCTCGGCCGGCTTCGCTCCGCGTGGCCGTGGTCTGCGCACCTCCAGCAGGGTGAACGACCTGGTCGTGCACCCCGGCCGCGTGGTCGTGGACCGTCCATCCGTCCTGCGTCCACACCAACGGGGCACCGTCCCGAGCGGACATCAGGTGGGCAGCGCCCCTCGGCACGAAGACCGGCTCGTGGGCCCCGAACTCCCGGCGCAGGGTCTCGTGGAAGGCACCGCCCTGGCCCGGCAGATCCATCGGGGTCGACGTGACCAGCGCGATCGGCGTCCGCGAACCGGTGCCCGAACCGCGGAAGGCCTCGGTGCTGCCCACCACCCGCGCGAACGTCCTGCCGTCGACGTGCAACGTCCTGCCATCGGCAGCATGCACCACC
>NZ_JYJG01000176.1 GCF_000955955.1 Lentzea aerocolonigenes
TGCCGTCGACGTGCAACGTCCTGCCATCGGCAGCATGCACCACCAGCGAACCGTCCACAGCGGACTGTGCCGACACGTAGAACGTCCGCTGCGGCAGCCGCATGCCCTGCGTCACCTCGTGGCGCGGCGCGGGTTCGGGGCCGTCCCAGAACGTCACGCCGACCGCGCGACCATCCCGCATCAGCGAAGCAGACCGCACGGCGGCCGGGTCGAACGAGACCCAGCGAGGCTCCTGCGGCAGCCTGCCCAGCGCGAGCGCCGCACCCGACGAGAAGTGCTCCCACCGCCCGTCTCCGCGCACGTAGGTCTCCCACGTCCCGTCGCCGCGGTGCGTGTGGATGCCGGCGTTGGCGGCCGGGGCGACCACCGGCTGGCGGTACCCGAACTCCGCGAGCGTCCGCTGGAAGTCGTGGGCCACCCCACCCATTTCCCTGACCGCACCGGTCTCGCAGGACAGCAGGACCAGGGCCTCGCGGCCGGCCATCAGCTCACGGAACGGCCGGAGGTCGTGCAGCGCCCGCGCCAGGACGTCTCCGCTCATCCCGACGGTGCGCCCGTCGGTGAGCGTGAAGTCCGCGCCTTCGGCGTTGCCGTGGAGCACGACGTAGGCGGAGCGCTCCGGCCACGGCGCGGGTCGCGAGCTGTCCGTGCCGTCGCGCAGGTCCTGCGCCGATCGCCACCAAGTGCTCTCGCTCTCCCCCAGGCGCATCGTCGTGCCGCGGTGGGGGCGCGACATCTGCGACTGGTGCTCACGCAGGTCGGCACCGACGAGGAACTCCATCCCGATCGGAGCGCCGTCCGGGCCGCGGAGCACGGTCGAGCGCACCTCGCTGGTGCGGAACCGCGTCCACTGCCCGTCTGCCGTCATCGCGGGCAACTCCACGCCGTGGACCGCGTCCGGCGCCGGGAACGTCCGCCAGGAACCACCGCGGTCCAGGACGAGCTGGCCACCAGTGTCCAGCCACGACCCCGTCCGCAGGTGCACGTCCGTCGTCGGCGCCACCACGAGGTGGTCCCACCCCGCGGCCGCCAGCCCGCGCTGGAAGCCTTCCGCCGCGCCGCTGAGTCCAGACCGGCCGCTGAGCAGCACCAGCGAACCGCCCTGGTTGGAGGCGGCCAGGTGCCCGAACCTGTCCAGGCCACCCAGCAGCCGGCCGAAGTCCCATCCGTCCACCCGCACCGGCGAGCCGTCGGTCAGCCGCAGCTCGAAGCCGCCGGCGGCGCCCTCGACCGCGACGTACATCG
>NZ_JYJG01000177.1 GCF_000955955.1 Lentzea aerocolonigenes
CCGTCGGTCAGCCGCAGCTCGAAGCCGCCGGCGGCGCCCTCGACCGCGACGTACATCGAGTCCTCGCGCCAGCGACCTCGGACCGGCTGGGCGCCGTCACTGCCCGGGAACCCCGACGGACCGTCACCCTCCGGGTGCACGAACGTGTTCAGGTGCTCGCCGCGGGGCGCGCCTCCCCACGCCAGCGAGGCGGATCGTTCACCGCCCGTCAGGAACGTCAGCCCGACCCGCGAGCCCCAGCGCGTCATCACCCTGTACCGCACGTCCTCCGGCCGGAAGCGGCGCACCTGCCCGTCGGGTCCCACGCCCTCCGGCATCCGGCTCGTCCACGGCGCGCGTGTGGTGCCGCGGGAGCCAGGGGCCATCAGGTCCACGTCGCCCCGGTCGGAGGACTGCGCGAAATCACCGTCGGACCGGCCGCCACGAGGCGCGTCGACAGGACGCACGGCGCGCCCAGGCGTCCCGGCGGTCGGGTCGTGCAGGGTCCGGCCGTCCTGCGCGAACAGCAGCCTGGCCTCACCCTTCGGCACGTAGACCGGTTCCTGGACACCGAACTCCCGGAGCAGGACGTCGCGGAAACCACTGCCCTGGCTCGTCTTCAGCGGGGCGGACGTGACCAGCACGACCGGCCCGGTGTCCGCCGCACCGCGGAAGACCCCGGTGTTGCCCAGCACCCGCGCGAACGTCCTGCCGTCGACGTGCAACGTCCTGCCGTCAGCGGCCTGCACCACCAGCGAACCGTCCACAG
>NZ_JYJG01000178.1 GCF_000955955.1 Lentzea aerocolonigenes
CGCGGACACCGTGAACGTCCGCGGCGACATCCGCTCACCGGAGGCCACATCGTGACCGGGCTCAGGACTTTCCCAGAACGAGACGCCGATCGTGCGGCCGTCCCGCACCAGCGGCGCCGATCGCACCGCGGCCGGATCGAACGAGACCCAGCGGGTGTCGTCCGCCAGCCTGCCGAGTGCCTGCGACGGCCCCGACGAGAACTGCTCCCAGCGCCCGCGGCCCTTCAGGTAGCTCTCCCACGTCCCGGCGCGGTTCAGGTGCGTGCCGGTGGCGACGGTCGGGGCGACCACCGGCTGGTGGTACCCGAGCTGGGTCAGCGCACGCTGGAAGTCGCGGGCCACCCCACCCGGTTCGCGGACCGCGCCCGTCTCGCAGGACAGCAGGGTCAGCGCCTCCGGGGCGCGCCCGGTCATCAGCTGGTGGAACGGGCGCAGGTCCTGCAGCACCATCGCCAGCACGTCACCGGTCGCGTCGACGACGCGCCCGTCGGTGAGCGGGATCTCCACCACGTTCTTGTCGCCGTGGAGCACCACGTAGGCGGAGCGCTCCGGCCACGGCGCGGGCTGCGAGCTGTCCTTGCCGGTCCGCATCTCCTGCTGCACGTGCGACCGGACGCTCTCGCCCGCCCGCACGGTCACCGTGCTGCCGCGGTGGGGGTATGACAGCTGGTCCACGTACTCCTGCAGGTCGGCGCCGACGAGGAAGGTCATCGCGACCGGCGCACCGTCGTGGTCGAGGAGCACGTTCGCGCGCACCTGGCTCGTGTCGAACCGCGTCGGCCTTCCGTTCAGCGTCGCGGGCAGGCTCATACCGTCGACGACGGGCGTCTCCGGGAACGTCCGCCACGCGCCGCCGCCGTCCACGACGAGCTGGCCACCGCTGCGCGTCCACGACCCGGTCCGCAGGTGCACGTCCGTCGTCGGCGCCACCACGAGGTGGTGCAGGCCCTCGTACGACAGTGCCCACTGGAAGTCCGCTGCCGCGTCGCCCAGCCCGGTCCGGCCGGCGAGCAGCACCAGCGAGCCGCCCTCGTTGGCGTACGTCATCTCCTGGAACTTGTCCAGGCCGCCGAGCAGCAGGCCGAAGTTCGACCCGTCCACCCGCACCGGCGAACCGTCGGCCAGCCGCAGCTCGAAGCCGTCGGCGCTGCCCTTGACCGCGACGTACAGGGAGTCCTCGCGCCACCTGGCCGCGACCGGCCGGGCGCCGTCACTGCTCGGGAACGCCGACGAGCCCTCCGGCTGCACGAAGGTCCGCAGATGTTCGCCGCGGGGCGCGCTCGCCCACGACAGCGAGGCGGCCTGGTCGGCGCCGGTCAGGAACGTCAGGCCGATCGGCGTGCCCCAGCGCGTCATCTCCTTGAACTGCACGTCACCGTAGGAGAACTCGCGCACCCGCCCGTCGGCGTCGACGCCGCGCGGCAACGCCTGTTCCTCGGGGGACGCGGCCCGGCTCGGCCCGGCCTCGGTCAGGTCGGCGTCGTCCCCGAGCGCACGTGCGGACGACAGGGTCAGGTCCCTGTCCCGTCCCGATGCGGACGGGACCAGACCGGCCTCGTCCGCCGGCCGGCCCGGCGTCCACGCCCACGGGGACGGGAACGACTCCCAGTGGCCGCCCCTGGACACGAAGCTCTCCCACGAGGTCCCAGGCTCGTCGAGGCCGAAGCGGACCGGTCCCGTCGGCCCCGCCACCGGCTGGCGGTACCCGAACCTCTCCAGTGCCCGCTGGAAGTCGAACGCGGTACCACCGGCGCGCCGGTCGGCACCGGCCCAGCAGGACAGCAGGGTCACCGCTTCGTGCTCACGCGCGGCCATCAGGTCGCGGAACGGCCTCAGGTCGTGCAACAACTCCGCCAGCACCGCTCCGCCCACCAGGAGCGAGTGGCCGTCGGTCAGCTCGATCCTCGCGATGTTGCGGTTGCCGTGCGCGGTGATGTACGCGGACGGCTCCGGCCACGGCGCGGGCTGCGAGAAGTCCGCTCCCTGGTTGATCTCCTGCTCGATCCGCCGACCGGCCTCTCCTTCCGGCAGCAACGTCGTCCTGCCGCGATGCGGCTGCGCGAACGTGTTCAGATCCTGGAGCAGTTCCCCGCCGACCACGAAGGACACCGCCTGCGGCCTGCCGTCCGGGCCGTTGATCGAGGTGACCCGCACGTCGTCGGTGTCGAAGTAGGTGCGCTGCCCCCTCAGCGTCCGCGCCATGAGCGTCCGGTTCTCGACCGCTTCGGCGGTCGGGAACGTCCGCCAGGAACCGTCCTGGTCCACGACGATCTGGCCGGCCCGCTTGAACCACGCCGTCCGCAGGTGCACGTCGGTGGTGGGCGCCACCACCAGGTGCGGCCAGCCCTGCGCCGTCATCGCCTGCTGGAAGTCCGCGGCGGCACGACCGGCACCCGACCGGCCGGCGAGCAGGACCACCG
>NZ_JYJG01000179.1 GCF_000955955.1 Lentzea aerocolonigenes
GGCACCCGACCGGCCGGCGAGCAGGACCACCGAGCCACCCGCGTTGGTCTCCGCCATCCGCTGGAACTTCGGCAGCTCGGCCATCACCCGCCCGAGCGTCGACCCGTCCACCCGCACCTGCGCGCCGTCGGTCAGCCTCAGCTCGAACGAGTCCGCGTCACCGCGCACCGCGACGTACATCGAGTCCTGGCGCCAGTTCGCGGGGACCTCCATCGCGCCCTTGCTGCTCGGGAACGACGACGAACCTTCACGCTGCACGAACGTCCGCAGGTGCTCCCTGCCGGGCTCCGCGCCCCACCGCAGCGAGGCGGAACGCTCGGCGCCGGTGAGGAAGGTGAACCCGATCGGCTCCTTCGACTTGCCGCGCAACTGCTCGACCCGGACGTCACCGGGCTCGAACCGGCGCACGTCGCCTGAGGGTTCCGTGCCCTGCAGGCGTCCCAGCCCCGACTCGGTGCCGGGCAACGACGTCAGCCCCTCGGCGCGCGCGGGTCCCGCGGGCGGGCGCACCACCTGTGCGGGAACGGCGGCGTCGCGGTCGTGCACGGTCCAGCCGTCCTGGAACCAGACGACGGGCCTGCTGTGGCCGTCGGCGTGCAGGCCGGCCGCGCCCCTGAGCTCGAGCACCGGGCTGGTGACGCCGAACTCGCCGCGCAGCGTCTGGTGGAAGTCCGCGCCAGGCGTCCGTCCGGACAGCGGCGTCGTGGCGGCCAGCACGACCGGCTGCCGCAAGCCGCCCATGGCGCGGAACGTCTCGCTGTTGCCCACGACCCTGGCGAACGCCGCGCCGTCGACGTGCACGGTCCGGCCGTCGGTGGTGTGCACGACGAGCCGTCCGTCCACATCGGACTCCGTCGCGACGTGGAAGGTGCCCTCCCGCAACCGCGCGGTCCGTCCCTGCGGCTGCCCGGCGTCTCCCGCGTTCTCCCGCCAGAACGACACGCCGACCGGGCGGTCGCCCTGCATGATCGGCCGCGAGCGCACCTCGGCGGGGTCGACCGGCACCCAGCGGGCCTGGTCGTGCAGCTCGCCGAGCACGGAGGCCCGGCCCGACGAGAAGGTCTCCCACCGGCCGTCGAGCACGTGGGTGCTCCAGACGTCCTTCTTCACCGAGTAGGTGCCGGCCGTGTTCGTCGGCGCCACCACCGGCTGGCGATGCCCCTGGACCGCCAGCGCCCGCTGGAAGTCGTGCGCCAGACCGCCGGTGCCCCGCATCTCGCCGGTCGAGCAGGCGAGCAGCGTCAGCGCTTCCGGGTCGCGCGCGGCCATCAGGTCCCCGAACGCCCGCAGATCCCCGAGCAGTTCGGCGAACTCCTTGCCGCGCAGCATGACCGTGCGCCCGTCGACCAGCTCCAGCTGGACCTTCTCCGGGAAACCGTGGGAGACGACGTAGGCCGACCGCTCCGGCCACGGCGAGGGCTGCGAGATGTCCCGCCCCGCCTTCATCTCCTGCACGAACCGCGCGCCGTCCATGCCCTCCGGCACGAGCGACGTCCGATGCGTGGCCGGGAGAGCCAGCCGCTGCACGTGGTGGTGCAGCTCGTCACCGATCAGGAACGAGACCGCGAGCGGCCTGCCGTCGTGACCGTTGAGCGTGGCGACCCGCACGTCACCAGTGCGGATGGTCGTCGACGCACCGTAGGCCGATTCCGCGTCCAGCTGCCGGTTGGTGATCACGGCGGGTTCGGGGAACGTGCGCCAGGAGCCGCCGCGGTCCACGACGATCTGGCCGCCGCGCTTGAGCAGCGCGGTCCGCAGGTACACGTCCGCCGTCGGCGCCACCACGAGCTGGTGCCATCCGGCGGACGCCAGGCCCTGCTGGAAGTCGCGCGCCGCCGGACCGGCGGCCGTCTGGCCGGCGAGCAACACCAGCGTGCCGCCGTTGGGCTCGTCCGCCATCCTGCGGAACGACGTCAGGCCGGACATCACGTGCCCGAACGTCGAGCCGTCGACCGTCACCCGCGAGCCGTCCTTCAGCCGCAGCTCGAACGAGTCCGCGCCACCTCGGACCGCGACATACGTCGCGTCCGTGCGCCACGGCCCGCGCGCCTCGGCCGCGCCCTTGCTGCTCGGGAACGACGACGAGCCCTCGGGGTGCAGGAACGTTCGCAGGTGCTCGCTCCTGGGCTCACCGGCCCACCGCAACGAGGCGGAGCGCTCACTCCCGCCGAGGAACGTCAGGCCGACCTGCTCCCCACCGCGCACCATCGGCCGGACCTGGACCTCGCCGGGCTCGAACCGGCGCACTTCACCGGCGAGGTCGA
>NZ_JYJG01000180.1 GCF_000955955.1 Lentzea aerocolonigenes
CGTCCACACCGTGCAGCCGCCCCGGCTCTGACAAGGACGAGGACGGCTCGCCGCCGGACCGGGACATCCGCCCGGAGCCCATGTCCGGTCCGGTGGCGGGACGGACGACGAGTTCGGAGACGTCGGCGGTGCGGTCGTGCACGGTCCAGCCGTCCTGGCTCCACACGACCGGGGCGCCGTCCGCGCCGCGGCGCAGGGCGGCCTCACCCCTGGGCTGGTGAACCGGGTTCTCCACCGCGAACTCGCGGTTGAGGACCTGGTGGAAGTCCCTGCCCCAGCTCCGACCGGCGAGCGGGGTGGACACCGCGAGTGCGATCGGTCCCGACCTCCGGAAGTCGCCCACGGCGCGGAACGTCTCGTTGTTGCCCACGACCCGCGCGAACGCCGGTCCGTCGAGGTGCACCGTCGCACCGTCGCGGGTGTGCAGCACGACTCGTCCGTCCACATCGGACTCCGCGGACACGTGGAACGTCCGGTTCGGCAACGGCATGGGCCGCGCGTCAGCGGGAACCGGCCCGGCCTCGCCCGTGCCTTCGCGCCAGAACGACACGCCGACCTGCCGGTCTCCGTGCATGATCGGCGTCGACCGCACATCGGCCGGCTCGACCGGGATCCACCTGGCCGCGCCGTGGAGCTCGCCCAGCGTCCACGCCGGTCCCGACGAGAACTGCTCCCATCGGCCGCCGTCGACCACGACGGTGTCCCACGCGTCCCTGCGGGGCGCCCCGACCTGGACCACCGTCGTCGGCGCCACCACCGGCTGGCGGTATCCGAA
>NZ_JYJG01000181.1 GCF_000955955.1 Lentzea aerocolonigenes
ATCCGAAGTCGGCCAGCGTGCGCTGCAGGTCGAACGCGATGCCGCCGCCGAAGCGGTCCGCACCGGTCAGGCAGGACACCAGGGTCAGGGCTTCCTGCTCGCGCACGGACATCAGGTCGCGGAACACCCGCAGGTCGTGCAGCAGCTCGCCCAGCGCGTCACCGCTCACGGTGACGGTGCGGCCGTCGGTCAGCTCGAGCCGCGCGTTGCCGGGGTTTCCGTGCAGAGTGACATAGGCGGACCGCTCCGGCCACGGCGCCGGCTGCGAACGGTCCGGCCTGCCGTGATCCGACCTCCCCTCGATGAGCGACGTCGTGCCCCGGTGCGGGAGCGACAGTTCCGTCACGTCGTGGCGCAGCTCCCGCCCGACCACGAACGACACGACCTGCGGACGGCCGTCCGGACCGTTGATCGAGGCGACCCGCACCTCGCTCGTGTGGAACCTGGTCGGCCAGCCCCTCCCCAGGGTGCGCGCCTCCAGCTCCCTGCCCTCGACCACGTCCGCCAGCGGGAACGCCCGCCACGAGCCACCGCGGTCCACGACGATCTGGCCGCCACGGCCCGGCCAGTCCGTGCGCAGGTGCACGTCCGTCGTCGGCGCCACCACCAGCTCATGCCAGCCGTTCGCCATCAACGCCTGCTGGAAGTCCCGCGCCGCCACACCGGCACCCGACCGGCCGGCGAGCAGCACCACCGCGCCGCCCTCGTTGGCCTCCGCCATCCGCTGGAACTTCGGCAGCTCGGACACCACGCGCCCGAACGTGGTCCCGTCGACCCGCACCCGCGAGCCGTCGGTCAGCCGCAGCTCGAAGGAGTCCTCGGCACCCCGCACCGCGACGTACATCGCGTCCTTGCGCCAGCGTGCGGGAGCCTCCATTCCCCCCTTGCTGCTCGGGAACCGGGAATCGCTCACCGGCTGCACGAAGGTGCGCAGGTGCTCGCTCCTGGGCGCGGCACCCCACCTCAGCGACGCGGAACGCTCGCCGCCGCTGAGGAACGTCAGCCCGACCGGTTCGCTGAACAGTCCCAGCGGATCGGTCCTGCGCCACATCCGCTGGACCCGGACCTCGCCGGACTCGAAGCGGCGCACCTCGCCGTTGGCGTCGTAACCCATCGGCCGCTGGTCCACCCACGGCGACCGCTGCGGCGAGGGAGCGTCCAGGTTCCGATGACCGGGCGCGGGCGTGACCTCCGCATCGGTGCCACGGTCGTGCCGCACCCCGCCGTCGGCCGATGCCAGGCGCGCGGCGCGGTGCTCGGCCCAGCCGTCACCGGCCCGCAGGACCGGCGTGCCGTCCGCACCGGCGACGACCTCGACCCCGCCGCGCGACTCGAACACCGAGTCGCGGAAGCCGAAGTCGCGGATCAGCGTCTGGTAGAAACCGCGGACCTGCCCCGACACGTCCACCGGCTGCGACACGGCCAGCGCGACAGGTGCCCGTTCCGCGCCGCGGAACGCCTCGGACTCGCCGACCACCCGCGCGAGCACCGGGCCATCGACGAACACCGTGTCACCGCGGGTGGTGCGCACCGCGAACTCGTTCGCCGCACCCGGCTCGACGTCCACGACGAACGCCCGCTCCGGCAGCGCACCGTCCTCGACGCGGCCGCCCGTGGCAGCCCAGGCCGAGCCGTCCTCCCGGAACGACACGCCGACCACCCGGCCGTCGCGCACCATCGGAGTCGACCGCACCTCGCCCGGCGCGAACGGCACCCACCGGGGATCGTCCTGCAGCCTACCCAGCGCCGTTGCCGCGCCAGACGAGAACTGCTCCCAGCGGCCGCCGTCGATGACATTGGTGTCCCAGGTGGTCTTGCTCCGCTCGTGCAGCGCGGTCGACTTCGTGGGCGCCACCACCGGCTGGTGATAGCCCAGCTCGACCAGCGCGCGCTGGAAGTCGTCAGCGACACCACCGACGCCGCGCCTCGCACCGACCTCGCAGGAGATCAGGGTCAGCGCCTCCTGCTCGCGCACCGACATCAGGTCCCGGAACACGCGCAGGTCGTGCAGCACCTCGGCCAGCACGTCGCCGCGTACCAGGACCTTCCGGCCATCGGTCAGCTCGAGCCCCACGAGGTGCGAACGGCCGTGCACCGTCACGTACGCCGACTGTTCGGGCCACGGCGCCGGCTGCGGCGTGATCCGGCCGTCGGCCACGTCCTGATCGAAGCTCTCGCCGCGGTCTCCCTCCGGCAACAGCCACGTGGTGCCGTTGTGACGGCGGCTCAGCAGGTCCTGGTCGACGCGCAGCGTCGACCCGGTCATGAACGTGACCGCGACCGGCCCGCCCTGCCGGTCGTCGACCCTGGCGACCCGCACCTCGCCGGTGCGGAACACGGTCGGCTCCGCCTTCATGGTGAGCGCGGGCAGGGACCGGTCCACGACCACGTCCGGCAGCGGGAACGCCTGCCAGGCCCCACCCCGGTCCACGACGATCTGGCCACCGCGCTTCAACCACGCGGTCCGCAGGTGGACATCGGCCGTCGGCGCCACCACCAGGTGATCCCAGCCCCGCGCCGCCAGCGCCTGCTGGAAGTCACGCGCCGCCGCACCCTCACCCGACCGGCCGGCCAGCAGCACCAGCGTGCCGCCGTCGTTGTTCTCGGTCATCGCGCGGAACGGCGCGAGCTCCGCCATCAACCGGCCGAGAGTGGACCCATCCACCTGCACGCGCGCGCCGTCGCTCAGCCACAGGTCGAAGGCGTCCCCGCCGCCCCGCACCGCGACGTACATCGAGTCCGCCCGCCACGGACCCGCCGTCTCCGCGGCGCCCTTGCTGCTCGGGAACGCCGACGAACCCTCGGGGTGCATGAACGTCCGCAGGTGCTCGTTGCCGGGCTCACGAGCCCACCGCAGCGAAGCGGACCGCTCGCCATCGGTGAGGAACGTCAGGCCGACCTGGTCACCGCCGCGCGTCATCGGCCGTACCTGGACCTCGACCGGCTCGAAGCGGCGCACGTCACCGGTCGCGTCCACACCCCGCAACCGCCCGAACCCGTAGGTGCGCGTGGACGACTCCCCAGTGGCCCCCGGCGTCCGCCCGGCGTCCGGGTCCGGTCCGGCGGTGGGGCGGCCGTGTTCGGCCACCGGCACGTCACTCGTGCGGACGTCGGCCGCCGGGAACGCCCGCCACGTCCCGCCGTGGCTCACGACGATCTGACCGGCTCCCGCCTCGTCCGTCCGCAGGCGGATCTCGGTCGTCGGCGCCATCACCTGCTCACGCCGTCCCGCAGTTTCCAGCGCCTGCTGGAAGTCCCGCGCCGCCTCGCCGGAACCGGACCAGTTCGTCAGCAGCACCACCGTGCCACCCTCGTTGCGGTTCGCGACGTGCTGGAACTTGTCCAGCTGGGACGTCACCCGCCCGAACGTCGAGCCGTCCACCCGCAGCGACGAGCCGTCCTTGAGCGACAGCTCGAAGTAGTCGCTGTCCCCGCGCACCGCCACGTACGTCGCATCCTCGCGCCACGACGCGGTCGTCTGCCTGGACTCGCCGATGACGCCCAACGGCGAAACCATCGGATGCACCAGCGTCTGGACGTGCGTGCTCCTGGGCTCGGCACCCCACGCGAGGGAGGTGTCGCGGGCGGGGCCGGTGAGGAAGGTCAACCCGACCGGATCGCTGAACAGGCCGAGCGGGTTGGTCTTCCGCCACATCCGCTGGACCTGGACCTCGCCCGCCTCGAACCGGCGCACCTCACCGGACAGGTCCACGCCACGCAACGTCGTGTCGGCGCCACCCGGGACAACGCGGACGGTGAGGTTGTCGCTGTGGTCGTAGACGGTCCAGCCGTCCTGGGTCCACACGGCACCGTCGCGCAGACCGGCGGCGCCCCTGGGCTCGTGGACCGGGTTCTCGACGAGGAACTCGACGCGAAGGGCGTTGTGGAACGCGCGTCCCTGGGTCGGGCCGTCCAGCGGGGTCGACATCACCAGCGCCAGCGGCTCCCCACTCGGGATGCGCCCCATGCCGCGGAACGTCTCGCTCTCGGCCACCACCCGTGCGAAGGCCGGACCATCGATGTGCACGGGCCTGCCCTCGCCCGTGTACACCAGGATCCTACCGTCCACATCGGACTCAGCCGACACGTGGAACGTCCGCTGCGAGAACTGCTTGGCCTGTGCGCCATCGGGAACGGGCCCGGTCTCCCCGGCGCCGTCCCGCCGGAACGACACGCCGACCTGGCGGTCTCCGTGCATGATCGGCGTCGACCGCACCTCACGCGGCTGGAACGGCGCCCAGCGGGCCTCGTCGGCCAGCAGGCCCAGCACGGCGGCCCCGCGGGACGAGAAGTGCTCCCACCGGCCGGCATCGACCACCTGCGTTCCCCACACACCAGGCCGGAGTGTGTGAGTGATGAGCGTTGTCGTCGGCGCCACCACCGGCCCGTGATACCCGAGCCCGGCGATCGCCTGCTGGAAGTCGTGCGCGAAACCGCCGGTGCGCCGGTTTGCGGCGACCGAACAGGACAGCAGGGTCAACGCTTCCTGCTCACGTGCGGACATCAGGTCGTGGAACGCCCGCAGATCGAACAACAGGCCGGCGAACTCCTCGCCCCGCACCCTGACCGTGCGCCCGTCGTTCAGCTCGACCGTCACGGTCTCGGGACTGCCGTGCATGTTCACGTACGCGGACTGCTCCGGCCACGGTGCGAGCTGCACGTCCGCCCGCCCCGTCCGCACGGCGCGATCGACCTCGGCGAAGCTGCGCACTCCCGCCGGCATCAGCCCGGTCGTGCCCTCGTGCGGGCGCGACAGCGACCTCAGCCCGAAGCGCTGATCGGTTCCGATCTGGAAGGTCACCGCCTGCGGCTTGCCGTCCGGGCCGTTGATCGAGGTGATCCGCACCTCGCTCGAGCGGAACGCGGTCGAGGTCCCGTACCGCGTCTCCGCCTCGATCAGCCGGTTCGAGACCACCTCGGCCTCCGGGAACGCCCGCCAGGAGCCACCGCGGTCAACGACGATCTGACCACCGCGTCCCGGCCAGTCCGTCCGCAGGTGCACGTCGGCCGTGGGCGCCACCACGAGCTGGTGCCAGCCCTGAGCCGCCAGCGCCCGCTGGAAGTCCGCGGCCGCGCCACCGACACCGGACCGGTCCGCCAGCAGCACCACCGTGCCGCTCTCGTTGTGGTTCATCATCCGCTGGAACTTGTTCAGCTGGGCCGTCACCCGGCCGAACGTCGAGCCGTCCACCCCCAGCCGCGAGCCGTCCTTCAGCCGCAGCTCGAACGTGCCGCCCTCGGCACGCACCGCGACGTACATCGCCTCCCTGCGCCACGGGCCCATCTGCTCCGCGGCACCCCTGCTGCTCGGGAACGACGACGATCCCTCCGGGTGCACGAACGTCTGGCGGTGCGTGCTCCTCGGCTCGGCACCCCACCTCAGGGAGTTGGTGCGGTCCTTGCCGCTGAGGAACGTCAGTCCGACCGGGTTGTCGTTCCACAGCCCCATCGGGTCGGTCCGCCGCCACATCCGGCTGACCCGGACCTCGCCCGGTTCGAACCGGCGCACCTCGCCGTTGAGGTCGACGCCCATCGGCCGCCGGTCCACCCACGGCGGCGGCTGCGGCACCGGAGTGTGCTCGGATTCGTCCGACGGCGTGCTCTCCCCGTCGTCGCTGGTGCGGTCGACCGGACTCTGCTCGCCACCGTCGTCCGGGGCGTTGCCCCCGTCGGCCTCCGCCGGCGTGATCTCCTCATCGGTGCCGGCGCGGCCCGGTGAAGACGAAGGCGCGACCGCGTCCTCGGCGTCAGCCCTCGCGTCGAGGTCGCGCGGCGCCACGCCGTCGGCCGGTGCCGAGGCGGTGCCGGGGTGCTCGGCCCAGCCGTCCCCGGCCCGCAGGACCGGCGTGCCGTCCGCGCCCGCGACGACCTCGACCCCGCCGCGCGACTCGAACACCGACTCGCGCAACCCGTAGTCGCGGACCAGCGTGTCGTGGAAACCGCGGACCTGCCCCGACACGTCCACCGGCTCGGACAGCGCCAGCACGACGGGAGCCCGCTCCGCACCGCGGAACGCCTCCGACTCACCGACCACCCGCGCGAGCACCGGGCCGTCGACGAAAACGGCGTCACCACGAGAGGTGCGCACCACGAACTCGCCGTCACCGGCAGGCTCGACGTCCACGACGAACGACCGCTCCGGCACCGGCGCGGTGAACCTGCCGCCCGTCTCGCCCCAGGCCGGACCGCCGTCCCGGAACGACACACCGACGACCTGGCCGTCGCGCAGCACCGGAGCCGAACGCACCTCGCCCGGCGTGAACGGCACCCACCGGGACTCCTCGGACAACCTGCCCAGCGCCGGTGCCAGGCCCGACGAGAACTGCTCCCAGCGGCCGCCGTCCTCGATGAAGGTCTCCCACACGGTCCGGCGCAACGTGTGCAGGTAGACCGGCTTCGTGGGCGCCACCACCGGCTGGTGGTAGCCGAACTCGGCCAGTGCGCGCTGGAAGTCGTCCGCGACACCACCTGCGGCCCGCACCGCACCGGTCGAGCAGGACAGCAGGGTCAGCGCTTCCTGTTCGCGCGCGGACATCAGGTCGCGGAACACCTGGAGGTTGTGCAGCACGTCGGCCAGCACGTCACCGGTGACACCGACCTTGCGGCCGTCGTTGAGCTCCAGGAACGCGTGGGTGGGGAACCCGTGCAGCGTCACGTACGCCGAGCGCTCCGGCCACGGCGCCGGCTGCGACCCGTCCCGCCCCTCGTCGAAGTCCTGCTCGACCCGCTGGCCGTGGTCGCCTTCCGGCAGCAGCAACGTCGTACCGCCGTCGGGACGACGCAGGTACGACACGTCTGAACGCATCTCCGCGCCGATGCCGAACGTCACCGCGACCGTCCTGCCCTGTGCATCGACGACCCCGGTGACCCGCACCTGGCTCGTGCGGAACTCGGTCGGCTCCTTCCTGGTCGTGAGCGCGGGCAGGACGTGGTCCTCGACGACGTCCGGCAGCGGGAACGCCCGCCAGGACCCGCCCTGGTCCACGACGAGCTGGCCACCCCGGCTCAGCAGCGGCGTCCGCAGGTGCACGTCGGTCGTCGGCGCGACCACCAGGTGGTCCCAGCCCTGCTCCGCCAGCGCCTGCTGGAAGTCGCGCGCCGCCGCACCTTCGGCCGACCGGCCCGAGAGCAGTACCAGCGAGCCGCCCGCGTTGTCCCTGGTCATGTCGCGGAACGGCCTCAGCTCGGCCACGACCCGCCCGAACGTCGACCCGTCCACGCGCACCGGCGCGCCGTCGGTCAGGCGCAGTTCGAACGAGAGGCGCAGTTCGAACGAGTTCTCCCCGCCGCGCACCGCGACGTACATCGCGTCCCGGCGCCACGGACCCGCCATCTCGGTGGCGCCCCTGCGGCTCGGGAACGACGACGAACCCTCGGGATGCATGAACGTCCGCAGGTGCTCATTCTCGGGTGCGCCTCCCCACCTGAGCGAGGCCGTCTGCTCGGAACCACTCAGGAACGTCAGGCCGACCGGCTCCCCGTCACGCAACATCGGCCGGAACTGCACCTCGCCGGGCTCGAACCGGCGCACTTCACCGGCGAGGTCGACGCCCTGTGGCCGTTCATCCGCCCACGGGATCTCCTCCGACAACGGCGTGCCGGACTCGTGGTGTGCCGTCCAGCCGTCCTCGGCCTGCAGCATCGGCGTGCCGTCCACGCCTTCGACGACCTCGACCGCGCCGCGCGGCTCGAACACCGTCTCGCGGAAGCCGAAGTCGCGGACCAGCGCCTCGTGGAACGCGGCGCCCTCTCCCGACGTGTCCAGCGGCGTCGACGTCACCAGCGCGAGCGGAGCCTCGTCCGCACCGCGGAACGCCCCGGACTCGGCGACCACCCGCGCGAAGGCCGGACCGTCGACGAACACGGAGTCACCGCGGGAGGTCTGCACCACGTACCAGCCGTCCGAGGACGACTCGACGTCCACGGCGAACGCGCGCTCCGGTACGCCGCCGTCGGCGATCCTGCCGCCGGTGGCCTCCAGAACCGAGCCCTCCGGCCGGAACGACACGCCGACCACCCGGCCGTCGCGCACGACCGGCTCCGAGCGCACTGCGTCAGGCGCGAACGAGTCCCACCGGCCCGTGCCGTCCGGGCTGGTGAACTCGCCCAGCACGTGCGCGGGCGCCGCCGTGAACCGCTCCCAGTTGCCGCCGTCCTTGACGCGCGTTTCCCAGCCGCGGCCGCTCCAGCCGTGGATGCCCACCGGGCGGGTGGGCGCGACCACCGGCTGGTGGTGCCCGAACTCGGCCAGCGTCCGCTGGAAGTCGTGCGCGGCACCACCAGTTCCGAGCACCGCACCGGTGGTGCAGGACATCAGCAGGATGGCACCCGGCTGACGCTCGGCCAGCATCTGGCGGAACGGGCGCAGGTCGTTGACCACGCGGGCGAAGGTCTCGCCGCTCACCTCGGCGATGCGCCCGTTGGTCAGTTCCACGTACATCGTGCGTTCGGTGCCGTGGGTGAAGAGGTGGGCCGAGTCCGCCGGCCAGGTCGGCATCTCGTAGCGGCCGGGCGGCGACCCGTCCGGCCTGGAGTTCCCGTTCTCGGGGAAACCCTCGTCGTAGAGGAACGTCCGGTTCAGGTAGGGGTCCCGCTCGACGCCGCGAATGGGTCCCAGCTCGGGTCCGACGACGAACGCCGTACCCATGCTGGTGCCGTCCGGGCCGGTGACCGCGCGAGTGCGCACCTCGGCCGTGCGGAACGTGACCGGAGTGCCGTCGGTGCGGACCCCGGACAGCTCCAGGTTCTCGATCACGTCGGGCAACGGGAAGGCACGCCACGAGCCGCCCCGGTCCAGCACCAGCTCGCCACCTCGGCCGAACCGCGGGGTCCGCAGGTGCACGTCCGCGGTCGGCGCCACCACCAGGTGGTCCATCGCGGCGGCCCGCAGCCCGCGTTCGAGGTCCGCCGCCGCGCCGCCCGGTCCGTCGAGGACACCGGACCGGCCGGACAGCAGCACCAGCAGAGCGGACTCGTTCTGCCGGGAGATCCGCTGGAACACGTCCAGTTCGGACAGCACCCGCGCGAACGTCGACCCGTCCACCCGCAACGGCGTGCCGTCGGTCAGCCGCACCTCGAAGGACTGCTCGCCGCCGCGCACCGCGACGTAGGTCGAGTCCGCCTGCCACGGCGCATCCGCGCGTTCGGCACCGCTGCGGCTGGGGAACGCCGAGGACGTCTCCGGGTGCAGGTAGCTGCGCAAGTGTGCTTCCGCGGGAGCCTCTCCCCACTTCAGGGAGCGCGTGCCTTCCTTGTCGGACAGGAACGTCAGGCCGATCTCCTGGCCCTGGCGCACCAGCGGACGCACCTGCACCTCGCCGGGCTCGAACCGGCGGACCTCGCCGCTCGGGTCCTCACCGGACGGCCGGTCGTCGGCCTGCGGCGAGGCGGCGCCTTCCACCTCGTCGGTGCTCGCCCTCGCCCCGTCGAGCTGGATCTCATCGGCCGCGTCCCGCACGACCTCGGCGTCGCGCGCCACCGACGTGCCGGGAACGGCCTCGGTCCCGGCTCTCCCGACCGGCATCTCGTACACCGACTCGCGGAAGCCGAACTCCCGCTGCAGGGTGTCATGGAAAGCCTGGCGCTGGCTCGGCACCTCCGCCGCCGTCGACGGCACCAGGGCGAGCGGCACCTGTTCCCCATCGCCCATCGCGGTGCGGAACGGCTCGGACTGAGCGACCACCCGCGCGAACGTCGGCCCGTCGACCGACAGCGCGATGCCGTCGGTGGTGCGCACGGTGAGCCAGCCGTCCGAAGAGGACTCGACGTCCACGACGAACGCCCGTCCCGCCGGCGTCGACGCGACCTCCGGCCGGAAGGACACACCGGCCACGCGGCCGTCGTCGCGCACCACCGGCACGGACCGCACGTCGGCGGGCGCGAACGACGTCCACTCGCCGTCCGCGGTGCGCACGCCGAGCTGCCGCACGTCACCGGAGGCGAACCTCTCCCAGGTGCCGGCGTCGGCGATCCACGGCTCCCAGGTGCCGTCGCCGTGCCGCCAGGTGCCCACCTGGCGGGTCGGCGCGACGACGGGCTGGCGGTGACCGAACTGGTCGAGCGCGCGCTGCAGGTCGTGCGCCACGCCGCCCGCCCTGGGGATCACGCCGGTGTCGCACGAGATCAGCGTGAGGGCCTCGGTGCCCGCCGTGCCGTCGCGGAACGCCTTCAGGTCGTGCAGCACCCGGCCGAAGGTCTCGCCGTCGACCTGGACGGTGCGGCCGTCGACGAGGTCGAGGTGCACGGCGTCGCCCTCGCCGTGCGCGAAGACGTAGGAGGAGTTCTCCGGCCACGGCGCGGTTTCGGAATGGCTCCGGCCTTGCGTCTCGGCGGCGTCGAGACCTTCCTCCGTCGGGTATCCGGCGTCGTAGCGACGCGTGGTGCCGGTCGGCTCGGACGTCACGGCGCCCATGTCGTCACGCAGGTCGCGGCCCACGGTGAAGGCCACGCCGGCCGGGGTGCCGTCCGCGCGGTGGATCGCGGTGGCCCGCACGTCGCCGGTGCGGAAGGTGGTCGGCGCACGGCCGTCACCGATCATCGCGGGCAGCACGGAGTTCTCGATGACGTCCGGCGTCGGGAACGCACGCCACCGGCCACCGCGGTCCAGCACGGTCTCGCCGCCGCGGTCCAGCAGAGCCCCGGCGCCTCCGAACAACGGGCCGCGCAGGCGCACGTCCGTCGTCGGCGCCACCACCAGGTGGTCCATCGCGGCATCCCGCAGCCCGCGCTCGAAGTCCCGCGCCGCACCACCCGGCCCGTCGAGGGCACCGCTGCGACCGGACAACAGGACCAGCGACGCGGCCTCGTTGTGCTCCGACATGCGGCGGAACGAGTCCAGTCCGGTCAACACCTCGGCGAACGTCGTGCCGTCCACGCGCAGCGGCGTGCCGTCGCTCAGCCGCAGCTCGAAGTGGCGCTCTCCGCCGGCCACCGCGACGTACTGCGCGTCGGCCCGCCACGGCGAGACGATCCGTTCCGCACCGCGAAGACCGGGGAACGCCGAGGACGTCTCCGGGTGCACGTAGCCGCGCAGGTGCGACTCCGCCGGTGCCTGCCCCCACTTCAGTGAACGTGTGCCCTCCTTGCCGGACAGGAAGGTCAGGCCGATCTCCTCGCCGCCCCGCACCAACGGCCGGACCCGCACCTCACCCGGTTCGAAGTGGCGGATCTCCCCGCTCGGGTCCACCCCGAACGGCCGCCGGTCCGTCCACGTCATCCGGTCGAGCTCGGCCACCGTGCCGCGAACCGGCGCCGCCTCCCGGTCCACGGCAGGAAGGACGGACTCGTCGCCCTCGTCGATCGTGTCGAGCCTTCCCGGCGTTGCCTCAGCGGCTTCGTCAGTCCTCCTGGGACTCGCTTCCTCGGGTGCGCGCAGGAAGTCCTCGATCGTCCTCCGCCCGCCCGGCGACGGCTCCTCGTCGATCGGCTCGTTCAGGAGGTCGAGCAGCGACTTCCTCGGCCGAGCGCTCTCCGACGGCGGCATCTCGGTGCCGGTCCGCGTTCCCGCGTCGACCGGCTCGGCCAGACCGAGCTGTTCGAGGCCGGCGCGGTCGGTCTCGATGACGATGGGGCTGTCCGGCACGGTGCGCACCGGCTCTGTCCAGGCCTCCGGCGCCTTCGAGCTGCGGAAGGTGGGCGTGACCGTCCATTGCGGAGTGAGCCGGACCAGGTAGCGCTCGTCGCCCCTGCCCGTCGGCGCGGCGCCCTCCTCCGACGAGGTCTCCTTCGTGGTCTTGACGGTCTGCTCGGCCTTCGACTGGTAGTCGACCGCCTTCACGAAGTTCTCGATCACGTTGAAGCCGGGCCGCTGCCTGGCGTTGTCGAGGTTCACCGCACTGGCGGTGGCCGCCGGCATCAGGCCGGTCTGGACACTGGTGGTCCGGTTGACCTTCGTGGTGTCCGTGTCCGACGTCTTGGTGGTCAGCTCGGTTCGCACCGGGCCGATCAGCTCCCGCTTCACCACGTCGGCCGTGATGTCGACCTGTCGCACCGCATCCGACGTGATCTTGACGGTGTAGGGCTCGCCGGCCAGCAGGCCGCGCAGGTGTGCCCGCAGCGGCAGGGACCCGGTCGCCGCCTGCAACTGGTGGATCGCGCGCGGGTGCAGCACGGGCCGGGGGCCGTCGCCGCGCGCCAGCACCTCCAGCGCCTCGTGCAACGCGGGCGAGTCGAACGGCCGGACGTGCAGCGGCGTCTCGTCCTTCAGCCCGGCGGGCAGCTCCCGTGCCTGCTGCCACTCCTTCAGCGACCCGGTGGCCTCCCGCTGCGACGGCGTCTGGTGCCCGTCGACCGGAACCGTCTCGTCCTTCGGCACGACCGAGCGCACTGCGGACGGCAGCGTGAAGTCGGTGGACCAAGGCTTCTCGTACCAGGTGCTGCCGGGGAAGTAGCGGCGGAACTTGGTGGCCCGCGAGTAGTTGTAGACGTCCATCGTGACGTGCAGGTCGTGCAGGAACTCGACGGCGTCCAACGACCTCTTGGCGGTCACGGTCTCGCTGTGCTCGTGCGTCACGGTGCGGGTGGTCGTGGTTTCCCCGAGGCCACCGACGCTGAGGCCGAAGCCGCCGGCGGGGAGGCCCTTCTTGCCCAGCCCGACCTGCGCGCCGATGCCCCAGTCCATGCTCCACACCGAACTGGTGGAGGACCCGGAGGTCCGGGACGCCGCCGTCTGGGCCTCGACCGTCTCGTCGAAGGCGAGGCGGTGGAACTCGCCGGGACCGAGGTTCGCACGCAGCACCACGAGCTGCTCGACGCGGCCGAAGACGTTGATGGCCGGCAGGAAGACCGGCAGGCCGCCGTTCAGCATGCTGCGCAGTGCCGGGCTGAACTCCGCTCCGGTCAGGGTCGGCCCGAGCACGTCGTTGACGAGCCGGTCGTTGATGGAGCCGAAGTCGCCGGCGCCGCGGCTCACGAGGTCGGACCGGGGTGAGGACAGCACCTCCTGGGCGAGCTCGACCACCGAGGCGGGAATGCTCCTGGCGCCCTGCTCGACCGACCATTCGTCGATCCTGCTGGAGATCTGGAAGAGCAGCTCCTTGCCCGCCTCCAGGCGGTGCAGCTCCACCCGGCCGCTGCCACGGCCCACGTTGGAGGGCGCGGCGACGTCGGGGTCGGCGTTCTCCTGCCGCGGGCCACGTTCGTCACGCGCCCCTGTCTCGTCCGAGCCGTGGTCCGAACCGTTGTCGTTGTCGTTGTCGTTGTCCGAACGGTGTTCCGAGCCGCGTTCCGGGCTGGAGTCGGTCTCACCCTCGTTCGTGCGCCGGTAGGCCTTCGCCTCCTCGGGGAGCAGGTGCTCGATGTCCGCGTCCCGCAGCAGACCGATCTGGTGGATCTCGCTGGCGGGGATCCACGCCGTGGCGGCGTCCGGCACGTGCACGCGCATCGCGTCCGAAGTGCCGCGGCCGTCGTGCTGGCCGCCGAGGAAGTCGTGCCAGCGCTGCCGCTTGGTGGTGTGCACGTCGTACGTCGCGTCGAAGGCGACCAGGTAGGCACGCTCGGACCGAGTGTGGACCAGGGTCTCCTTGACACCGGTGCCCTCGGTCGAGCCCTGCCTGCTCGTGTAGTTCACGCCGCCGGCGCCCAGCGCGACGACGGAGGCGAACTCGTGGCCGAGCGGAGGCACGTCGACAGCGCCGGCACCGACCTCGATGCCCTTGCCCTTCTGCCTTTCAGCGGTCCGGCCGTGTTCCACCACCTCAGCGGTGGAGAACTTGTGCGTGGTGTCGACGGAGACGATGCGGGGGTTCGTCAGGTCCGCGGACAGGTCGACCCGCACGACGCGTTCCCGGTCGCCGAGCAGACCGGGCCGGTTGTAGGTCCGCAGCTCCACGGTGTCCTTGAACACCGCGGTCCGGTCGAACCGTCCGGCCCGCGCCGGGAGCTCGGCGAAGGCCTC
>NZ_JYJG01000183.1 GCF_000955955.1 Lentzea aerocolonigenes
GCCCAGGTCAGCGCGACCTGACGAAGTACTACTAGCGCAGAACCAGATCCGCCAGTTCGGTCAGGGTCGGGCCCAGTGGCAGGTCGACGCGGTGTGAGGCGTACTGGTCGCCGCGCGTCTCGCCGCGGTTGATGATCACGACCGGGATGCCGGAGTCCGCCGCGCGGCGCACGAACCGCAGGCCGGACATGACGGTCAGCGAGGAGCCGAGGACGAGCAGGGACCTGGCGTTGCCGACGAGCTCGTAGCACTGCTCGACGCGTGGGCGCGGGACGTTCTCACCGAAGAACACGACGTCGGGCTTGAGGACGCCACCGCACTCGTCGCAGCCGACGACCTCGAAGCCTCGCACCGTTTCCTCCGGCAGGAAGACGTCGCCGTCCGGGTTGATCTCGTCAGTGGTGGCGGCGAACGCCGGGTTCGCCTCCCTCAGCCTGCGGTCGAGGTCGAGGCGCGGCGAGAGGACCCCGCAGTCGAGGCAGATCACGCGGTCGAGGCCGCCGTGCAGTTCGACGACGTCCGGCGAGCCCGCGGCCTGGTGCAGGCCGTCGACGTTCTGGGTGATGACGCCGGAGAGCTTGGCGTCGAGGCGGGTCACCGCGTGGTGACCGGCGTTCGGGTGCGCGCGGGCGATCGTGCGCCAGCCGACGTGGCTGCGGGCCCAGTAGCGCTGCCGGCCCGCGCTGCTCGTCGTGAACTCCTCGTAGGTCATCGGGGTGTGCTTGCGCAGGGAGCCGCCCTCGCCGCGGTAGTCCGGGATGCCGGACTCCGTGGACAGGCCCGCGCCGCTGAGCACCAGCACCCCGCCGTCCGCGACGATCGGGACGACGTCGGTGAGGGTGGAGGTGCGCGGCAGCGACGGGCCTGACGGAGACCAGCTCAGGGTGGGCCTTGTTCGCACTTCACCAGCTTACGTACCACTGGCGGAGTTCAGCCTCCGCTGCTGCCGTGTTCGCCCCTGAAGGTGCCGTGACCAGCGCGAACTGTCGCCCGGAGCCTCCGTGGAGCAGCAGCTTGTCGCCGTTCACCGTCGACGGCACCGAACTCACGACCAGCGGTGAGCGCAGCGACTGCGGCAGGTGCAGCTCGGTCGGTGCGGACCCGCCGTTCGAGTCCCAGACGATCACCGCGAACGGTGCGGAGCCGACCAGTGACCTCACGTTGGCCAGCGGGATCTGCTGCCAGGTCTGGTAGGCGCGGTCCTCGTAGGTGAACGCGAGTGTGGTGCCCGCGACGGCCTGCGGGTAGACGCGGTCGACGATCGCGCGGTCGACGGTGAGCACGGGGTTGCCGGACGCGTCGAGCTGCACCGCCGAGAAGTGCTCGTCGTTCATGGCGTCGCCGTCGGTCTTGACCTTGCCGGGGTTGTCGTTCATCAGCTCGTGGTGGCGGCCGTAGTTGATGTCCCAGTGCCACTGGCTGCCCGAGATCACCGAGCCGCGCGGAGCCGACCACCAGCGTGCGCCGGGTGCGGTCGAGTCGAGGCCCTGGTAGATCGCCTTGAGCACGGACGGCGTCTTGTCGGAGGTGTTGCCCGCGACCGGGTGCCCGAACTCGGAGACGATCGACGTGGTGCCCAGCGCCTTGGCGCGGTCGCGGATCGTGCCGAACGCCTGGGTGTACTGGCCGTCACCGGCCTTGCCCGGCATGAGGACGCCCGACTGCGCCTTGCCGTCGTAGAAGTGCGCGTTGAACACGAACCGGTCGCCCAGTGCGGGGACCAGAGTCAGCCCGCCCGGTTCGGCGAAGAAGTCCACGTTCTGGTTCCAGAACACCAGCGGCTCCACGAAAGCGGGCTTGCTCGTCCAGCCCGCCTCGTCCATCTCGGAGCGGAAGCGCTGGTAGAACGGCATCAGGAGATCGCGCTCCCACTGCTGCGAGGTCTGTCCGTTGTCGTACTTGCCGGCGTACGGCTCGTTGAGCGGGTCGACGCCGACGACGAGCTTGAACTCGTTGGCGGGCAAGGCTTCCTTGACGTGCTTGAGAGCCTCGCCGGCCGCGTTGACGAACGACTCCTGCACACCGTTGCGGTTGTGCCAGAAGTCGTAGGTGGCGGCGGTGACGGCGTTGTTGCTCTTCATGTTCTGGCCCCAGTGGAAGCAGAGGCCGCACGACTCCTTCGGGTATCCGCTCGCGGCCCACGCCGGGGCGCCGTCGCCGGTGTACCAGCTGTCCTTGTTGAACAGGTACCGCGAGTACAGGTCCTGGTGGAAGTCGAGGTAGACGCGGATCCCCTGATCGGTGAAGGCCCGCAGCTGCTGGGTCACCCCGTCGAGGTACGCGTGGTCGATCTGGCCGCGCTGCGGTTCGATCCAGGCCCACGTCAGCAGGAACCGAACGGCGTTGGCGCCGGTGAGCTGCTTCATCGCGGTCGCGGACTTGCGTGCGTCCGCCGTGTTCGCGAACGGCAGGCCGCGGTACTCGGCGAGCTTCGCGGAGCCGGAGACGTTGAAACCGCGCAGCACGACCTCGCGGCCGTGCTCGTCGCGGAACACGCCGCCGGACACCCGTAACTCGGTGCCGTCGAACGACTCCGCGTGCACCGGGGTGATCACGAACGAGATCAGGAACAGGACTGTCAGGAGCACCGCTCGCCGCATCGCCGCCGCCTTTGGGAACGTGAACGAGATTCGCATTGCACGGTAGCCGGTGAATTCGCATTCGACTAGCGTTCGACGAAAAGGGGGGGATCGGACGTGGCCGACCTGATCAGCCGTGACGACGTCGAGGTCCTGGAACACACCGTCGCCGACGAGCTCACCGCGATGGGCGAGGCGTGGCAGTGGTTCGAGAACCTCGTAGGACTCAAGGGCCGCAAGATGTTCGCGCGCATCGACGAGGCCGCGGGCACGTACACCGTGTGCACGCCGCGCAAGCCCGGCGACTCGTACGACCTGGCCGTGGGTGTGCTTGCCGGTGGCCGCTACCGGCGCACGGTGCTCGAAGGCGAGCCGCCGGAGCTGTACGGGCGGATCGGGCCGGCCGTGGAGGAGCTCAAGGCAGCGGGGCCGTGGGACTCCTCCAGGCCGCTCGTCGAGTTCTACCGCCGGCACACCGTGGTCGAGCTGTGGGTGCCGATCACCTGATGCTCGCGGTCAGCGCGTCGACCTGGAGCAGCGTCGAGTTCTCGGCCTGTACGGCAATGCGCACGGACGTGGTGCCGGCCTGCAGCCGCACGTCCGATGGCTTGTGCCGCAGGTAGTTGAGCCCGGCCGCGCCGATCTCGACCGGCTCGGTGAGTGTGGTCGTTTCGCGGCCGTTCTGGTCGAACTCGGTGATCACGAGCCTGGCTGTGCCGTTGCCGCGCATGATCGCGTTGGTGACGAGAGTTCCCGGTCGTACCTTGATGGTGGCTTCGCGCGCCGTGCCGCAGTCGGCGACGAGGCTCCAGCGCGAGCACAGCACGCCGAACGCCGGCTTGGCGCGGTCCTTGGTGAGCTGGCCGAACGCGATGCTGTTCGGGTGCGGTGGGGTGCGCGGGTCGTCGTAGAGCTCCCAGGCCATCACGAGCGGCACCTGCAAGTTCTGGACGGTCTGCAGCGTCTGCCTGGTGTAGTCGGCCTGTTCGCGTTCCTTCTGCGCGTCCGGGGCGCTCTTGCCGAACTCGCCGACGATCACCGTGCTGGCCGGGAACTTCTGCCGCGTGCCCGGCACCGCGGAGTCGAGCAGGTCGAGGTTGCTGTAGGCGTGGACGTCCACGAAGTCCATCGGCTTGCCCACGAGCGCTTCGGCGAGGTCCGCGCCGTCGGTCGACGCGTGCATCACGGAGATGCCGCGCTTGCCCCTCGGTGCGGCCGTGCGGTCGTAGACCATTGCCACGTAAGCACTTTGGATGTTCGGCTGACGGCCGCGCACACCGGACGTCTCGTTCTGCAGGTCGTAGTAGAGCACCGAGTCGGTGGGTTCGAGCGCGGCGATGTAGGTGTTCATCCAGTCCGCGCTGGTGATGGCGAACTCGGCCCATTTCGTGCGGTCGCTCTGCCAGTTCGGGTTGGTGAGCCAGCTGTTGGCGAACGCGATGACGAGCCTGATGCCGCGTTGCTTCGCGATGGTGCCGAGGTCGGCGAGGTTGCGGGCTTGAGCGGCCGCGTTGGTGCTCTTCTCCGGCCACAGCACGATCCTGGCGATCGTGCCACCGGCTGAGGCCATCACGTCGAAGTCTTTCGAGACCTGGTCGCGCACCTGCGGCCAGGTCGTGTCCTCGAGGTACTCCTGGTAGCGCTTCTCGTGCTCCGGCAGGTAGTTGAAGCCCGCCCAGCCGTTGTTCCCGAGGATCGTGAGACTGGCGTGGCTGACGACCTGGCCGCCCTCGTAGATCCTGACGACCTTGCGGTCCGCGCCTTGCGTGCCGACCGCGGCCGATCCGCCGCTGAGCACGGTTTCGGAGCCGTCGTCGTTGACCAGCCGCGCTTCCCCTCCGCTCCAGCGCACAGTCGCCGTTTCGCCCGCCTTGACGGTGGGCTTGTCGAACGTCGCGGTCGCGCCGGAGTCCGCGGTGACGACGAGGGTGTCGAGGAGGTGTTCCTGCGTGGTGCCGGACCAGAGCGTGAACACGGTGGTGCCGCGGCTGATCCAGGTGATGTGGCCCTTGCCGGACGGGCCCTGCGCGTAGAGCTTCTGCGGATTTCCGTTGTGCGACACCCACACCTGCGCGTCGCTCAGCGTCGTGACCCAGTTCAGGTCGATCTCGCCGGTGGCGCCGGGTGCGAGCGCCAGGTGTGTGCGGCTGGCGCTGAGTTGCCCCGGCAGCTTCGCCCTGCTGTTCGCGGTGGCGAGGATCGTGGCGAAGTTCGGGCCGCCGCGCAGCTCGAACGTCGTCGTGGTGCCCGCGTAGAGGTACGGCCAGGACGCGCTGCCGTTGACGTCCTGCCGCCACAGCTTGGCCGCCTTGCCGGGTTCGCGGATCCAGATCTGCACGACCTGGTTGCCGCCGGTGCGCCAGGTGACGTCGACGGAGCCCGAACTCTGGCCCGGCGCGAGCGTGACCTCCTGCGCGGACACGGTGATCTGGTTGCTCGCGTGCGCCGGTGCCACGAGTGTGGCGACCAGCGCGAACGCGAGCACCAATGCCTTCCCCCAGATGCTCATGCGCCCCATCTGACCAGACGGGACTTCTGAGCGTTGAGGTTTCAGCCGAACGAGGCGGCCACCAGCTCGGCCGTCTTGGCCACCAGCGGCTCGTCCGCCCCGCCTTCCGGGGTGTCCTTCTTCGTCGACAGCACCGCGATGACGATCGGCGCGCGGCCGGGCGGGAACGCGATGCCGACGTCGTTGGTGGTGCTGTACCTGCCGGTGCCGGTCTTGTCGCCCCAGCGCCACGCGGCAGGCAGCCCGGCGCGGATCCGGTTGCCGCCCGTCGTGTTGGCCAGCAACCAGTTCGTGAGCTGGTCGGCGTCGTCACGGTTGAGCGCGTGGCCCAGCGTGAGCCGCGCGTAGCTCTGCCCGATGGCACGCGGCGACGTCGTGTCGGTCTCCCGGCCGGGTTCGGCCGAGTTCAGCTCCGGCTCCCAGCGGTCGAGGCGCGTGACCGGGTCGCCGATCGACCGGCTGAAGCGGCTGATCGCGGTGGGCCCGCCCAGTTCCTTGAGCAGCAGGTTGGCCGCGCAGTTGTCGCTGTAGGTGATGGCCGCCTCGCACAGGCTCTTGACGGTCATGCCGTTCGCGAGGTTCTCGGGCCTGCCGGTGACCGGCCCGTACCCGGACTTGGTGACGTCCTCCTGCGTGTAGCGGATCACCTTGCCCAGCAACGATCCGTCGTGGTCGCGGCGCAGGACCGCCGCGGCCGCGATGGTCTTGAACGTCGAGCACATCGGGAACAGCTCGTCCGCGCGGTGCAGCACCGTGCGACCGGTGCCCGTGTCGGTGGCGAACACGCCGAGGCGCGCGGTGTGCTGCTTTTCGAGTTCCCGCAGCTTGCCGGTGATCGTCGAAGCCTGGGCCTGGGCGGGCACGGCCACGGCCAGCGCGACACCCGCGCCCAGCGCCAGAACCGAGCGACGGTCAACAACCAACGTCCTGTCCCCCTCCTGGTGAAACCTCTCCACGTGCCAGGACGCGCGGGAGATCAACTGGTTGTCAGTGAACTCTGCGCCAGCACGCGAGGAACGTGAGGGCTGCTGCCAGCGACCCGGCCGTGGCGAAACTGCCCGCGCCCAGGTAGATGACCCACTCGTCCGCGTTGAGCCCTTCTCTGGCCAGCGGGAATCCCCACAGGATGAGGCCCAGCGTCATCGTGCCGGCGGCGATCAGGCTCCAGATGACGATCAGCACCACCCGGCCCTTGCGGCTCGGACCGGCGTAGGGCTTGAGGGAACCGCGTTTCTGCAGCCACCAGCTGGCGAGGGCGGCCAGGGCCAGTGCGATGCCGTCGGCCGCGAGGGTGTCGCTGAGGCGGTGCCACTTGGCGGTCAGGGTGTACTGGCCGATCGCCGTCGCCCACGGCAGCACGAAGAACAGCATCAGGCCGCGCCACTTCCACGGCACCACGATGATCGCCGCGAACAGCACGGTCATCGCGATCGTCGTGTGTCCACTCGGGAGGCTGTTGTGCGCGTAGTCGCCGGTGACCTCGACCAGGGCGGGCCGCGGCAGGATGAACCGCTTGAGCGCCTGGACTGCCACCTGCCCGGCGACGATCACTCCGACGGCCGCGATCGTGAGGTCCCAGCGCTTCCTGAGCACGCCGACCAGTGCGACGGCGACCGCGGCTGCGCCGAGCGAGTAGATGGTGATCTGGCCCAGGGCGTGCCAGGCGGCGTCCGTTGTGGACACGTTGTCCTGGTCGGCGCCTCGCAGCGCGGCGTTCTCGATGGTCTGACCGGTTTTGGTGAGCACGGCGAGGATGTAGGCCAGGGCGGCGAACGAGAACCCTGCTGCCGCGACCGCCGGCCACCGTCGGTAGTTCACGGGCCGAGTCTGCCCCGAAGATCAATGCGCTGCAGGACGGCGGTGACCGCGAGGTCCACTGCGTACTCGTACTCGGCTTGGCGGTCGAACCGCGCGAGATGCTCCGCGGTGTCCTCCAGCACCTCGAACCCGCTCGTTCTGAGCGTGTCCGCGCGGTCGCCGCGGCCGAACGTCGGAGCCGCCGACACCTCGCGCAACAGTGTGCCGATCAGCGTTGCGAGCAGCATCCGCAGCATGTGCACGGCCTCTTCGGTCCCCGCGCCGGCGTCCTTGAGGACCGAGAGGACCGCGTTGACCGGGGCGAGGGCCTTCTGCGACGCGAGCTGGCGGGTGAGCACGAGCGGCGCGGCCCGCGGGTGTTTCAGGGCCTGGGCGCGGAAGCTGTCGGCGATGGCGTGCAGGTCTTTGCGCGCGTTGCCGGTGCGCGGTGGCAGGACCAGGCTGCCCAGCAGGTGCTCGGTGACGGCGTCGAGCAGGCCGTCCTTGCCGTCGACGTGGTTGTAGAGGCTCTTCGGGTCCACACCGAGTGCCCGCGCGACCGAGCGCATGCCGACCGCGGTGATGCCTTCCGCGTCGATGACCTTCAACGTGGCCTCGACGATCGACTCGCGGGACAGCAGCGGGGTGCGGGGGCGGCCACGGCGGGTTTCCGTCACCTGGCCATTGTGCCTTGCAGATGTCCACGGTGTGGGTTTACCTTAATCCACACCGTGGGTTAATTCGAGGGAGCGTTCTCCATGTCCGATCGGTTCACCCTGCCCGCCAGGGAAGTCCTGGAGGCGCGCGAGAAGCTCGTGCTCGACCACTTCCGCGACGAGGTGGCGCACGACTGGGACGCCACTCTCTCGACGTTCCCGCACCCCCACTACGAGATCATCGCCCAGATGGTCGTCCACGACGGCGACAGCGCCGTGCGGCAGTACTACACCGACACGCGCGTGGCGTTCCCCGACCAGCACCACGAGCTGATCTCGTTCCGGCACAGCGTCGACGCCGTGATCGTGGAGTTCTGGCTGCTCGGCACGCATCTCGGGCCGCTGGGCAAGATCCCGGCGACGGGTGGCGAGCACCGGACGCGGATGAACGCGTACTTCATCTTCGACGAGAACGAGAACCTGGTGACCGAGCGGATCTACTTCGATCAGCTGTCGGTGTTGAAGCAGGTGATCAGCGGGATCGACCGGAAGAAGCCGAGCGGGCTGTGGAAGCTGCTGCAGGTGCTCAAGGGGATGCTCGCGATGTCCGGCGGCCAACCGGACCCGCGGCTGGTCAGGACTGTTCCGCCGGTTCTGGAGAACTGACCTCCACCGACCGGAACCGCGCCACGTGCACGGTCAGCAGGAGCAGCGACAGCGACGTCGCGACGAACGCCACGGCCGGTACCAGCGGGCTGAAGGTGGTGCAGGGATCCTCGCCGGCCGAGACGTCCATGATCCCGAAGCTCACCCCGAACAGCGGAACCAGCTGGTCAGCGTTCGGTGCGGTGCCGGCCAGGAACGACGTGCCTGCCCGGCTCCGGCCGCTTGCCCATCAGCATCAGCACCACGGCGACGACGAGGCCGAGCGTCGCGAGCCCGGCGGCCACGGCACGGGCGGCGGGGTGCTCCAGGACCAGCGTGGAGATCGTCAGGGCGAGCACGAGAGCGGCGATCGGGCCGATCACGGAGATGTCCTGGCGCGGCTGGGACGGTTCGGCGGGCTCGATGCGCATGGCCGGCACCGTCGTCTGGTCCGGCACGACCGGCACGCGCGTTTCGATCGTCTCGAAACTCTGCTGGTAGGCCGGACGCCGCACGCCGGGGTTGACCGTCACACCCAGCATGCTGCCTGAGACAGGCGCGCCGCCGCAAACCTCGCGTTTCCCGGCGGCCGCGTGTTCCCATGTAGCGCTGGGCAAAGGGAGGTTCGTCATGTGCCGGTGGCTCGCGTACTCCGGTTCGCCGGTGCTGTTGGAGGAGCTGCTCTACGCGCCGGAGAACTCGCTGGTCATGCAGTCGAAGCACGCGAAGCTGGGCGCGACGGCGGTGAACGGGGACGGGTTCGGCATCGGCTGGTACGGCAGCACGAGCACGCCCGGGCTGTTTCTCAGCACGGAGCCCGCGTGGAACGACCGCAACCTCCGCGAGCTGTCCGCGCAGATCACCGTCGACCGGGTCTTCGCGCACGTGCGGGCGTCCACGGGCGGCGCGGTGCAGCGGTCGAACTGCCACCCGTTCCGTCACCAGAACTGGTTGTGGATGCACAACGGGCTGATCGCGAAGTTCTCGCTGGTGCGCCGCGAGCTGATGCTGGCGATCGACCCGGTGCTGTTCCCGCTGGTCGAGGGCTCGACGGACTCCGAGATCATGTTCTACCTCGCGGTCAGCTTCGGCCTGGCGCAGGACCCGCCCGCCGCCGTCGCGCGCATGGTCGAGTTCGTCGAGGACGTCGGCAGGCGCGCCGGGGTCGAGTACCCGATCCAGATGACCGTCGCGACCACCGACGGCTCGACCACGTGGGCGTTCCGCTACTCCAGCCGCGGCAAGTCGCGCACGCTCTTCCACAGCACCGACGTGACGACGCTGCGCCGCCAGTACCCGGACAACCCCGCGCTGCACGACGTGGACGACGACTCGCGGCTGATCGTGTCCGAACCGCTCGGCGACCTGGTGGGCGCCTGGCAGGAGGTGCCGGAGTCGACGTGCGTCATCGTCCGGCCCGGTGTCGAGGAGGAGCTGGTGCCGTTCAAACCGTGAGTCGCCTTGCGGAATCGTCAGGGAAACGTCAGGTGGTAGGCCGCTAACGTCGAGTGCCGCCGCCAGCGACTCCCTGGAGAGGTTCCTCATGCTGAACACGGCAGCGGCAGCACTGGTAGCCCTATCCGCCCTGGCCCCCACCGGCGCGGCGGACGAAGAAGTCACGGCCGCGCTCGAGGTCGTGACCGTCAACGGATCGGGTTGCCCCGCGGGTGACGCCGACGTGAAATCCGACGACAGAACATTCACGATCGGCTACCACACGTTCCTGGCCCGCGCGGGAGGCGGCTCGTCGCCCCTCGACCAGCGCAAGAACTGCCAGGTCAACATCCGCGTCACCGTGCCGGACGGCTTCACCTACGGCCTGGCGCGCACGACCTACGAGGGTTACGCGCACCTGCAGGACGGCGCGACGGCGCTCAACCGCGTCAGCACCTACCTGCAGGGCACGTCGCCCAACAACACGGTCAACAACACGTTCACCGGCCCGTTCAGCGACAGCTGGACGACCTACTACCGCCCCAACGCCTCCGAGATCCAGTGGTCGCCGTGCGGGTCGCCGCGCAACATCAACATCAACGCCGAGGTGCGCGTGAGCCTCGGGTCCGCGGATCCGGACCGGCTGAACGTCGCGATCGTCGAGTCGAGCCGCGGCGCGGTGCGGGTCAGGCGCTGCTGAGCACCGGCCTGGCGGTGATCAGGTGGTTCAGCACCGCCGCGGCCACCGCCAGGCCACCGAAGCCGTAGGCGAGTGAGGCCGGTGCTCCCCCGCCGGCGAGCACCATGCCGCCCAGCCCCGCCCCGAGCGACGAACCGAGGTAGATCGCGGAGGCGTTGAGCGACACCGCCACCGCGCCCTCCGCCGGCCTGGCCGCCATCACGCGGTGCTGCTGGGTGGCGGGGCAGCTCCACGCGCTCGCGCCCCACAGGAAGACCAGCAGGCCGGGCGGGCCGACGGGCAGCAGCGCGAGGCTCACCCCCATCACGGTCAGCAGGACTCCCATCAACGTCCTGGTGTCGCGCCAGCGGTCGATCACCGCGCCGGCCAGCAGGTTGCCGACGAGGCCGCCGACGCCCCAGATGACCAGGTAGATCGTCACGTTGTCGCGGTTCAGGATCGGCGCGATGTAGGTGTAGGTGCCGAGGCTGGTCAGCGTCGAGAAGACCGTGACGAGCACGATCGACAGGACGTGCCGGTCGGCCAGGACTCCCAGCCGGGCCTTCAGCGACGGCGGCGCGGCGGGAGGGATGGCGGGCAACGACACCGCCACCCCTGCCATCGCCACCACGCCCAGAGCGGTGACGAGCCAGAACGTGCCGCGCCAGCCGACGTGCGAGGCGAGCGCCAGGCCCAGCGGCACGCCCGCGACCGTGCCGGAGCTGAGGCCGATGGTGATCAGCGCCAGTGCTCTGCCGCGGCGTTCCGGGGCGACCAGGGCGGCCGCGGTCGCGGCGGACATCGGGGAGTACAGGCCCGCGCCGAAGCCCGCGATCACGCGTGACAGCAACAAGAACGCCAACGAGGTGGCCACCGCGCTCAGGACGTTGCCGAGGGTGAAGACGGCCAGCGCGGACAGCAGGACGACGCGCATCGGCTTGCCGGTCAACAGGGTTGCGGCGATCGGCGACAGAAGTGCGTACGACAGCGTGAAAACGGTGACGAGCTGGCCGACCGCGGGGACGGGTTGCTGCAGGGAGGCGCTCATCTCGGGCAGGACACCGGCCACGACGTAGGCGTCGAGGCCCAGGGCCACCATGCCGGGCAGGAGAGGGAGGACCTGGCGCATCAGATGTTCCGCGCCGAGCCGCCACGCCGCCCGGCCGGGCCGCGGAGAGCCTGTCCCATCACACGCCTCGAATCGCCGCGCTGTCGTCCCATCCGCTGACTCCCCAGTCCCGCAACGCTTCCACCGAGTGCTGTCCCACCGACGGCGCCGGTGCCGGAACCGCCGTCTCCGAACGCGAGAAGCGCGGCGTGGGCCTCGGCTGGTGCTGACCGCCGACGTCGACGAACGAGCCGCGCGCCTGCAGGTGCGCGTGTCCGGCGACTTCATTGGGCGCCAGAACCGGTGCGACACAAGCATCCGAGTCGGCGAAGATCTTCTCCCACTCGGTGCTGTCGCGCGACAGGAACGCCTCGCCGATCTTCACCGTCAGCAGCGGCCACCCCGACTCGTCGTACTGGTCGGGCAGCTCGGCCTCGCCCAGGCCCAGCTTCTCGAGCAGCTCGCGGTAGAAGTGCGACTCGACCGCGCCGACCGACAGGAAACGGCCGTCCGCGCACTCGTAGGTCGTGTAGAACGGCGCGTCCACCACCGTGACGCGGCCAGGGGTGTGGCGCCACTGGTCGATCATCACCGACAACAGCGCGGTGCCCTCGACCATCGCCGCGTCGATCACCTGGCCCTCCCCGGACCGCGCGCGCTCCAGCAGCGCGGCCTGGATGCCGATCACCAGCTGCAGCGCACCGCCCGCGAAGCTCGAAAGGTAGTACGGCGGCGGTGTGGCGGGCACCTGGCCGGGAACCGACAGCGCGCCGGTGACGCCGAGGAACGTGATGTCGTGCCCCGCGCGCCGGGCGAGCGGACCGGCCTGGCCCCAGCCCGTGACGCGGCCGTAGACCAGCTTCGGGTTGCGCCGCAGGCACACCTCGGGCCCGATGCCGAGCTTCTCCGCGCTGCCGGGACGTCCGCCCTCGACCACGACATCGGCCCGTGCCACCAGATCCAGCACGACAGCGGCCCCGTCGGCGTGCTTCAGGTCCACGGCAACGGAACGACGGCCACGCCCCAGCGGATCAGGAGAAGCCACCGGCGAAGCCTGGGCCGCCCGGTCGATGCGCAGCACGTCCGCGCCGAGGTCGGCGAGCACGGTCGCGGCGAACGCCCCGGCCACCGATCCCCCGAACTCCAGCACCCGCACGCCTTCCAACGGACCCGGCACAACCCCTCCAAAGATCTCGACGACGCTGCCCACCTTTCCCGCGCGGGCGCGCGAAGTCGCTACGAGGTCCCGTAGTGACCCGGCCCCGAATCCCGCTTAGCTTCGGCGCCAAAACGACTTCAAGGAGCGAAATGTCTGTGGTCTACACGGCCGATGTCACTTCGAGCGGCGACGGCCGGAAGGGCACGGCGACGTCCGCCGACGGTGTGCTCGACCTGCGGCTCGCCGGACCCAAGGAGGTCGGCGGCAGCGGCGACGGCACCAACCCCGAGCAGCTCTTCGCCGCGGGCTGGGGCGCGTGCTTCCACTCGGCGCTGCGCCTGGTCGCGCGCAACGCCAAGGCCGACCTCACCGACAGCACCGTCACGGTCTCGGTGGACCTGGTGAAGGGCGACGACGGCTACCACCTGGCCGCACGCATCGTCGCCCTGCTCCCCGGCCTCACCCAAGAACAGGCCGACGACCTGGTAGCCCAAGCACACGCGCGCTGCCCGTACTCCAAAGCCACCCGCGGCAACATCGACGTCGAAGTCACCGCCAAGGTCTGAAAATGATGAAGGGAACCTTCATCCACCTGACGTGGATGAAGG
>NZ_JYJG01000192.1 GCF_000955955.1 Lentzea aerocolonigenes
GTAAACGGGCGGATTCACGTGGTCGTCGCAACGCCTGCTGGTGGGAAGAGTAGCTCGTGGAGGGCTTCGGCTGGTGTTTTCCAGCGGAGTGTCTCGCGGGGGCGATCGTTGAGTTCGGCGGCGACGAAGTCGAGGTGTTCGCGGCTGTGGACTGAGAGGTCTGTGGCTTTGGGGAAGTACTGGCGTAGCAGGCCGTTGGTGTTCTCGTTGGTGCCGCGTTGCCAGGGGCTGTGCGGGTCGCAGAAGTAGATGTCCAGGTCGGTGGCGACGGTGATTTCCTTGTGGCGGGCCATTTCCTGGCCTTGATCCCAGGTGAGGGACTGGCGCAGCTTGTCCGGTAGCGACGCGGTGGCCTCGATCATGGCGTCGCGGACGGTGGCCGCGTCTCGTCCGGGCAGGTGCAGCAGCAGGCAGAACCGGGTGGTGCGTTCGACCAGGGTGCCGATCTGGGATTTCTGGTTCTTGCCGATGATCATGTCGCCTTCCCAGTGCCCTGGGACGGCCCGGTCCTCGGCCTCGGCGGGCCGTTCGCTGATGTTGACCATGTCCGGGATCCGTTGCGGGGCACGGGCCCGGCGGGCCTGGGCCTGGCGGCGCGGGCGGCGCAGCGCACGGCCGGTGCGCAGGCACGCGGTCAGCTCACGCCGCAGCGCGCCCCGGCCCTGCACATACAGGGACTGGTAGATCGTCTCGTGGGACACCCGCATCTCCGGCTCGTCAGGAAAGTCGAGCCTCAGCCTGGCACTGATCTGCCGGGGCGAGCGGCGGCGGGTCAGCCCGTCCTGCACTACCTCCCGCAACCGGTCATCACCGGCGAGTTTGACCTGTTTCGGCCGCTTCGCCCGCTGCTCGGCCTTCGCCTGCGCCACCGTGGCCCGGTACTTGCGCGGCATCTTCGGCCGATCCTTGCGCAGGGGCAGCGAGTTCCGCTCCAGCTCCCGGCTGACCGTCGACGCGGAACGGCCCAGCCGCCGGCCGATCTCCCGCATCGACAGCTTCTCCGCGCGCAGGACCGCGATCTCCTCGCGTTCCTGCAACGACAGATAGCGGTCTGACACCGGCTGCGGCGCGTTGCTGATCACCCCGCCAGCCTGCGCGAACCACGTACTGCCCGCCATGAACGACACGCCCGCGAACCGCGCCGCCTGCGCGACCAGCATGCCCTGCTCGATACCGTCCCAGAACCGCAGCCGCACACGCCGCGGCAAACCAGGCCGAACCATCACCGCAACCTCCCAGATCAGAGGGGGTGTTGCGACGACCCATTGACGCCAAG
>NZ_JYJG01000193.1 GCF_000955955.1 Lentzea aerocolonigenes
ATCGAAGCGTCTGACGCCCCGGGTTCTTGCTGACCCGACAAAGCACTACTAGCTCACTGCTGGGATGACCATTTCCCGCACGAACGCGGCGTCGACCGGATTGCCGTGCCCCGGCACGACGATCCGCGGGTTCAGCTCCAGCACGCGGTCCAGGACGTGGCGCCAGTTCGACGGCGTGGCGTCCGAACCTGCCTGAGCGGGAGCGCCTTCCTCGACGAGGTCGCCCGCGAACACCACTCCGGCGTCCGGCACGTGCACGATCACGTCGTGCGAACTGTGCGCGGGCCCGAAGTGGTGCAGATCGACCCGGCGCCCGCCGACGTCGAGCGTGACGGTGTCGCGGAACGTGTGCGTGGGCGCGATCAACGTGCCCTCGAAGGGTTCCGGGTAGTACCTGGCCCTGCTTTCGAGCAGCGACTCGTCGACCACGCAGTCCTCGTGCGCCCACACCTCGCACGGCAGGAACGCCTCGGTGGCCAGCACGTGGTCGAAGTGGTTGTGCGTCAACACGATCCGCGACGGCCCTCGCCCGGACGAACACAGCTCCGAGGCAAGGCTCGGATCCATGCCGGAGTCCACGAGCAGCGAGTCACCGGACCCGACGACGTACCCGAGCGTCAGGTCGAGCTCGGTGTGGCGCCGGATGAACACGCCATCCGCGATCTCGATCACCGCGGCACTCCCCCGGACAGAACTCCGTCGACCAGCACCGGAACGGCGTCGCTCACCCCGAGCTGCACCGCCAGCTCCACGTCCGCCGCATGGCCGTGCGCGATCAGCTCCTGCCCGGACCCGCACGCCCGCACCGCGGCAGCGACATCGGTGTTCTGGAACGCCGTGACCGCGAGCTGCGCCTCGGGCGAAGCAGCCCCGGACAGTCGCATCTCGGACAGGGCGGCAAGCACCGCACCCGCGCCCAGGTAGTCCTCGACGCACGGCCGCAGCGGACCGAACGACTCCCCCACCCCGGCCATGTTGAGACCCCACCGCTCACCGCCGGGGATCACCCCGATCGTCTCCCCCAGCTCGCCCGCCCGCTTCGCCACCGCCGAGGCGTTGCGCAGACAGGCTGCGAGCACGTGCGCCCCGGTCTCCCCCGCCAGCGTGCAGAGGTTCGACCCGTTCGGCGACGGCAGCTCGACCAACCCGGTCGCGTCGACGAGTGATGCTGGTCGCAGCGTGCCGTTGCGCGGCTTCCACCGCGACGGCCGGACCTGGCCGCCGTTGCAGACCACCAGGTCGACAGAAGTCGTGAACGACAACACGTCCACGACAACCAGCACGTCACAGCCCCGCAGCACGTCGACGCCTTCAGGCCCCCACTCCAGCTTCAGCTGGTACCCCTCCTGAGCAAACATGCCGCCCAGCGTGTCAGACTCCGGGACGTGCGCGTTTATCTGGCAGCAGACCACGCGGGCTTCGAGCTGAAGTCCCACCTGTCCAAGGCTCTGAGCGAGCAGGGTCACGAGGTCGTCGACGTCGGCGCCCACGAATACGACGCCCAGGACGACTACGTGTCGTTCTGCGTCGACGCCGCGGAGCAGGTCGTGGCGAATCCCGGCACCCTCGGCGTCGTCATCGGCGGTTCGGGCAACGGCGAGCAGATCGCCGCGAACAAGGTGAAGGGCGCTCGCGCCGCACTGGCGTGGAACGTCGACACCGCCCAGCTGGCCCGACAGCACAACGACGCCAACCTCGTCGGCATCGGCGCTCGCCAGCACACGACCGAGGAGGCGATCGCGATTGTCACGGCGTTCGTCGACACGCCGTTCTCGGGCGAGCCGCGGCACCAGCGCCGGATCGACCAGGTCAGTGCCTACGAAACCAAGGCCTGATGCCTGAGGGCCACACGCTGCACCGCCTCGCGCGGCTGCACCAGCGCCGGTACGCGGGCAAGCCCGTGTCCGTCACGAGTCCACAGGGACGCTTCGCGGCCGCGGCGTCCCTTGTGGACGGACGTAAGCTCGTCCGCGCCGAGGCGCATGGCAAGCACCTGTTCCACGTCTACGGTCCGGACGCGGTCGTGCACGTCCACCTCGGCCTCATCGGGACCTTCACCGAGGCACCGCTCCCGGTCCTGCTGCCGGTGGGCCAGGTCCGGATGCGCATGGTCGGCGAGACCCACTGGACGGACCTGCGCGGCCCGGCCATGTGCGACGTGCTCAACTCCGACGAGGTCAAGGCGATCCGGAAAAGGCTCGGCCCCGACCCGTTGCGCAAGGACGCCGTCCCGGACCTGGCCTACCAGCGCATCCTGCGGTCGAAGCAACCGCTGGCCGCGCTGCTGATGGACCAGAAGATCCTCGCGGGCGTCGGCAACGTCTACCGCGCCGAGATCCTGTTCCGGCACAACGTGAACCCGATGCTCGTCGGCAACAAGGTCAGCCGCGAGCTGTGGGACGCGCTCTGGGACGACCTCGTCGTGCTGATGAAGGACGGCGTGAAGGTCGGCCAGATCAACACGGTCCGCCGCGAGCACATGCCACGCGCCATGGGACGTGCGCCGCGCGTGGACCGGCACGGCGGCGAGGTGTACGTCTACCGCCGCGCCGGCGAGCCGTGCCTGATCTGCGGCACCGAGGTCATGACCACCGAACTCGCAGGTCGCAACCTCTTCTGGTGCCCCGGCTGCCAGCCCTAGAAAAAATCGGGTGGGCCGTTTTGGGTGCGGCTGGAAAGTACTCAGTTGATGAGCACTTTTGCGCACACGAGCACACTCCAGCCGTGAGCACTTTGCGCTAGAAGTCGAACCCGCCCATGTCGCCGAAGTCGAAGCCACCGGCGTCACCCACGTCGGCACCACCGAAGTCGCCGCCCATGTCGCCCATGTCGCCACCGCCGAAGTCCGCGGCACCCATGTCCGCCATGCCGTAGTCACCGATGCCGTGCATACCGGAGAACATGGCGTCCATCAGCAGGAACGTGCCCACGCCCCAAGCGCCGGCCACGAGCGCGGGCTTCCACCACGGCTCGGAGTACCAGCCACGTGGCACCGGGCGTCCGGCGACCATGCCACCGGGGTAGTAGTAGGGCGTGCCGGAACCGGAGTTCGGCGACGCGGCATAAGCGTGGCCCTCGACGCTGACCTGGCGGTCTTCGCTGACGGCACCCGCCTGCTTCTGCCCGGCGCTCTCGGGCAGCGCGGGTCCTGGGTCCATACCCATGGCCTCACGTGCGGCGCGGACGTAGTGCAGACCTTCCATCGCCGTCTCGGTGACCAGGCGCGCCTGCGGGATCGTGCGGGCCTGCTCCATCTGCGACCCGGCCGCGGTGAAGCGCTCGGACGCATCGGCCATGGCCTGCGTGGACGCGGCGTTCGACCCCGTGAGGCTCATCACCTGCCCGCCCAGCCGTTCGACCCACCGGCGGGCCTCCGCCTTGGCGTCGTCGAGCTCCCGCGCCTTGCGCGCGTTGCTCTGGCTGACCAGGTAGAACACCCCTGCGACCAGCAGTACCAGTACAACCACCCACACGATGGCGCCCACGGCTTTACCTCCCACACCAGGTAAACCGTCAACGAGTGAATGGCGCCCGTTGTTCCGTCAGAACACCTCTGGGCAATGGGGCTCGTGTTCGCCGAGGAACGCCAACGAGAGCGCGTCGACATGACCGGCCGTGTGCTCGACCACGCGGTGTGCGCGCCTGAGCACCGAAAGCCTTACGCCACCGAGATAGGCACTGCCGAGCGCGGCGACGTCGAGCGACACGTCCGCTGAGTCGTCGGTGCGCGTCACGAGCGCTTCCCCGCTCTTCACGGTGAGGCGCCAGCGGCCGGAGTTCCACGGGCAGAGGGAGTCGGCAACCTCGATCACACTGTCCACATCAGACTGATAACGGCGCAGCGGCAGCGCCCGTTCGACGTCGACGATCCGCAGCCACAACGCGTCGGCGAGCTCCTGCCGCACCTTCCGCGGGTTGTCGACCATGTGCACGATCGGGTCGTCCGTGTTGGTGAAGTACGAGATGCCGGTCGCCAGGTCGACGTCGAGCAGGAACCGGTACAGGTCCACGTACGCCTGCTCGGTCTCGCACACCAGCTCGCGCACGTGCAGCTCGTTCTGCGGCCCGCTGTTGTCCCACTCGTGCTTCACCCGGAACACCACATACCCCTGCGGGTGCAGGCAGTAGCGGTAGGCGGAGAGGCCGTCGCGGTCGCTCTCGGCGTCGGCGAGGTGGTTCTCCCACGTCCCGTCGACCCTGCTGAGCCAGCCGATCCTCGCGCGGCGCACGCGGTCGTGCACCTCGCGCATGAACGGCATGGCTTCCTCGCGCGTCACCTGGCGAATCCGCGCGTCGCTCACGGACACCCCGGGGTGGAACGGCATACGCGTCGGCATCTTCATCATCGACAGGCTCGACGCCAGCTCGCCGTAGCCGAACCGCCGGTAGATCGCCCCCTCGGACGCCCAGAGGATCCCGATCGGTTCGCCTGCCTCGTGCATGGCGTGCAGCTGCGTCTTCATCAGCAACGACGCCACGCCCCGCCGCCGATGGCCCGGCTTGACGCCCACGACGGTCACCGCTCCGACAGGTACCTGTGCTCCGCCCGGCACCGTGAGCTCGCGGGTGAGGATCCCGCCGGTGCCCACCATCTCGTCGCCGTCGAAGATCGCGTGCGCCCGGTCCAGCTCCAGCACCCTCATCCAGCGCTGCTCGCCGGCAGGCTCGTCGAGGAACGACCAGGAGAACACCTTCTCGAACTCGGGCAGGTCCGCTTGGTCGATGGTCCTGATGCTCAGCGCCGAGTCAGCCATGGCAGCAGTGATACGCCGCCCCGGCTCGTCCCGCAGCTCAATTTCCGCCCACGCCGGCGACGGCGGCGGTCTAGCGCTGGATCGACTTGATCTCGCAGAACTCGTCCAGGCCGAACTTGCCGAACTCACGGCCGTTGCCCGACTGGCGGTAACCGCCGAACGGCGCGCTCGTGTTGAACGCGGCGGCGTTGATGTCGACCTGGCCGGTGCGCAGGCGCTTGGCCACCCGCATCGCCCGGTCGGCATCAGCGGAGAACACGCCGCCTGCCAGGCCGTAGATCGTGGAGTTGGCGATGCGCACCGCGTCGTCCTCGTCCGCGTACGGCATGACCGCGAGGACGGGCCCGAAGATCTCCTCCTGGGCGATCGTCATCTCCGGCGTGACGCCACCGAACACCGTCGGCGCCACGTAGAAGCCTTGGGGCAACGGCGCTTCCGGCCCACCGGCGGCCAGTCGCGCGCCTTCCTCGACACCCTTGCGGATGTAGCCGACCACGCGGTCGCGCTGCGCCTTCGACACCGCCGGACCGATCCGGGTCGACGACTCGCTCGGGTCCGCCGAGACGTATTTCGAAGCCGCCGCGGCCGCCAGTTCCACGGCCTCGTCGTGCCGGTCCGCGGGCACCAGCAAGCGCGTCCAGGCGCTGCACGCCTGGCCGTTGTTCATGAACGAGTTGGCGACCGCGATCTTCACGGCACGCGCCAGATCGGCGTCGTCGAGCACGATGCACGCCGACTTGCCGCCCAGCTCCAGCGCGACCCGCTTCACGGTCTCGGACGCCACCGCCGACACCCGCCGGCCGGCGCGGGTGGACCCGGTGAACGACACCATGTCCACATCGGGGTGCGCGGCCAGCGCCTCGCCGACGACCGGCCCGGTGCCGTGCACCAGCCCGAACACGCCCTCCGGCACGGTCGCCGTGATGATCTCGGCCAGCAGGTCCGCGGTCCTGGGCGCGAGCTCGCTCGGCTTGAGCACGACGGTGTTGCCCGCGGCGAGCGCCGGCACGACCTTCGCGACCATCTGCTGCAGCGGGAAGTTCCACGGCGTGATGGCGGCGACGACCCCGATCGGCTCGCGGAGGACCAGCGAGTTGCCGATCTCCTCCGGCTCGAAGTAGCCGCGTTCCAGCACGTCCGCGACACCCTCCGCGATGGCGATGGGGTTCGCGACCTGCACCTTCTGGCTGAACGTTATGGGGGTGCCCATCTCGGCCGTCATGGCGGCCGCGAGCTCGTCAGCACGACCGCGCAGGCCGTCGATGATCGCCCGGACGACCTTCGCCCGTTCCTCGACCGAGGTCTGCGACCACGCCGGGAAGGCGGCCACCGCGGCGGCCACGGCCGTGTCGACGTCGGCCGGTGTGCCTTCGGCGAGCGTGCCGATGACTTCCTCGGTGGCGGGGTTGACGACCTCGATCACGAGAGCCCTCCAGGCGGATGTGACACCAAACAGCTGACAAGGGTCCAGACTGTCACATCACCTGGCAACGGTCACGCCTGGGCAGAGGCCATCAGCCCTCCGATCCGCCGCTCCCGCAGCACCCGGAGATGCACCGCCGCCCACGTCCGATAGGGCCGCCACGCCTCGGAGACCTCCGGCAACGGCCGCCCGTACCGTTCACGAACCTCGTCGGTGAGCCTGGACTCGTTGTGCGGCACGGCATCCGGCGCGTTCGCCCCGCGCAACACGACCAGCTCGGCCGCGAACGGCCCCAGCCCCTTGACCTGCTGCACCGCCAGCACGGCCGCCGCGGGTTTCATCGCGCGCAGCGTCACGCCGTCCAGCAGCCCGTCCAGCGCCGCCTCGGCCACCGCGCGCAGGTACTCGGGCTTGCGACCGGGTAAGTCGAGGTCGAGAGATCGCAACTCGGCAGGCGGGGGAAACACCCCGTCCTGCAGCAGCGAGGCCTTCAACGCCGCCGCCTGCGTCATCCGGACCCGCTGCGACAGCACGGACCACGCCGCCGCCTCGTACGGCGAGTAGAAGCCGCACGGACGTAAGCCGGGCAGTTCCGCCTGAGCAGCGGCGATCACCGGATCCCGCGCGCCGACCTCGGGCCAGCCCCGCCCGTCGACGTCCAGCGCCAGGAACCGGCACACCTGCGCCGCCGCCAGATCCAGATCACCGGGACCGGACAGCTCCAGAACGGCAGTGGCGCCGCGCTGGGTCACGGAGACCTCAGCCCGGCGCCACTCACCCTCGGTCAAGAACTCGGCCCGCAGCGCGTCGCCCGCGAGAGCAGGCAACCGGGACGGCGTGAAGCCCTCCCAGAACGCCCGGGACATCCCCAGCGACCAAGGGCCCTGAACTGCGACTTCAACGCGGTGGTGGCTCATGTCACATGACGTTAGCGAGCACCACCGACAAAAAACTCAGCTGAAGTCGAGGTCGCCGGAGCGGGTCCGCTTCAGCTCGAAGAAGTACGGGTAGCCGGCCAGCAACCGGGCACCGTCGAAGATCGTGCCCGCCTCCTCGCCCCGCGGGATCTTCGTCAGCACCGGGCCGAAGAACGCGACACCGTCGATGTGGATCGTGGGCGTGCCGACGTCCATGCCGACCGGGTCCATGCCGCGGTGGTGGCTCTTCTTGAGCTCCTCGTCGAACTCGGTCGAGTGCGCGGCGTCCGCCAGCTCGGCCGGCAGCTCGGCGTCGGCCAGGGCCAGCTTGATGATCTCGTCGAAGTCCTTGTTGCCCTCGTTGTGGATGCGCGTGCCCATCGCCGTGTACAGCCGCGGCAGCACCTCGTTGCCGAACTTCTGCTCGGCGGCGATGGCGACCCGGACCGGGCCCCAGCCCTTGGTCATGAGCTCCACGTACTGCTCGGGGAGGTCACGCCCCTCGTTCAGCACGGAAAGACTCATCACGTGGAAGCTGAGGTCGATGTCGCGGACCTTCTCCACCTCCAGGATCCACCGCGAGGTGATCCAGGCGAACGGACAAAGAGGGTCGAAGTAGAAGTCGACCTTCGCCTTGTCGGCCATGCGTGCCCCTTCAGTCGCGTTCTGTCGCGTTGGGTGCGGTTATCGCCCCATCAGCCCAACCAGATCACCCTGTCATCTCTTCCCGTACGCCGGTTCCGTGATTGGATGCGGGAGTCATAACCATTCCCGACGACGTCAGCGCGTAACCACACGCGCGGCAGACGAGGTGAACAGTGGCCGCGCCCAACCTCACCCGCGACCAGGCTCAGGAACGTGCTGAGCTGCTGGAAGTGGAGTCCTACCGGATCGAGCTGGACCTGACCGACGGCGGCGGAAAGCCGGGTTCGGACACGTTCCGCTCCACCACCACCGTGGTGTTCCGCAGCCGGACTCCGGGTGCTTCCTCGTGGATCGACATCGTGGCGGCGACCGTGCACCGCGCTGTGCTCAACGGCAGCGAGCTCGACGTCTCCTCCTACCGCGAGGAGGACGGCATCAACCTGCCGGACCTCGCGGAGACCAACGAGCTCACCATCGAGGCCGACTGCCGGTACATGAACACCGGCGAGGGCCTGCACCGGTTCGTCGACCCGGTCGACGGCGGCGTGTACCTGTACTCGCAGTTCGAGACCGCGGACGCCAAGCGCATGTTCGCGTGCTTCGACCAGCCCGACCTGAAGTCCGTCTACTCCATGAAGGTGACGGCGCCGCACGACTGGAAGGTCATCTCGAACGGCGAGATCATCGCCACCGAGGACGGCGAGGGCGGCGCGGACGTGCACACGTTCGCCACCACCAAGCCGATGTCGACCTACATCGTCGCGCTGGTGGCCGGTCCGTACGCGGAGTGGCGCGACGAGTTCGTCGAGGGCGACTTCAAGATCCCGCTCGGCATCTACTGCCGCGCCTCGCTCGCTCCGCACATGGACGCCGAGCGGCTGTTCACGGAGACCAAGCAGGGCTTCGGGTTCTTCCACAAGGCGTTCGGGGTGCAGTACCCGTTCGGCAAGTACGACCAGTGCTTCGTGCCGGAGTTCAACGCGGGTGCGATGGAGAACGCCGGCTGCGTCACGTTCCTGGAGGACTACGTCTTCCGCAGCCGCGTCACCCGCTACCTCTACGAGCGCCGCGCCGAGACCGTGCTGCACGAGATGGCGCACATGTGGTTCGGCGACCTCGTGACCATGCGCTGGTGGGACGACCTGTGGCTGAACGAGTCGTTCGCCACCTGGGCCTCGGTGCTCGCGCAGGCCGAGGCCACCGAGTACCGCCAGGCGTGGACGACGTTCGCGAAGATCGAGAAGTCGTGGGCGTACCGGCAAGACCAGCTGCCCTCGACCCACCCGGTGGCCGCGGACATCTCCGACGTGCAGGCGGTCGAGGTCAACTTCGACGGCATCACCTACGCCAAGGGCGCTTCCGTGCTGAAGCAGCTCGTCGCGTACGTCGGGCTGGAGAACTTCCTGGCTGGCCTTCGGGTCTACTTCGCCAAGCACGCGTGGAGCAACGCGACGCTGGCGGACCTGCTCGGTGCGCTGGAGGAGGCGTCCGGGCGCGACCTGTCGTGGTGGAGCGCGCAGTGGCTGGAGACGACCGGCCTGAACCTGTTGCGCCCCAAGTTCACCGTTGACGCTCAGGGCAGGTTCACCGAGTTCGCCGTGCTGCAGGGCGGCGCGCGTCCGGGTGCCGGCGAACTGCGCACGCACCGCATCGCGATCGGCGTCTACGACGACGACGGCACGGGCAAGCTCGTCCGCACGCACCGCCACGAACTTGACGTCACCGGTGACCGCACCGAGGTTCCGGAACTGGTCGGCGTGCACCGCGGCAAGATCGTGCTGGTCAACGACGACGACCTCACGTACTGCACGATGCGCCTCGACCCCGACTCGCTGGCCGGGCTGATCGACCACATCTCCGACATCGCCGAGCCGCTGCCGCGCACGCTGTGCTGGTCGGCCGCGTGGGAGATGACCCGCGAGGCCGAGCTGAAGGCACGCGACTTCGTGAACCTGGTGCTCGGCGGGCTGCACGCCGAGTCCGAGGTCGGTGTGGTGCAACGGCTTCTGCTGCAGGCCCAGACCTCGCTGTCGTCCTACGCGGACGACGCGTGGCGCGGTGAGGGCTGGCGCCGGTTCGTGGCCACGACGCTGGAGCTGGCCCAGTCGGCCGAGCCCGGCTCCGACCACCAGCTGGCGTTCGTGAACGCGCTGACGTCGTCGGTGCTCGACGAGTCCACTGTGGACGTACTGCGCGGCTGGTACGACGGTTCGGCCGTGCTTGCGGGACTGGACGTGGACACCGATCTGCGGTGGCGTCTGCTGCAGGCCCTGGTGGCTCACGGCAAGGCGGACCTGGCGGAGATCAACGCCGAGGAGGAGCGCGACCCGACCTCCACCGGCCACCGCCGCGCGCAGCAGGCCCGTGCGCTGCGCCCAACCATCGCAGCCAAGGACGAGGCGTGGGACCGGGCGGTGAACGACGACGACCTGCCCAACGCGGTCAGCGAGGCGATCATCGCGGGTATCTCGCACCCCGGCCAGAAGGAGCTGCTCGCACCGTACGTCGAGCGCTACTTCGCCGACGTGAAGGGCGTGTGGGACCGCCGCACGTCCGAACGCGCGCAGTCCATGGTGGTGGGCATGTTCCCGGCGTGGTCGATCGCCCGGTCCACTGTGGAGGCCGCCGACGCGTGGCTCGCCGACGAGCACCCGCCGGCGTTGCGCCGCCTGGTTTCCGAGGGGCGTGCGGGCATCGTGCGCGCCCTGGCTGCGCAGGAGTTCGACCGCTCCTGAGTTGGTGCTTTGAAAGCCCCGCAATGCGTTCGCGCGTTGCGGGGCTTTCGCATAGCGTCAGGAGGACTGGGGAGGTGCGGTGCGGTACGAGATCGTGCACTGGTACGAGAACGGCGACCCGCTTCTGGTCGAGTGCGAACACGTGGTGCTGCTGGATCGCCATGGCCGGGCGGGCCGCGTGCACCTCGCGATGAGCGAGGCATTGCTCGGCCCTGGCCACTACGTCGTCTAGTTTGGACGGGGTGAAGGAGCTGGATCGCCGGATGGCTCTCGGCGCACTCGTGAACCGCTGGATCACCGGCTGGACCAAGATCGCGGGCCTGGTCCGCGAACCGCGGGCACGGCGTGTGCTGACCGACGAAGGTGAGACGTCCTGGCACGCGACGCAGATGGAGAAAGGTGACTGGATCACCGTGCCGACGAACGCGCCGGAGCAGGTGACCGCGATTCTCACCGGTGTCGGTCTGAAGGTTCGGCCGCGGGAGACGTTCATGCGCCGCCTGCTCACGAATCACCCCGCACCTGAAGCACCCGACGGCTACACGGTCGAGGTGACGCGTGAGGACGTCGTGATCGAGGTCCGGGTGCTGCGCGACGGCGCCGAGGCAGCCAGCGGGCTGATCGCGGTGGTCGGTGAAGACGCTGTGCCACACGGCATCGCGACGACGCCCGGGCACCGGCGGCGCGGACTCGCCAGTGTGGTGATGGGTGTGCTCGCCCGGGAAGCCGTGGCAGCCGGCGCCACGACAGGTCTGCTGTTCGCGTCGGAGGATGGTCTGCCGGTGTACCGCACGCTCGGCTGGGAAGCCGTTTCCGACGTGGTGATCGCGGAGGGGAAGTCATGATCGGTGAACTGGTGGAGCGCTGGCACCGCGGCTGGATCAAGGCCGACGGGCTGACGTCCGAGTACCGCGACGGGTACCTGGTCGTCGACGTGAACCGGTCGCGCCGCAAGTACGAGTGGATCGCCACCGACGACGCGGAAGCCGGTGCCATGGCTCGAATCGTGGCAGCCACGACCGAACCGAGCTGGCTGAGCATTCCGACCGGCGAGCCGGAGAAGGTCGTCGCGGAGATCGAGGCGGCCGGACTTGTCGTGGCCCGGCCGGACGAGACGTTCATGCGGTGCGTGCTCGCCGATCACCCGCAGTTCGACGTGCCCGCGGGCTACGCCGTGGAGGTGCGACGGACCCCGGTCATCGGGGTGCGGATCCTCCAGGACGGCGAGGAAGCGGCGAGCGGGCTGATGGCCGTGGTGGGTGAAGACGCTGTGGCACACCGCATCGGCACCGGGGACGCCCATCGGCGACGCGGGCTGGGCAGCGTCGTGATGGGCGTGCTGGCGCGCGAGGCGGTGAAGGACGGGGCGAAGACCGGGTTGCTGTTCTCGTCGACCGAAGGCGTGCACCTGTACCGCAAGCTCGGCTGGGAGAAGATCTCCGACCTCGTGGTGGCGCGCAACGACGTCACGTCAGATTGATGCCCGTGATCGGCGTGCCCGGTGGCAAGTCCTTGACCTGCAACCAGATCTGGCCGTGGATCGACCAGTACACCTCGAGGTTCACGGCCTCCAGGTTCTCCACGGAGTCCGCGCCGCCCAGGAACAACGGCGTCCGGTAGCCGACGCACTGGCCCTCGCCCAGCGACATCGGGTTGCGGGCCTGCCACTCGGCGAACAGGTCCGTGCGCAGCAGCTCGTCCGGTGCGGCGGCGAGAGCCTCTTCCAGCGTCGGGTAGTCGTACCCGAGCGCCTCGGCCGTGCCGGGATCGAACACCACCACCATGCCGTTCGTCTCGAGGTACTGCCGGCCCATCCAATCCACGGCCGTGAAGGACACTTCCTCCAGGTCCGGGAACATTTCGCGGACCATTCGCAGCGCGGACACCGCGGACGTGCGGTCGTGCTTGCGCAAACTCATCGAAAACCCCCAGAAAACACGCAGGCCCCCGGCTGCGAAACCGGGGGCCTGGCGGAGAAGAACTTCAGGAACGGTTGCCCGCCTGGTCGGTCAGCATGCGCAGGCCCGACACGAGGCCGCCCGCGAGGTCGCCCTCCTTGAAGGACGCCACCATGCTCATCACCGCAAGCTTGGCGCCGCGGTCGGCGAGGCGGCGGTGCGACTCCTCGCCCGTCACGATCTCGACGACGCGCTCACCCGGCGACACGGCCAGCAGCACGTGGTGCGCCGGGCGGTCGGTGGAGGCGTGCAGCTCCTCGGCGCGCTCGCGCGAGGAAGAGCCCAGCTCCCCCAGGTACACGCTGAAGTCGAGGCCGGTGGTGCGGCTGGAGAGCGTCAGCGCCTCGTCCAGCTGCGCGAGCTGGGTCGGCGTGAACGGCAGTTCCGGCGCGTGCGGCTCGTACATCTTGGCGGCGGAGACACGGCCGCTGTTCGTCACGACCGCGCCCACGGGCAACGTCGACGGGTCGACGGCCTCGATGGCCTTACCAGCTGCCACGAGCGCCTCCCTTGGCCGTCGAGCCCGAGACAGCGGGCTCGGTGGTGCTGTGGTGGTCCACGCTCAACCCTGCCGGGTTCGCGCTCCACCACACCGGGGCGTAGCCCCACTCCTGGCCGGGCCGGTACCGGGGAATCCGGGTGGCCTTTGGCCTCACCGTCAACAGCGCGATCACGCCGTACAGAGCCAGCGGGATCAGCGCGAAGACGAGGACGGTCTCCACGATGGTCACGGCGGGTACGGTAGCCGAACTCACGCGCGCGTGAGAGGCCGGGCCAGCAAGATCGAGGTCAATCCCACGATCGTGCCCGCCACGACGTACACGGTGCCCAGCGACGTCGCCGCCGCCAGTGGTCCGGCGAGGCCTGCGCCCAGTGGCGACAGACCCCACGCGAGCACCCGATAAGCGCTGGTCACACGGCCCATCATCGGGCCGGGCGTGAGGCGCTGGCGACGGGTCGCGGACAGCACGTTCCACCCTGCGGACGCCACGCCGAACAGCACGCACGCGATCACCGCGACCACCAGCCACGGCACCAGCCCGAACAACGCGAACGCCGCGCCCAGCAACGCGAGGAAACCGACCATCACCCGCCCCGGACCCCACCGCGACGCGAGCCGCGGGGACGACCACGCGCCTAGCAGAGCGCCGGCCGCCATGCACACGACAAGGCCGGGAACCACCGGTTCGGCGAGGCCGAGCACCTGGATGGAGTAGAGGGCCAGCATGGCGTTGATCGCGGCCGCACAGACAGCTGTGATTGCCACGGCAACTACCAGTGACCGCAGGCCAGGGGTCCGCACGAGGAACCGCGCGCCCTCGACGAGCTGCCCGCCAAGATCGCCCCCAGCACGTTCGGGAGCCACGTCTGGCACGCGGGACACCAGCACCGCCGCGGCCACGAACGACGTCGCGTCCAGCGCGAAACAGGCCGCCGGTGCCCACCAGAACAGCACCGCGGCCGCCAGCGGTCCGGCGAGGTCCATGCCGACCGTCTCGACCGTCACGAACCTGCCGTTGGCCGCCTCCAGCTCGTCCGGCCCCGCCAGCTCGACCAGCAGCACCTGGGACGCCGAGTCCGCGAATGTCTCAGCCGAGGTCAGTACAAAAGCCGTGGCGCACAAGACGACGACCGTCGCATGTCCGGTGTGGACCGCCAGAGCGAGCAGTCCGGTCACCCCGGCGCGCAGCCAATGTGCCACCACGACAACGGTTCGCGGCCTCCAGCGGTCCACGAACGCGCCGGCCGGCAGCGCGATGAGCAACCACGGCAGCGTGGTGGCGACGGCCACCGCGGACACCGCGAGCGGGCTGCGGGTGCTCGCGGCCGTGAACAACGGCAACGCGACGACGCGCACGCCGTCCCCGACGAGCGACACCGCCCATGCCGCGGTGAGCGCCCGGAAACCGCGTCCGTGCAGGCCTTTCGCGGTATGACGCACGTCACGTTCCATCAGTTTGAACGCTACAGAGCGTGTCCATACCGGCCAGTAAGGGCAATGAGTGCTCTCGTGCGGCGCAGCGGTTACACCCGGTCAGGCCTCACCCGGTCGGATGCGAACGGGTGCCGGTTTGGGGTCTTGTTCCCGGAACACCCACCTCTTAGCTTTTCACCTATACGGCTCTTGCGCAGCCGTACCGAGCGTCCTGGAGGACACAAAATGTTGAACACGACCCGCCCCCAGGCCCTGTCCATCACTCTTCCGAGCTACAAGGACGATTCAGTGCGTATTACGGCAAGTGACTCCGTTCGCATCACGGCGCGTGACTCCGTTCGGATCACTGCGGTCGATTCGGTGCGCATCACTGCCGCGGACTCGGTGCGCATCACGATGGCAGACTCGGTTCGCATCACGGCGAGCGATTCGGTCAGGATCACCATGTCCGATTCGGTGCGCATCACCGCCCGTGAGGACTCCGTTCGCATCACCGCCCAGCAGGATTCCGTCAGGATCACGGCGCGTGAGGACTCGGTCCGGATCACGATGGACGACTCGGTCCGGATCACGGCTCACGACGACTCCGTACGCATCACCGCCGAGGACGACAGCGTCCGCATCACCATGGACGACTCCGTGCGCATCACGGCCCACGACGACAGCGTCCGCATCACCGCGCACGACGACTCGGTCCGCATCACGATGGACGACTCCGTGCGGATCACCGCGCACGACGACAGCGTCCGCATCACGGCTCGCCAGGACGACTTCTCCCTCGCGGCCTGACCCCACCCGAAGGCAGATCAGGCCGCGGGTTCACCCAGGTACGGCAACCACTGCGGATCAGCCTCGGTCACCCCGGCGAGCAGCCGCCAGTGCTGGCCACGCGGCGCCGCGGGTATGACGCGCAGCCGCCAGCCCAGTTCGGACAGCAGCTTGTCCGCCTTGCGGTGGTTGCACTTCGCACAGCAGGCGACGCAGTTGGTCCAGGTGTGAGGTCCGCCACGCGAGCGCGGCACGACGTGGTCGATCGTCTCGGCCCGCCCGCCGCAGTAGGCACAGCGATAACGGTCGCGCTGCATGAGCCCGGCGCGGGTCATCGGCACGCGGCCGCGATAAGGCACGCGCACGTAGGTGCTCAGCCGGATCACGGACGGCACGAGCACCTCGGACTTGGACGAGTGCAGCACCAGCCCGGAAGCGTCTCCGTGCACGACTTCGGCCTTGCCGCACACCACCAGCACGACCGCCCGGCGCAGTGACAAGGCCGTGAGCGGCTCGAACGTGGCGTTCAGCAGCAGAACTTTGCGTCTTCCCCAGGGGAAAACCGCCGGCGTCGGACCGGAACCTCCCCCATCTCGATCCCCATCCGGTACCGCCCGCAGCTCGGGCTGATTTCGGCATGGGGGGACCGTCGGCGCCGTCTCGCCTGGTAGCGAGCCGCCGATAGGGGTCGGTTGTCGGTCTGGCACGCGACCACCTCCACCGGTTCAGCCATAGGAGACCACATTTACCAGCAAAAAATCACGTGTGATAAGTGACGCGTCATGGATGTGTGATCAAACCCGGGGTCAACCAGCTCCCTAAACGGAAGTGGTTTTCATCGCCCGGTACCCTTGACAAGGTGACAGAGGCTCCTTCCACTCCGCTGCCTGCGACGATCTCCTACCCGTTCGCCGAGCGGCTAAACCTCGTCGAGCAGATTCACGGTCGCGACGTCGCCGATCCGTACCGCTGGCTCGAGGACACGGCAGACCCCCGCACCGCGGAGTGGTCGCAGGCGCAGGACGCGCTCACGCGGTCCTGGTTGGACGCGATGCCCGGCCGCGCTCGCCTCGGCAGCAGGCTCAAGGAACTGATGCGCACGGGGTCGGTGTCGACGCCGGTCTGGCGCGCGGGCAGGGCGTTCTTCACCCGCCGCGGTCCCGAGCAGGACCACCCCGTCGTCGTGGTGCGCGAGGCCGACGGCACCGAACGCGTGCTGCTGGACGTGAGCGTGCTCGACCCGTCCGGCAGGACCACTTTGGACAGCTGGTCGCCGAGCCTCGAGGGCAAGCGCCTGGCGTACCAGGTGTCCGTGGGCGGCAACGAGCACTCGCTGCTGCACGTGATCGACGTCGACTCCGGCGAGCTCGTCGAAGGGCCGATCGACAGGTGCCGCTACTCCTCGATCGGCTGGCTGCCGGGCGGCGAGGAGTTCTTCTACGTCCGCCAGCTCGACCCGGCGCTGCTGCCAGAGGACGAGAAGCTGTTCCACCGCCGCGTGTGGCGTCACCGCGTGGGCACGGACCCGGAGACGGACCTCAACGTGCACGGCGAGGGCCAGGCGCACACCTTCTACTACACGCTGAACGTCTCGCACGACGGTCGCTGGCTGGTCGTGAGTGGCGCGCCCAGCACGCTGAAGCACGACTCGGTGTGGATCGCGGACCTGCACGGTGACGCCGCGCTCAAGCCGGTGATCCTGACCGAGGCCGGCGTGCAGTGCTCCGCGTCCGTCGCCCGTGACGGCAGGCTCTACCTGCACACCAACCACAACGCGCCCCGGCAGCGCCTCTGCGTCGCCGACCCGGAGCACCCCACCGAGTGGACCGAGCTGATCAGCGAGGAACCGGACTCGGTGCTCGACGGCGTGCGCTGGCTCAACGGCGACCTCGTGGTGCTGAGGACCAGGCACGCGGTGTCCGAACTGCACCTGCACGACGCCACGACCGGCGCGCACAAGCAGGAGATCCCGCTGCCCGGCACGGGTTCGCTGCACGGCATGTCCGTTGTGGACGCTCAGACCGACCACGACCGGGACACGGTGTGGTTCGGGTGGACGGACTTCGTGACGCCGCAGTCGGTGTTCCGCTTCTCCGCCACCACCGGCGAAACCGTGCTGCACGAGGCCGCGCCCGGCCGTGTCGAACTGCCGACGGTCACCACGCAGCAGATCGCGTACACGTCCAAGGACGGCACGACGGTGCGCATGTTCGTCGTGAGCGGCGAGCAGAAGCCCGACCTGCCCCGTCCCGCGCTGCTCACCGGCTACGGCGGCTTCGCGATCGGCCGCGGCCCCGGCTACAGCGCGACCACGCTGGCGTGGGTCGAAGCAGGCGGCGTGTGGGTGCACGTGTCGTTGCGCGGCGGCGACGAGGAAGGCGAGGAGTGGCACGTCGCGGGCATGCGCGCCAACAAGCAGAACGTGTTCGACGACTTCCACGCCGCCGCGGAACGCCTGGTGCGGGACGGCTGGACCACGCCGCAGCAGCTGGCGATCATGGGCGGCTCCAACGGCGGGCTGCTCGTGGGTGCCGCGCTGACGCAGCGCCCTGAGCTCTACGCGGCCGTGGTGTGCTCAGCGCCACTGCTCGACATGGTGCGCTACGAGAACTTCCTGCTCGGACGCCTGTGGGCCGACGAGTATGGCAGCGCAAGCGTTTCCGAGGAGCTCGGCTGGCTGCTCTCCTACTCTCCGTATCACCGAGTGGTAACGGATGTTGAGTACCCTTCCGTCTTGTTCACGGTGTTCGAGTCGGATTCTCGGGTGGACCCCAACCACGCCAGGAAGATGTGCGCGGCACTCCAGCACGCGTCGTCGAGTGATCCGACCAAGCACCCGGTGCTGATCCGCCGCGAGACCGAGGTCGGTCACGCGGGCAGGTCGGTCAGCCGGACCGTTGCTCTCGCCGTGGACCAGCTGACGTTTCTCGCGAATGCCACTGGCATGGAGTTGTAGGAGGACACGACCACGTGTTGGCGCAGAGCCCGGTGGACGACGCCGCGAACAAGACCGCTCAGGCGATCGAGTTCTTCGAGAAGTACGGGCCGGACATCATCGCGGGCGCGATCAAGATCGTCGTGATCCTGATCGCCGCCTTCGTGATCAGGGCACTGCTGCGCAAGGTCATCGACCGGATCACGACACCGGGCAAAGAGGGCAAGAAGCCTGGCCTGCTCAAGCCGCTGCGCGAACGTGCTCCGCAGGCGCTCGGGAACCTGATCTCCGAGCGCCGTGAGCAACGTGCGAAGACCATCGGCTCGGTGCTGAAGTCGATCGTCACGATCCTCGTGTTCGGCATAGCGTTCCTCGAGATCATGATCGTGCTGACGCTCGACATCACGCCGGTGCTGACCTCGGCGGGCATCCTCGGCGTCGCCATCGGCTTCGGCGCGCAGAACCTGGTGAAGGACTTCCTGTCCGGCATGTTCATGCTGATGGAGGACCAGTACGGCGTCGGCGACGTCGTCGACCTCGGCCCGTCGATCACCGGCACGGTCGAGGCGGTCGCCCTGCGCACCACGACGATCCGTGACACCGGCGGCACGGTCTGGTACGTCCGCAACGGCGAGATCCTGCGCGTCGGCAACTCGTCGCAGGGCTTCGCGGTCGCGGTCGTCGACCTGCCGCTGAGCTACGGCGCGAACCTCGCCGAGGCCACCAAGGTGCTGGAGCGCACCGTCGCCGAGGTGGCGGAGATGGATCCGGTCAAGACGGACATCACGGCGAAGCCCGAGGTGCTCGGTGTGGAGAAGTTCACACCGGACAACATCACGCTGCGGGTGACCGTGAAGACGCGGCCCGGACGTCAGTGGGCGGTCCAGCGAAACCTCCGTGCGCAGCTCATGCCCGCCCTGGAGGAAGCAGGCTTCACCGCCAAGTGAGGTCGAACACCCATTCGAGACGGCCAATCACCGGGGCGCCCTGCACGCGGTGGCTCGCGTGAGTCAGGATGGGTGGGTGGGCAACCCCGTGAGCTTCTTCGAACAGGTCGGTGGCGAGGAGACGTTCCACCGCATCGTCGCGCGCTTCTACAAAGAGGTGAAGGCCGACGAGATCCTCCTCCCCCTGTACCCGGAAGAGGACCTCGGACCTGCGGAGGAGCGCCTACGGCTGTTCCTCATGCAGTACTGGGGCGGCCCCCACACCTACTCGGAGAACCGGGGCCACCCGAGGCTGCGGATGCGGCACGTACCGTTCAAGATCGGCCCGATCGAGCGCGACGCGTGGCTGCGCTGCATGCGGATCGCCGTCGATGAGGCCGGCCTGGACGAGGCCCACCGCAAGCAGCTCTGGGAGTACCTGGAGATGGCCGCGAACAGCCTGATGAACGCCTGGTCTTGATCGCCCATCACCCGATCGGGCCCAATCGCCGCGAGACGTAAGGCAGGATGACCCCCCGTGCGACGATCCTCCGACCTCAACCCCGAGATCGCCGAAGAGTCCGCCTGGTGGCGTGACGCCGTCTTCTACCAGGTGTACGTGCGTTCCTTCGCCGACTCCAACGGCGACGGCGTCGGCGACCTCGAGGGCATCCGGTCCCGTCTCGGCTACCTGGAACTGCTCGGGGTCGACGCCCTGTGGCTCACCCCGTTCTACCGCTCGCCGATGGCCGACCACGGCTACGACGTCGCCGACCCGCGCGACGTCGACCCGCTGTTCGGCGACCTGGCCGCGTTCGACCGGCTGGTGGCGGACGCGCACGAGCACAACATCCGGGTGACCGTCGACCTGGTCCCGAACCACACGAGCGACCTGCACGAGTGGTTCCAGGAGGCCCTGCACGCCGGTCCGGGCAGCATGGAACGCGCCCGCTACATCTTCCGCGAGGGCCGCGGCTTCGACGGCTCGCAGCCGCCGAACAACTGGGTGTCCGTCTTCGGCGGCCCTGCCTGGACCCGCGTGCCCGACGGCCAGTGGTACCTGCACCTGTTCGCGCCGGAGCAGCCCGACCTCAACTGGGACCACCCGGAGGTCCGCGCCGACCTGGAGCACACGCTGCGGTTCTGGCTGGACCGCGGTGTCGACGGCTTCCGCATCGACGTGGCGCACGGCATGGCCAAGCCAGAAGGCCTGCCGGACATGGAGATCAAGGTGCAGGCGCCGGGTGTGCTGTCCGACGACGCGCACGACCCGCGGTTCGACAACGACGGCGTGCACGAGATCCACCGCATGATCCGCAAGGTCATGGACGGCTACCCCGGCACGATGGCCGTCGGCGAGATCTGGGTGAAGGACGACGAGCGGTTCGCCGCCTACGTCCGCCCCGACGAGCTGCACCTGGGCTTCAACTTCCGCCTGGTCGAGGCCGGCTTCGACGCCGACGCCGTCCGTTCGGCGATCGAGCACTCGCTGGGTGCGGTGGCTTTGTCCGGCACGCCCGCCACGTGGACGCTGTCCAACCACGACGTCGCACGGCACGTGACCCGCTACGGCGGCGGCGCGCTGGGCGAGCAGCGGGCCCGCGCGATGACGCTGGTCGAGCTGGCGCTGCCGGGCGTGATCTACCTGTACAACGGCGAAGAGCTCGGCCTGCCGAACGTGGAACTGCCGGACTGGGCCCTGCAGGACCCGACCTGGGAGCGCTCCGGCCACACCGAGCGCGGCCGGGACGGCTGCCGCGTGCCGATCCCGTGGGAGGGCACGACGCCGCCGTTCGGGTTCTCGACGGCCGTGAACACCTGGCTGCCGCAGCCGAACGAGTGGGACCACCTCACCGCGGAAGCACAGCTGGAGGACCCCGGTTCGATGCTGTCGCTGTACCGGGAGGCTTTGGAGCACCGGAAGTCCAACACGTCGTTCGCGGGCGACGAGCTGGAGTGGTACGGCGCCCCGGCCGGGTGTTTCGCGTTCCGGCGCAAGGGTGGCGGGCTGATCTGCGCGCTGAACACGTCCGGTGCTTCCGTGCCGCTGCCGCCCGGTCAGGTGCTGTTGTCGTCCGGTCCGATGGACGGCGACCAGCTGCCGCCTGACACGGCCGTCTGGCTGGTCTGAGCGGACTGTCGGACCCGCTGGATCCGTTGGGTTCTACCGATTTGGTGACCGGGGTGGACACGCGTGCCGTGCCCGCCCTGGTTTGCTGATGGCGTCTGCAAGTACCACCAAACCATGATCGAATCGCCTCTAACGACACCCGAACTGACGACGTGCGGCTTGTCGGGCTGTTGGGTGTGCTCAGCGGCCTGTTGATGTTGGTTTGGCGGTACTTGCAGACGCCTGGTCGTTTGGCGGCGATCTTGTCGGACCCTCTGAGTACGTTGAAACGCAGGGGTTCCCAGC
>NZ_JYJG01000194.1 GCF_000955955.1 Lentzea aerocolonigenes
GTCGGACCCTCTGAGTACGTTGAAACGCAGGGGTTCCCAGCACGGGGGTACCCCTGCGTCAGCGTGCACGTCAGGCCTGTCGCTTGGCCTCGACCGCCAGCAAGGCACCGAAGACGGCGACGAGCGCGGCGACCTGGGCGATGGCGAGCCACAACCCGACCGGCACCGTCACCAGCGCGGCGACCGCGGCGATGATCCGCCACTTGTTGCTGCCGATCCGCAGCCGGTAGCGGAAGTAGATCTCGCCGACGAGGAAGATCGCCGCGCCGCCACCGAGCGCGAGCGCGCCGCTGAGGTGGAGGTGCTCGGTGGCGTGCCCGATCGTCTTCTTCACGCCGACCGCCACGACCACGATGCCCAGCAGGATCGGCGCGTGGGCCCAGCCGAAGGCCGAGAGTGCCGCGCTGGCCCGGTCGGACGGCGTCATGGCCGCCAGGTTGTGCTCGGCACGCAGGTCCTGTTCGCGGCCGAAGTAGCACCACCACAGCTGGTAGACGAGCGCGAGGCCCAGCAACGCGGCCACGACCAGTTGCAGGTTCAGCGGCAGTCCCGTCGCGCCGATGCCGATCGCGATGATCGACTCGCCGAGCGCCACGATGACCACCAGGCCGTGCCGCTCCACGAAGTGCGCCGACCGGATGCGGAACTCGCCGTGCCGTCGGTTCACGTACGGCGACACGATCATGACCACCACGGCCGCCGTCCACGCCGCCGCGCGCCACGTGCTCGGCAGGAAGCCGCCGACGAACACCAGACCGGCCGACCCGAGGTTGAACGGTGCCAGCCGCGCCATCGCCGCCGCCGAACCCGGGCCGCCGGACGCGATGAACAGGCCGGAGTGCACCAGGTTCACGATCAGGTAGCCGATGCCGAACGCGACCCCGGCGGCGCCGAACGCGTTGGGGATGGCCAGCGCGATGACCAGGAAGCCGCCCATGCCCGCCATGAGCAGCAACCGTCGCATGGTGGTGGTCGGCGGCACGGCGTTCGTGAGCCAGACGTACCCGAAGTACATCCACAGGATCACGAACAGCATGATCACGACCTGCGCGAACCCGAGCGGCGACGTGTCGTCGGCCAGCTTGCTCGTCAGCTGCGTGATCGTGAAGACGAAGACCAGGTCGAAGAACAGCTCCAGCGTCGAGACCCGGTACTCGGTCCCCTCGGGCGCTTCGGGCGCCTCGTGCGTTTCGGCGGACACGCGCGACATCGTGCCACGCGCATCCGCTTGTGGCGCCCCGAATTCTCCAACCGCGAACCTGGACCTAACTCCAGGTCAGCCCAGTTCAGACGAGCAGTGGCAGCATCGAGTGCCGGCGCCGCACCACCGCGCCGTACTTGGCGTCGATCCGCAGCCACGAGTCGGTCGCGGTCACCCGCACCTCGCCGTCCTCGCCGAGGAAACCCATGCCCGACAACGCGAACAGGCACCGCAGCGGGATCTTCACGTCCAACCCGGACCCGCTGACCGTGAGCACGGTCTGGTCGAGCAACGAGGCGGGCGGAGTGCCTTGCGGGCCGGTGTTCTCCCGCGCCACCGCGACACCTTCGTCGGCGAGCTTCGAGATGACCTCGACGGGCAGCCGGTCGACCATGAGCCAGCCCTCGAACGGCGGCAGGGCCGAGCGCCACATCAGGTCCTTGGCCGGGCCGGGGTCGATGCGTTCGTCGCGCATCACCGCGAGCCCCGTCAGCAGCTCCGAGCCCGACACCGTGACGTCGGCCGGATTCGCCTGTCCCGCAACGGTTCGCGTCGCGAGCGTGTCGAACGGCGTGGCCACCCACGCGTCCAGCAGCTCGGAGTTGCGGTTGCGCAGCCGCACCACGGACTGCGCCTCCAGCCGCACCGCACGCGCGGCGAAAGCGCCGAGGTCGTCTCTCTCGGCCGCGTCGGCCAGCACCAGCTCAGGCACCATTACCCCCTGCTCGCCACCCGGCGAGGAAATCGCGCTCGGCGTCGGTCAGACGACGTGGCCGCGCGGTCGTCACGTTGTAGGGCACCATGAGCGTCTCCGCCCTGGTGACCACTGGGCTGTCCGCCTCCCGGCTGCCGCGCACCACGTAGTCGAGCGTGAACGACGCGGACTTGAGCTCCCGCACCGACATCTCGACCACGATGTCCTCACCGGTGAACACGATCGGCGCGAGGTAATCGACGAAGAGCTTCGCCACGACCATCCCCTCGGCCATCTCCTTCACCCCGTGGCGGGCGGCCTCGGTGAACAGCAGCTCGATCCGGGCCTCTTCCAGCAACGTCACCGTGTTCGCGTGGTTGACGTGACCGAACGCATCCATGTCCGACCATCGCGGCCGCACACCAGTGACGAAGACACCCATGCAGGGACCCTACCGCCCGGGAACCTTCACAGGATCTCCACTCCAGCCGATTGAAAGTCGATAGCCAGCCCTCACCAATCGCGCTGCGTCACACGCACTGCTGATCTTCCCGCAGGCTGTCTGCTACCGCGTTCTTCAGCAGGCTGTTCGCACCGATCGCGGTGATCCCCGCCGTCGCGGCAGACGAGGTCGCGTTCTTCCCGCCCCGCGAGTCCGTGCCTGTGCCGGTCGGGTGTCCTCGATCGTCTTCGTCGCGTGCTGTCAGGTTCTGATCGTGGCGTGGTGAGGAGTGCTGCACCGGCGGGGCCGGGCACCGTGTTCGAGCCCCGCATGCTTGGGCGGACGAGTCACGATCGGTACCGTCCTGCCACGGTCGAGGTGCTCGGCTCCGGCTGCTCACCGTGCTGCACACGCTCCCCCCGCGCGCTTCCTCATGGCGCAACGATCGAACGGCGATTTCGGTTCCCGGCGCCGCCAAAATCCTGTGGACAACTCGCGGCTACATCGGCCGCGTACCTCCTGACCTGCGAAACGCTACCGGAAAAACGCCAGGGGGCCGTGGAGTTGTCCACAGCCCCCTGGCTTTCGGCTGATGCTTACTACCTGACCATGCTCCGCACCTGACGGGCGGCGACGGAAAGGGTCGCCAGGTCCAGCTGGTGGACCCGGTTGATCTCGTCCAGCGCACCGCGCGAGCGAGCCAGGCGGGAGGCGTTGGCCTGCTCCCACTTGGTGATCTTCTCGCTCGCCGTGTCGCCCTCGTCGCTCGCCCTCATCACGTCGATCGTGATGGCCCGCAACGACGAGTAGAAGTCGTCGCGCAGAGCCAGGCGGGCCAGGGCGTGCCAGCGGTTGCCACGCTCCAGGCTCGTCACCGAGTCCAGCATGTGGTCGATGTCGAGGTGGTCGGACAGCGCGAAGTACAGCTCGGCGCTCTCCCGGTGCGAACGCTCCGGGCCCATACCGCCGGCCGGGCCGAACTCGCGTTCGGCCAGCTCGGCGATCTCGGTGACGTCGAGCAGTCCGTACATGTAGAGCAACGCGGCGACCTTGCGGGCGAGCTCCGCCGGGACGCCCTGCTCGACGAACTTGTCCGCCTTGCCGGCGACCACGTCGAGCTCCTTGCCCTGCAACAGCTCGAAGGCGAACGGGCTGAGCTCCTCGACCACGCTGCGGAATCGGTTGATCGTCGAACCCACCGCCAGCGGCTGCGGGCGGTTCGACAACAGCCAGCGGGACGCGCGGTCGAGCAGCCGGCGGGTCTCCAGCACCAGGTTGTCCTGGACCGCCGTCGACACCACGTTGTCCAGCGCCTCGATCTCCCGCCAGATCGCCGGCAGGTCGAAGACCTCGGTCACCACGGCGTACGCGCGCACCGCGTCGGTCGCCGAGGCACTCATCTCCTCGGCCAGGCGGAAGGCGTAGGACACGCCACCGCCGTCGACGACCTCGTTCACCACGACCGTCGTGATGATCTGCTTCGCCAGCGGGTGGTTCGGGATCGCGGTGCCGAAACGTTCGCGCAGCAGCGTCGGGAAGTAGTCCGGCAGCTTGTTCTTGAACGTGTCGATCGTCGGGATGTCGCTGGAGAGCAGCTCTTCCTTCAGCGTGAGCTTGGTGAAGGCGAGCAACGTGGCGAGCTCCGGCGAGGTGAGGCCCTCGCCGTTCTTCTCCAGCGTCTTGAACTCCGCGGCGCTCGGCAGCGCCTCCAGCTTGCGGTTGAGCGCACCGCGGGCTTCGAGGTCGGCCGTGAGACGCGCGTGCACCGACAGCATCGGGCCGGCGTGCGCCCGGCTGACGCCGAGGACGTTGTTCTGCGAGTAGTTGTCGGCCAGCACGAGCTCGCCGACCTCGTCGGTCATCTCGGCGAGGACCTCGTTGCGCTGCTGCTGTTCCACCGAGCCCTCCCGGACCAGGTGGTCCAGCAGGATCTTGATGTTGACCTCGTGGTCGGAGCAGTCGACGCCGGCGGAGTTGTCGAGCGCGTCGGTGTTGACCTTGCCGCCGTTGCGCGCGAACTCGATGCGGCCGCGCTGGGTCAGGCCCAGGTTGCCGCCCTCGCCGACGACCTTGACGCGCAACTCGTTGCCGTCGACGCGGATCGAGTCGTTGGCCTTGTCGCCGACGTCGGCGTGAGACTCGGTCGACGCCTTGACGTACGTGCCGATGCCGCCGTTCCACAGCAGGTCGACCGGCGCGAGCAGGATCGCCTTCTTCAGCTCCGGCGGGGACAGCTTCTCGACGCCCTCCGGCAGCCCGAGCGCGACACGGGCCTGCTCGGACAGCGGAATCGACTTGGCGGACAACGGGAAGATGCCGCCGCCCTCGCTGATCAGCGAGCGGTCGTAGTCGTCCCACGACGAGCGCGGCACGTTGAACAGCCGCACCCGCTCGGCGAACGAGGTGTCCGCGACCGGGTTCGGGTCGATGAAGATGTGCCGGTGGTCGAACGCGGCCACGAGCCGGATGTGCTCGGACAGCATCATGCCGTTGCCGAACACGTCACCGGACATGTCGCCGATGCCGACGACGGTGAACTCCTCGGTCTGCGTGTCCACGCCGAGCTCGCGGAACGAGCGCTTCACGCTCTCCCACGCGCCCTTGGCCGTGATGCCCATGGCCTTGTGGTCGTAGCCGATCGAGCCACCGGAGGCGAACGCGTCGCCCAGCCAGAAGCCGTAGCTCTGCGACACACCGTTTGCGATGTCCGAGAACGTCGCGGTGCCCTTGTCCGCGGCCACGACCAGGTACGTGTCGTCGGCGTCGTAGCGCACGACCTGCGGCGCGGGCACGACCTCGTTGTTGATCAGGTTGTCGGTGAGGTCGAGCAGGCCGGAGATGAACATCTTGTAGCAGGCGATGCCCTCGGACATGAAGTTCTCGCGGTCGATGCCGGGGTCACCGGTCGCCGGGATCGGGCGCTTGACGACGAAGCCGCCCTTGGCGCCGACGGGCACGATCACCGCGTTCTTCACGGCCTGCGCCTTGACCAGGCCGAGGATCTCCGTGCGGAAGTCCTCGCGGCGGTCGGACCAGCGCAGACCACCACGCGCGACGGAACCGAAGCGCAGGTGCACGCCCTCGACGCGCGGCGAGTACACGAAGATCTCGAACTTCGGCCGCGGCGCCGGCAGGTCCGGGATCGCCTGCGGGTCGAGCTTGACCGACAGGTACGGCCGGGCGTTGCCGTCGGCGTCGCGGAAGAAGTAGTTCGTCCGCAGCGTGGCGTTGATCAGCGTGAGCAGGCTGCGCAGGATGCGGTCCGCGTCGAGGCTCGTCACGTCGTCGATCAGCTTGCCGGTCTCGACGACCATCGTCTCGGTGCGGTCCGCGCGCGTGGCGTCGTCGAGCCGCGGGTCGAACCGGGACTCGAACAACGCGACCAGCGCGATCGCCACGCTCGTGTGACCGAGCACCGCGTCCTCGATGTAGTCCTGCGAGTACGGCGTGCCCGCCTGCCGCAGGTACTTCGCGTACGCGCGCAGCATCGCGGCCTGCTGCCAGGTGAGCCCGGCCTGCAGCACCAGCGAGTTGAACCTGTCGACCTCGGCCTCGCCACGCCAGACGGCGGCGAACGCGTCCTGGAACCGCACGCGCACGTTGTCGAGGTCGGACTCCGACAGCTGCTCGAGCGCCTTCTGGTCGATGCGCAGGCCGAAGTCGTAGATCCAGCACTGCACGCCGTCTTCGCGGGTGATCTCGTACGGCCGCTCGTCGACCACGATCACGCCCATGCGCTGCAGCATCGGCAGCACGTCGGACAGCGTGATGCCGTCGCCGGTCACGAACAGCTTGAAGCGCCGCTCCCCCGGCTCGGCGTCCTCCGGCACGTAGAACACCATGTCGAGGTCGCCCTCGGCGAGCGCCTCGATGCGGCGGAAGTCGCCCAGGCCGACGCTCGCCGGGAAGTCCTCCTTGTAGGCCTCCGGGAAGACCGAGGCGAACCGCTGGCCCTGCTCGGTGGCCGACTCGGCCCCCAGGACACCGCTGTCGCCCAGCACGGCCTCGACCATGCGGTCGTCCCAGCTGCGGACGGCCTCGGCGAGCTTCTGCTGGATCGCGTTGGTGTCCGGCTCCAGCGTGCGCGCCGGGTCCGTGTGCACCATGAAGTGCACGCGGGCCAGCGCCGACTCGCCGATGCGCGCGCTGTACTCGAGGTTCAGACCGCCGAGCTCGGCGAGCAGCACCTCCTGCATCGCGAGGCGGCTCGTCGTCGTGTAGCGGTCGCGCGGCAGGTAGACCAGGCACGAGAAGAAGCGGCCGAACGGGTCTCGGCGCAGGAACAGCCGCAGCCGGCGCCGTTCCGCGAGGGCGATGACACCGGTCGTGGTCTGGTACAGCGTGTCGGCGTCGACCGAGAACAGCTCGGTGCGCGGGTAGTTCTGGATCACCTCGAGCATCCGCTGCCCCGAGTAGGACTGCAGCGGGAAGCCGGCGCGGTGGATCACGTCGCGCACGCGGCGCTCGATCACCGGGATGTCGAGCACGTCCTCGTGCAGCGCCGTCGTGCTGAAGATGCCCAGGAACCGGTGCTCGCCGGAGACGTTGCCCTCGGCGTCGAACGTCTTCACGCCCACGTAGTAGGGGTAGACGCTGCGGTGCACGCTGCTCTGCGCGCTCGCCTGGGTCAGCACGAGCAGCTCCGGGCTGAGCGCCTGCGCGCCGTTGTCCGGCCCCGCGGTCAGGCTGCGCGCCGCGAGGCTGTCCTGCCTGAGCACGCCGAGACCACTCGCGAGCACGGCCCGCAGCGCCGGTTCGCCGTCCTCCTGGACCAGCTCGTACTGCCGGTAGCCCATGAACGTGAAGTGCCCGTCCGCGAGCCACTTGAGGAGCTTCGCGGCGTCCGTGGTGGCCTCGGACGAGTCCTTCTCGAGCTCGTCGGCGAGCTGCGTCGCCGTGGTGACCATGCGGTCGGTGTCCTCGACGACCTCGCGGACGTCGGTCAGCACCGTCAGCAGCCGGGTCTCCAGCTCACGCGCCCGATCGGCGTCCGTGATCAGGTCGACCTCGATGTTCATCCACGACTCCGCCAGCGCGTCGCCGGGCGGGTCGGCCGGGTCGGCCGTGGGCAGCACCTCGGTGCGCTCACCCGTCACCGGGTCGCGGCGCACGACGACGATGGGGTGCACAACGCGCTGCACCTGCACACCACCGCGCGTGAGCTCGGACGCGACCGAGTCCACGAGGTACGGCATGTCGTCCGTGACCACTTGGACCACGGTGACCGGACACTGCCAGCCATCGGTCCCGCGTGTCGGGTTCAGGATGCGCACCGCGGCGCGTCCGGGAACGCGGCTCTCGGCGAGCTGGTAGTTCGACCGCACCGCTCCGACCAGGTCCACCGGGTCGTCGTCGTTGACTTCCTCGGCGGGCACGTGCCGGTAGAAGAGGCGGATCAGATCAGCGAGTTCGGGGGCATTGGCGGCGGCCCGTTCGATCAGCTCGTCACGGACCTGCTCAGGACTGGCCGGTCGACTTCCACCGTCCGCGGTCGGGGCCGCGGAGGCGTCGTCGGTACGGGTCGGGGCTCCAGTCGAGGTCATCTTCAGGCGACTCCACGCTATCCGGCACCTCTGTGTGCCGGGTCCGCCTCCACCCTAGATGGGGTGGCGGCCGTCACCGGCAACGGGAGGGGCACTGACGGACCACTGAATCGTGGGCTGAATCGAGTCACATAATCAGTGGCTCCAACGCATTTCGCATGATGGACGCTCAAGCCCACCACCAGTTCCGCCGCCCGGCCCGACCCGGCGACCACTCTTGCGCAGGACACCGGCCCGACCCGCCTCACCGCCCACCTCGGCGTGGCGGGCGGGTCGGCGGCACGAGCGGCTTGGGCAAGGCTTGAGGTGTGGCGCTGACCACCACGGCGCGCCGAGTGGCCTGGTCCGAGCCCGGCTCACGTACCGGGCAAGGTCCAGCTGGCGGGGCCACCGGGCGAAACCGGACGGATCGGGCCGGTCGTCTCGCTGTCCGGCGCGCCGCCCACGGGGACGATCGGGCCGGTCCTCTCCTGCTCGGACTCGCCCTTCCGCCCGGCCGGCTCCCCCGCGGGTGGCTGCTCGCCGAACGACTGGCTCGGGTTGAACAGGGAGTCGGCCGCGGGCTGCGGTGTCTCGAACGGCTGTCCCGAACCGAAGGCCGGCTCGAGGCTCGACCGGTTCTCGGGGGGCGCCGGGAACTGCTGGGAACCGAACGCCGAGCCTGCCTGAAACAGCGAGTCCGTGCCCGGCGTGGCTGTCGTGGTCGGCTCCGGTGCCGGGGAACCGAACGGCTGCCCTGGCCGAAAGAGGGAGTCAGCTCCCGCTCCGGATCCTGTGGCGGACTCCGGCGACTGCTGGGATCCGAACGACTCCCCTGGACGAACCTGGAAGTCAGCGCCTGGCCCAGGCTGAGAACCGAACGGCTCATCGGGACGAACCTGGAAGTCCGCGCCTGCGCCAGACCCTCTGGCGGATTCCAGCGCAGGCTGAGAACCGAACGACTCACCAGGACGAACCTGGAAGTCCGCGCCTGGCCCAGACCCTCTGGCGGACTCCGGCGCAGGCTCAGAACCGAACGACTCGCCCGGCCGAACCAAGAAGTCAGAGCCTGTTCCGGCAGCTGGCTCCGGCTGTGGCGAACCAGTGGGCTGACCGGGGTTGAAGAGCGAGTCGGTGTTGGACGGTTGCTCGGGTTCGGAAGCGGACCATTCCGGGACGGGCAGGTCCACGGCGTCCATCTGTTCCTCGTCGGAGCGACGGCCGGTCTCGTAGGCGACCAGTGCTTCCGCCAGCAGGTCGGCGAGGCTCAGGTCGCTGGGCTTGCGGCGGCTGCTCGGGCGGCCCGTCCGCGCGCCAGGCTCGTCCTTCGCCTCGGCGGGTTGGACGATGCCCGCGGCCTCGTAGGCGGTCGGCGCGGCAGCATCCGGCGCAACGATCTCGGCTTGAACCGGCTCGGTAACCGGGTCCGGTTCGGCCGACGGCTCGGATTCCGTGGCGAAGAAGTCGTACTGCGGCGGCGAGTCGAGCCCCGCTGCGGGCGCGGGGATCACGGACGTCGCCGGGTCGAAATCGGTGCCGGTGGCATCGGGCGTCGCCGAGCCGGACGCCGGACCGGCATCCGGGGCCGAGGACGGCTCGTCGGGCTCACGGACCGACATCGTCACGATGGGGTCGACGTCGAAGTCGTCAGCGATCTCGAAGTTGGCCCAGCCGCCCGGATCCGGCTGGCTTCCCTGGCCGGACGACGTCGGGTCGGCCTGCGGGGACGGATCCGGCTGGGTGCCGAACCCCGCCTGGGTGCCGAAGGTGGGCTGGGAACCGAAGTTCTGCGTGCCGAAGCTGGTCTGCGTCCCGAAGGTCGGCTGGCCACCGAACCCGGTCTGAGTGCCGAAGGCCGACTGTCCGCCGGTGTTGGGCTGACCAGCGAACCCCGCCTCGGTTCCCGCCTCTGCTGGGTTGCCGGAGCCGGACTCGGCACCGAACCCGGGCCGGCCACCGAACCCACGCGCACTTTCGGCACCAGGATCGCCGCCGAACCCGCGCTCACCGGAACCGGACTCACTGCCGAAGCCGCGCTCGCTCGCGGCACCCGGCTCGGTGCCGAAGCCTGGTCGGCCAGGTGTGGCGCGCTGGTCCGGAAGTGCGGTCAGGGGGACCGGGGTGGTGGGGACGTCCGCGGAGTCGTCCTCGACGTCTGCCGCGCTCAGAAACGTGCTCGAGAGCAGGTCCGGCTCCGGGGGCTGCGGGATCTCGTCCGGGACCGGCACCGACGGCACCGGGTCCGGGATCGGTGAGTGCGGCTTGTGCTCCGGGTCCGGGTCGGGGGCGGGCGTTGGGTGCTCCGCCGGGTCCGGGGACGGGATCGAGGACGTCGACCACCGCTGACCGGTGAAGTCGAGGTTGGAGTAGTCGCGCTCCGGGAGGGTGCGCTCGTCGGCCGGGGTCGCGGGGAAGCCCGCGGCCGGGGTGTGGAGCGGGTAGGCCGGGGGCGGGTCGTCCAGGTGGGGGCCGAAGTCCGGGGCGGCCGGCGGGCGCGAGAACGCCGCGGACAGGCCCGAGCGGGACGGGGCGTCCGGCGTGTTCGGGTCGGCGAAGTAGTTCGGGGCGTCCGGGTGGTCCTGGCCGCCGAAGGAGGATTGCGGGGCCGGATCGTCCTGGCGCAGACGGGACGGTGGTTCCACTCGCCACGACGGGGCGTCCGTGCTCGAGGCTGCCTCGGCGTCCCGGGCACGGCGGCGGCCGCCTGCTCGCAGACCCTGGGCCTTGAGCATCTCCAGGACGCTTTCCGGCTGGGCTCTGGACGCCTCTTCGCGGGCCGCGGCTTCTCTGCGCGCTGCTTCCTCGCGGACCGCGGCCTCGCGTTCCGCGACTTCACGGGCGGCGGCGGCACGGGCCAGTTCCTCGCGCGCCGCGGCTTCGCGGGCTGCGGCTTCGCGTTCGGCGGCTTCGCGTTCGGCGGCCTGGCGAGCGGCTTCCTGGCGAGCGGCTTCTTCCGCCGCTTCGCGTTCTGCCTGGGCGCGTTGCTCGGCGCGGGCCTGGCGTTCCGCCTCGATCTGGCGGCGGGCCTCGCGCTGCAGCTCCATGAGCTGTTCTTCGACCTTGCGCTTGCGTTCCTGGTCCGGGCTCAGCTGCGGGGCCGCAGGTGCTGGCTCGGGGGTCTCGGCGACGGTGGACGGCTGGTCTTCGTCGATCTCGCCCGCGGCGACTCTGGCTGCGCGGCGGCGGCCGCTCACCATGGCGCCGGCGGAGGCGATCAGACCTGAGGCGGGGACTGTGCGGTCGGAAGAAGGCACGACAGGGGGTGGGGGTTCCAAGGGTTCCGGTGTCTTGTCGTCGGGTTCGCCGAACGGCTGGACCGTGCGCCACCTCTCGGCGGCGTGCTGGCGTGCCGCGGACAAACCCTCCACGGTCATGTCTTCGGCAGCTCTGCGGACGCGCTTGACCTTCAGGCCATCGCCCTTGCGGACCTGGACCGGGCGCCACGTGCGGAGCTGTTGCTTCAAAGCGGCGGACAGGACGCCGTCGGTCACGATCTGCATGCCCTCGGCCGGGCGGAGCAGGCTCGCCAGTTGCTGGTGCAGATCCGCGGGCTGGCGGTGGACGCCGGAGAACTCGGCCGCGAGTCTGGCGCGCACCGCGTAGACGGCGCGGGCTCTGCGGCGTTCGGCGGCGTGGGCGGAGCGCAGGTTCGTCAGCGCGTCGGCCAGTTCGCCGGACACCTCGTGCACGTGCGCCAGTGCCAGCAGGCTTTCCGCCAGCAACGTGTCGAGCTGGTGGCGTTCGGCACTGGCCGCGGCCTCGCGCAACATCTCGCGGGCGAGCGCCACCCGGCCCGCGGGGAGATGGACGCGTGTCGCGAGAGCCAGGCGCAGCCAGCCGGTGGTGGAGGCCGATGGCGCGCGCACCGGGCGGTCGAGCAGTGGCGTGCCGACCTCGCTCGCGTCGAGCAGGCGGTTCGCGTCCATCAGCGCCAGCACCAGTTCCAGCGTGAGCCGGCCCATGCCCTGACCGCTGTCCGCCGACGGGTCGGCGAACCTGCCGAGCAGGTCGAGGCCTTCGCGCGCGGCACCGATGGCGGCGGCGATGTCGCCCCAGCGACGGTGCTGGGCTGCCTGCACCGCGCGGATCAGGCCGCGCAGCAGCAGGCGGGTGTCCTCGTCGAGCGTCGTGTCGGCGACGTAGAGCTGGTCCGCCTCGGCGAGCGCCCGCGTGGGCTCGTCGCCGCGGCCGACCGTGACGAGGCATTCGCTGGCCTGCACCAGAGCGGAGGCCCGCAGTTCCGCGGGCACGTCCGGCGCTTCCAGCACGGGCGTCACCGCGGCGAAGCCCGTGAGCGGTGCGCCCACGGACCGCGCGCACGCCGCGAGCTCCACCCGCAGCAGCCACGCGGTCTCGTGTTCACCGGCGGCCTCGGCCGCCTTCAGCGCGTCGATCGCCCTGTCGGCGATGCGGACGCCGCGGCCCACGCGGTTGCCCGCGAAGACCACCAGCGACTCGGCGCGGAGCCGGTCGGCTTCGTCGCGGCGGGTGGAGGCGAGCGCAACCGCCCGCTCACCGAGCACCAGAGCGAGCTCCGGTGCCCGCCAACGCAGCATCCAGGCGGGCACGACCAGCGTGCTCACCTCGACGTTCGCCTGCGTCTCGCCCCTCGCCGCCACGACGTCGCCGTTGCCCTCTCAGTCCCGTGTCAGCTTGCGGTACGTGACACGGTGCGGGCGGGCCGCGTCGGCACCCAGGCGCTCGAGCTTGTTCTTCTCGTAGCCCTCGAAGTTGCCCTCGAACCAGTACCACTTCGACGGGTCTTCGTCCGTGCCCTCCCACGCGAGGATGTGCGTGGCGACGCGGTCGAGGAACCACCGGTCGTGGGAGATCACGACGGCGCAGCCGGGGAACTGCTCGAGAGCGTTCTCCAGCGAGCCGAGGGTCTCGACGTCCAGGTCGTTCGTCGGCTCGTCCAGCAGGATCAGGTTGCCGCCGAGCTTGAGCGTGAGCGCGAGGTTCAGGCGGTTGCGCTCACCACCCGACAGCACGCCCGCGGGCTTCTGCTGGTCCGGGCCCTTGAAGCCGAACGCGCTGACATACGCGCGCGAGGGCATCTCGACGTTGCCGACGTGGATGTAGTCGAGTCCGCCGGACACGACCTCCCACACGTTCTTCTTCGGGTCGATGCCACCGCGGTTCTGGTCAACGTACGAGAGCAGCACGGTCTCGCCGACCTTCACCTCGCCGGCGTCCGGCTTCTCGAGACCGACGATGGTCTTGAACAGGGTCGTCTTGCCGACACCGTTCGGGCCGATGACACCCACGATGCCGTTGCGCGGCAACGTGAACGACAACCCGTCGATCAGAACCCGGTCGCCGAAGCCCTTCTTCAGCTTCTCGGCCTCGACCACGACGTTGCCCAGACGCGGGCCCGGCGGGATCTGGATCTCCTCGAAGTCGAGCTTGCGGGTCTTCTCCGCCTCGGCCGCCATCTCCTCGTAGCGGTCGAGACGCGCCTTGGACTTGGCCTGGCGGGCCTTGGCGCCGGAGCGCACCCAGTCCAGCTCGTCCTTGAGGCGCTTCTGCAGCTTCTGGTCCTTCTTGCCCTGGACCGCGAGACGCTCGGCCTTCTTCTCCAGGTAGGTGGAGTAGTTGCCCTCGTACGGGTGGGTCCGGCCGCGGTCGATCTCGAGGATCCACTCGGCCAGGTTGTCCAGGAAGTACCTGTCGTGGGTCACGGCGAGCACGGCGCCGCTGTACTGCGCGAGGTGCTGCTCCAGCCACAGGACGCTCTCCGCGTCCAGGTGGTTGGTGGGCTCGTCGAGCAGCAGCAGGTCGGGCTTGCTCAGCAGCAGCTTGCACAGCGCGACGCGGCGGCGCTCACCACCGGAGAGCTTGGTGACGTCGGCGTCCGGCGGCGGGCACCGCAGGGCGTCCATCGCCTGCTCCAGCTGGGAGTCGAGGTCCCACGCGTCGGCGTGGTCGAGCTCCTCCTGGAGCTTGCCCATCTCCTCCATCAACTCGTCGGAGTAGTCGGTCGCCATCAGCTCGGCGATCTCGTTGAAGCGGTCCAGCTTCACCTTGATCTCGCCCAGGCCCTCCTGGACGTTGCCGAGGACGGTCTTCTCCTCGTTGAGCGGCGGTTCCTGCTGCAGGATCCCCACGGTGTAACCGGGAGACAGGTACGCCTCGCCGTTGTTCGGCGTGTCCAACCCCGCCATGATCTTGAGCACGCTCGACTTGCCGGCGCCGTTGGGACCGACCACACCGATCTTCGCGCCGGGGTAGAACATGATCGTGACGTCATCGAGGATGACCTTGTCACCGTGCGCCTTGCGCACCTTTTCATGGTGTAGATGAACTCGGCCATGGCGGCGATCGTAGAGCGGTGCTCAGAGGCTCCTGACCTCGGTCGCCGACAAGCAGCCGTCCACCCCCGGATCAAGCGTCACGCGACTCGGTGACCAGCCCGTTCCGTTCGAACGTGAACGACTCTCGGCGACCGGGCCTCAGCGGCCCCGATCTACGAGCTTCCCTCCTTCGTGGATTGCGGTGCGCACATCATCTCCGGCGGCGTTGCCGGATCGGGCGGGTTCCCGAACTCCTGTGCGCGGTTGCCCCGAAAGTCGCAAGATCAAAACGGTGCCGGATCAGAACGGGATCGCCTCTTCGACGAGATCCTCGCCGACCCGCGGTTCAACGACCGGAGTGGATCCCAGTGACTGCACGCGACTCAAGTCCAGTCCGACGTGCAGCGCGTCGAGACTCAGCGACGATCGTTTCACGTCGTCCTTCTCGTAGTACCGCATGCGCAGCTTGCCCTGGACGATCACGGGATCACCTTTGGACAGCGTGGTCTTGACGCTGTCGGCGAGCTTGCGCCAGCAGGAGACGCCGAGCCAGATCGTCTCGCCGTCCTCCCAGTCGCCCAGCGACGTGTTGTAGCGCCGTTCGGTCGACGCCATGCGGAAGAACGCGCTCGTCTTGCCTTCCTCGCCGTGCCGGTACGTGATGTCGCCGGTAACAGTGCCAACAACGGTGATCACGGTGGAATTCCAGGACATCGGGTTCGCCTCCAGGTCGCGGGTGTGCTGGTCCAGGTTGCTCCGGGAGGCGGGGTGGGAACCGGGGTGGACGGGGATCTGTGGATTACTCGCGGGTTGTGGACAGGTCGCGATCTTCAGCCACCTCGAACCGCGAAATTGTCAGACCTGTGTGCTAGTGCGGCGCTCGAGCCGGACCGAGTGAGTGAGCGCCCACTCATTGACATGAGTGAGGACTCACTCATACAGTTGCGGACGTGTCAGAGGAACCACGCCGCCGCCGCGCCCCCGCGATGAGCCCGGAAGACCGCCGTGAGGCGATCCTCCAGGCCACGCTGCCGCTCGTCGTGAAGGCCGGCGCGAACGTCACCACCAGCCAGATCGCCGCGGCGGCCGGCATCGCCGAAGGCACGGTGTTCCGCGTCTTCAAGGACAAGGCCGAACTGCTCAACGCGGTCATCCAGCGCGCGTTGCTCGCCGACGACGAAGTGGCCCGCATCGAAGCGGTGCCCACCGACCTGCCTATCGAGCAGCGGCTCGTGGAAGCGACCGGCACGGTGACCGGCTACCTCGACCGCATGTGGAGCGTCATGGGCGCACTGCGCGAGTCCGGTTACCAGCCGAGCCAGGAGGACCACGAGAAGCACAAGGGCCCACCGGAGGGCATGCTCCGCGTCTCGAACGCGATCGCCGAGCTGTTCGCCGACGCGGACCTCCGCACCAGCCCCGAGCACGCCGCCCGCCTGCTGCTCGGTTTCGTCTTCACCAACCGCCTGCAAGGCAAGGGCTTCGGCGAGACGACCGTCGAACCGGCGCAGCTCGTCGAACTTTTCCTGCACGGCGCACTCAAATCAGGGGGAGCAGATGTCTGAGCTCATGATCGAAGCCACCGAGGTGAGCAAGAGATTCGGTGACGTGCACGCCCTCGACGGCGTCAGCGTCACCGCGAAGAAGGGCTCCGTGCTCGGCCTGCTGGGCCACAACGGCGCCGGCAAGACCACGCTGATCAACATCCTCACCACGATGCTGCCGCTGTCCGCAGGCAGCGCGAGGATCGCCGGTTTCGACGTCTCGAAGCAGAGCCACGAGGTCCGCAGCCGGATCGGCCTGACCGGCCAGTTCGCCGCCGTCGACGAACAGCTCAGCGGCCACGACAACCTCGTGCTCATCGCCCGCCTGCTGGGCGCCAGCCGCAAGCAGGCCCATCAGCGCGCGGACGACCTGCTGGAGCAGTTCGACCTCACCGACGCCGCCAAGCGCAACGCCAAGACCTACTCCGGCGGCATGCGGCGCCGGCTCGACCTGGCCGCGTCCCTGGTCGGCAATCCCGAGGTGCTGTTCCTGGACGAGCCGACCACCGGCCTCGACCCGGCCAGCCGCCTGGCGATGTGGGAGATCGTCGAGAAGCTCACCGCGGACGGCACGACCGTGCTGCTCACGACGCAGTACCTGGACGAGGCCGACCGGCTCGCCGACACCATCACCGTGCTGTCCCACGGCAAGGTCGTCGCGTCCGGCACCAGCTCCGAGCTCAAGGCCCAGGTCGGCCAGCGCACCGTGACCGTCACGCTCGACTCGGTGTCCGAAGTGGACATCGCGCTGAAGGCGATCAACGCGGTGGGCCTGCACCCCGTCGCCGAAGGTCTCACGCTCACCACGCCCGTCAGCGCGTCACGCGACCTGGCGACGGTCGTGCGCGCGTTGGACGACAACGGCTTGGAGGCGCACGAGATCGGCCTCGCGGAGCCCACTTTGGACGACGTCTACCTCACTCTCGCCGCGAACTAGGGGGACATCATGGCGACCTTGACCTGGCACGGCAGCAGCTACCCGACACAGGTGCTGGTGCTGACCGGCCGTTCACTCAGAGCTTTGCTGCGCACACCGCTGCTCGTCTTCTTCAGCGTGCTGCAGCCGTTGATCATGCTGACGCTGTTCAGCCAGATCTTCGGCAGCATCACCGGCACCGCGAACTTCCCGCCGGGCATGAGCTACATCGACTACCTGCTGCCCGCGATCTTGGTGAACACCGCGATGCAGTCCTCTCTCGCGTCCGGCATCGGACTCGTGCAGGACATGTCGAACGGTGTGCTCGCACGGTTCCGTTCACTACCCATCAGGCCGAGCACGGTTCTGTTGGCGCGCAACCTGTCCGACGCGGTGCGGACGGCGTTCCAGCTCGTGCTGATGATCGCGTTCGGCGTGCTCGTGTTCGGGTTCCGGCCCGACGGGGGCATGCTCGGCACTCTCGCCGCACTGGGTCTTGCCCTGGTCGTCGGCTGGGCGCTGAGCTGGGTGTTCATCGCGATCGCCGCGTGGGTGCGCAAGGCCGAGCTGATGCAGACCGTCGGCTTCCTGGCGATGTTCCCGCTGATGTTCGCGTCCAGCGCGTTCGTGCCGGTGGGTGGCCTGCCCGGCTGGCTGCAGGCGGTCGCGAAGGTCAACCCGCTGACCTACGCGGTCGATGCCGCCCGCAGCCTCGCCCTGGCCCACCCGGTCACCGGTGTGGCAGGCGCGCTGGCCACGAGCGGCGTGATCGCCGTCATCGGAGCGTTCTTCGCGGTCCGCGGTTTCCGCCGGCCGCTGGCTCTCTAGTCCTTGCCCGCCATTTTGCGGAGCATCGCGTTGTAGGCCTCGAGGTCGGCGTCGCCATCGGCGTCGGCCTTGCGGTCCAACCGCTTCGCCTCACGGGTGTCCTGCCGCGCCCACTGTGCGAGCAGGGCGACCATCACCACCAGCAACGGGATCTCCCCCGCCGCCCACGCGATGCCACCGCCGAGTCGCTGGTCCTCCAGCAGGTTCTGCACCCACGGCAGCGCGAGCCCGCGGTAGAACTGCTCGCCGATGACATTCTGCGAGCTCATCAGCACGATGCCGAAGAACGCGTGGAACGGGATCGACGCGAACAGCAAGCCGAGGCGGCCGAGCGGCGGCAGCTTGTTCGGTGACGGGTCCACGCCGATCACGGGCCAGTAGAAGACGTAGCCGACGAGGATGAAGTGGGCGTTCATCGCGAGGTGCGCCCAGTGGAACGGCAGCGCCGCCTCGAACAGCCCCGAGAAGTACAGGGCGTAGAAGGAACCGACGAACAGAGCCAGCGCCACAAAGGGGTTGGTCAGCAGCCGTGCGAGCGGTGAGTGCACAAAGGCCAGCACCCACTCTCGTGGCCCCGGCACCTCTTTGCTCACCGGCAACGCGCGCAACGCCAGCGTGACCGGTCCACCCAGGACGAACAGGATCGGCGTCAGCATCGAAAGCACCATGTGCGCTTCCATGTGGATGCTGAACATCGCCGGCGAGTACCGGCCCATCCCCGACGACGTGGCGAACAAGAGAGAGAAGCAGCCGCACAGCCACGCGACCGTGCGTCCGACCGGCCACTTGTCGCCGCGCTTGACCAGCTTGCGCACACCCACCAGGTAGAGCGCGGCGAGAACCAGTGCCGCGGTGCCGTAGATCAGGTCGAAGCGCCAGTCGAACAGGATGCGCGCCAGCGTCGGCGGCCCGTCGAGGTCGTAGCCGATCGCGAGCTCGGTGCGGCTCGGCAGTTCGAGGCTGCCGCCGGGCGGAGGCGTGCGGGCCAGCGCCACGGCCAGGCCGATCGTGAACATCATCAACAGCACTTCGAGGCCCGCGAGTTTGAGCAACGCGCGCGGCTTCCCGTCGGCCACGCCCTTCACGCCACGTTCGCGCTGGAAGTAGCCGAACACGCCGAGCAGCAGCAGACACGCCAGCTTGCCGAGCGTCAGCCAGCCGTAGGTCGACGTCACGAGGTCGGTCGGCGTGATGCGCACGAGCGCGTTGACCACACCCGAGACGGCCATGACGACCCAGCAGACCAACGCGAGCTTCGAGAACCGCGTCGCGGCAAGAGACAGATGAGCGCCGCCACGCCTGCCGTGCGCGAGCAACGCGATGAGGCCGCCCACCCACAACACGACCGCGATGAGGTGGAACAACAGGCTGTTCGTCGCCATGTCGTGCGAGCCGCCCGACGACGAGTGGCCGGTGACCGCGACCGGCACCAACGCGAAGATCGCCAGGAACAGCAGGACCGTCGCCCATCCCCACGACAGCACCAAACGGCAGCCCAGCGCGAGCAACGCCACGATGATCGCCGTCAGCATCCAGGCCTTCGACTGCTCCACCAGCATCGCCGTCGCGATCATCTGGCTGAAGCCGAACGAGCTGACCGGCCGGTCGATCGCAGCTGCTGTGTTGAACGGCACGGACAGAACCGCGCCCACGAGCCACACGAGCGCGAACCACCCAGCGGTGCGCATCGCGGCGTAACCGTCCGCTGCGAGAGTGCCGGACTTCTGCGGTGGCACGAGGAACGCCGCCAGCAGCAACGAGCCGATGGTCACCACCGCGCCGGTCTCGGTCAGCACGCGCACGATCAGCAGCCCGAGCGGAGGGTTGGGCGACAGCGCGCTGAACGCGACGGCGACGAGTGCCGCCACCGCGAACCCGATGACGACCAGAGGGACCAAGCCCGTTCTGGTGGAGCGTTCGATTGCCACGTCCAGGAGCCTACGACCCTCTAGTGTTGCGCCGTGTGAGACGTTCTCTCCTCCTCCTGCTCGCCCTCTTGACGGTGTCCGGCTGCGCGTACCACATCCAGGGCGAACCCATCGCGGCTCCGCTGCCGCCGCTCGCCATCGCGACGCCGCGCAAGACCGCGGGCGTCGACCCGTGCAAGCTGGTCACGGAGAAGGACCTCAAGCCGGTCGGGACGCTCAAGTTCCCGGCCGCACCGCGCGCCGAGCTGGCGAACTCGTGCCTCTTCACGTTGAAGGAGAACGCGTACGTGGTGGTAGCGGTCCCGTACCGGCCGTTCGAGGAGTCGAAGAACTCGCAGAAGAACGGCCGCGAGGTCCAGACCGGCAAGCACGCCACGTGGCTCAGCTGCGGTCAGCAGGACAAGGACATGGTGTGCACGGCCACCATCGCCGTGACGCGCAACGAGTCGTTGCTGGTCGCCATTGGCATGAACGGCGGCACCGAGACCAAGGCGCGTGACCTGCTGGAACCGATCGGTCAGGAAGCGCTCAAACGGATGCCGGCTGCTTAGCCGCTTTCTTCGCGAACCACGTCGCCGGGATGATCAGCGCGGTGACGAGCGCCACGAACCCGAGGGACACCACGAGAGAGCTGACGTGCGCCAGCCCGCCCACGATCGGCGGACCCGCGAGGAACCCCGTGTAGGCGATCGTCGTCACCAGGCCCAGCTCACGTTCGCCGCCGCTGCCGTCCGCGCGTTTGCCGGTCTCGCTCGCCAGGTCCATGACCACGGGGAACGAGAACGCGAGCCCCAGCCCGGCCAGGCCGAACCCCAGGTAGCCGGCGACCGGCAGGGGTACGAGAACGGCAGTCGCCAGCCCCGTCGCGGCAAGGCCACCGCCCGCGGCGAGCAGGCGATGCGGGCCGAGCGTGCGTTGGATCGGCTCACCGAACCACCGTGCGAGCGCCATCGTGACGGAGAAGCCCGCATAGGCGTATGCGCCCGCCGCGTCACCCATGCCCCGCTCACGGACCATGAACAACGCCGACCAGTCCGCCGCCGCCCCTTCCGCGATGGCGCTGCACAGCGCGACGCTCGCCAACAGCCAGAGGACAGGGCTCTTGAGCACGTTGACGCGTTCGGTTTCCTCTTCCCTATGACGCTCCCCCACTCCTCCGGGGATGGCCTTCGCTGTTATGGCCGTGATGATGAGGCCGACGAGTGCGGCCAGGAGGAAGTGCTTCATCGGCGTCCAGTGGGCCTGAGCCGCGGCGGCACTGCCCAGCGAGCCGATCAGCCCGCCGACGCTGAAGCCCGCGTGGAACTGCGGCATCAACGGCCGTTGCAGGTCGCGGACGACGACAACTGCGGCGATGTTCATCGACACGTCCATCGCCGCGACGCTCGCACCCAGTGCGATGAGCGTCAGTCCGAACTGCACCGGTGACTGCGAGAGCGCGAGCACAGGCAGAAGGAGCGGACTGAGGAGACTGCTGGCTATCAACACCGTGCGCGACCCGTGAACCGCACAGATCCGTGCTGCCAGTGGTGCCGTGAACGCCAGTCCGGTGCTCGCCCCGAGCAACGCCAGGCCGAGGCTGCCCGGTTCGGCGCCGATCTGCTCGGCGAGCGCGGGCACGCGGGAGGCCCAGGTGCCGAAGACGCCGCCGTTCAAGAGGAAGACGACGAAGGTGGCCAGGCGTGGGGACATGCGTTCCAGCATGACTGAAGCGCTTCAGTCATGCCAGTTATTTGGGTGCGATCTGTCGCATACGATGCTTTCCGTGGACGCCGACCGCCGACGCAGGCCGACGCTGGACACCGTCGCCGCCGCGGTAGGGGTTTCCCGGGCAACGGTGTCGAACGCGTACAACCGGCCGGACCAGCTGTCGTCGTCGTTGCGCGAACGCATCCTCGAGACGGCGCGCTCTCTGGGCTATGCGGGCCCGGATCCCGTTGCGCGATCCCTGGCCACACGCTCGTCGGCGGCCGTGGGTTTCATGCTGCCGCAGGGGTTGTCCGGCGCGTTCTCGGATCCAGCGCTGTCGATCGTGCTCGACGGCCTGGCGTCCACCGTCGACGGGCACGACCACAGCCTGGTATTGATGCCCGGCGATTCCACAGGCGGTCCACGTCCCTCGATCGTGGCACGCGCGCAGGCGGACGTGATGGTGGCCTACTCGCTCCCGGACTCCGCCCCCGCGTTCGACGCCGTGGCCGCCCGCGGACTGCCGCTCGTGGTGATCGACCAGCCGGTGCTGCCGGGTTCGGCACGGGTCGAGGTGCAGGATTTCCTGGGTGCCTCGCTCGCCGCCTCGTTCCTGCTGGACCAGGGGCACTCGCGCTTCGGCGTCCTGACGTTCGCGCTACACCCGGACGGAGTATCCGGACCGGTTTCCGCTGACCGCCGTTCAGCCGTGCCGTTCCGCGTGAGCCGCGACCGACTGGGCGGCTACCTCGACACTTTGGCAAAAGCCGGGGTGAAACCGGACAATGTTCCGGTGTGGGAGGCGCGCGGCAGTGATCGCGAACTCGGACGTCTCGGCGCGCGGTGGTTGCTCACCCGCACGCCGCGCCCGAGCGCTCTGCTGTGCGCGTCGGACCAACTGGCCTTCGGCTGCCTGCAAGCGGCCCGCGACCTGGGCCTGACCGTTCCTTCGGACGTGTCCGTCGTCGGCTTCGACGACGTCCCCGAAGCGGCCTACAGCGACCCACCGCTGACTACCGTGCGTCAACCCCTGGCCGATAAGGGCAGGCGCGCGGGCGAGCTGGCGCTGAAGTTACTGGCCGGGGGCAGACCGCCGCGGCCCACGAGACTCGACGTTTCACTCGTGCAGAGAGCCTCGACGGCCCCACGAACGTGATACACCTCACGTTTAGCCCGTTTTCGTCACCCGTTTGGTCGTAGGGCGGAAACGGTCGATCGACTCCGGACGATGTGTCCGGTGGGGGCATCGGCGACCACAGTTCGTGGCCGCACGGTCTCCTCAAGCCTCCGTAGCTCAGTGGAGAGAGCGAGGGACTTCTAATCCCGAGGTCGCAGGTTCGAATCCTGCCGGGGGCGCTCGTGGCGAGGGGTGAGGTGTGTCTGCGGAAAGCGCGGACCATGCCTCGCCCCTCGATTTCTATCTGGGGGCCGAGCCCCCAGACCCCCGCCGGGGGCAAGCCCCCGAACCCCCATCACGGTGGCTGCGCTACGAAGGCGGCCCGGTTAGACCCAGGTGGCGGTTACGGCGATGAAGTGGTCGGTGATGGCACTGGGGCTGGGACCCTCGGCGAACTTGACGCCGTCGAGATCCTCGTAGGCTGGGTAGCCGCTCAACGAGGGAGCCAGGACTACTCGCCAGGTTGTTGGGTCGACGGCCAGCAGCTTCTTGTCGAAGAGTTTGTGCACGTCCGCACGTAGTAGGACGCCCTCGTCCAGGATGTGTGTCTCGTGCTCGGCAAAGCTCCGCAGGTGTGCCGCTTCCAGCACTTCGGCCGGGCAACGGCCGGTGACAGCACACACGTGGCCGTAGCGACGGATCAATGCCTTGCGGAACTCGGGTTGTCCGATGCGGACGTTCGTGGTCCGTTCGGTGCGGCCACCCTTGGGCGTCTTCGCGTCGCCGCTGTCGCCGCCAGCGGTGACAGTGCGGCGTGCGGCTTTCACCTTCACGGCAGTGCTTGCTTCCGCCTCTGGAGAAGGCAACTGCACGTCCACCCTCGCCAGCATCGCCTCCAGCTTGTCGACGTCCAACGGCCGGATCGCGTTCTGCACCGCCCTGTCGGTGCACGCCTCTTTCAGGTCCTCAGCGGTGACCGCGCCATCGAGTGCGCGCCAGGTGGCGCCGTAGTAGGCGGCGTACTGCCGGACGGTCGTCGACTTGTTCTCGGGCTCATCGAACTCGTGGTTGCACGTCTCACGGCGGCATCGATAGCGCGGCTGCTGGACCTTGCGCCTGTCGAAACGGCCGCCTTTGCACTTGGGGCACACCCGCTGCCACTTCTCGACGCCGTCCTTGTGCTCGATGCGGCTGATCCGCCCGATGCCCAGGACGTCGTCGCCGTCCCGGATGACGATCACGTGGCCTTCGCGGACCTGCTGCGAGTTGCCGACGTTGTTGTCGTAGACGTAGGTGGAGCCCAGCACATCCGGGTAGCCGGCGTTGCCCCCGTACTTCCTGTCCCCCTCGGCGGAGTACATCGCCCACGCCTTGAAGGACGCGTGCTCAGCTCGGATCCTCGCGGCTTCGCGCTGCATGCCGGCTTCGTCAGCGAGAAACTCCCCCAGTACGACGAGGTCCTCGCTGCCACCGCGAGTCTCCTTCTTCTCGTAGTCGGGCAGGGCGGTCGCCAGGTTGTACAGCTTGAGCTGCACGCTGTTGACCGAGCGGAAGTTGTGCCCGCGCTTCTCCGGAGCGTGGAACGGCATCCGTTGCAGCAGCGCCGCGAAGTCCTTGACAGCGGGATCGGTGGCGCGCTGCGCGACGCGGTTGTTCGAGAAAAGCTGCGAGCAGGCCAGAATCAGCTCCTCGCGCGACCAGGTCGGCGGTCGCAGCTCCTTGACCTCGAAACCCAGCGCTCTCAACGTCTCGTTGACGAGTTCCTCATCCACGACCTCGTCCTGCCGCAGCGGAGCCTTGCCGGGCAGGTGGCCGTGCGCGGCGGCAGCGATCACTCGCGTGCCGTACCTGCCCTTGCCGATCGCGATCAAGTAGTTGCGGAACCTGTCGAAGCCGTACCTGTCGCAGAACTTCTCCAGCCCCACCTGGTCGTGCTCTGCGATTGCCGTGCGCACCGCCTCAGCGGTGATGTCTTGAACTCCCACCTATGGACAGTTTCAGGCACAAACGAACCAGACATCTACCAAATGGCCTAATGGCGACGCACGGACATAAGTGCGTCGCTAGCTACCCTGCCGCGTGGACAAGACGCGGTTGGGCATCGGAGTTGTAGTCGCGGTTCTGGTCGTGCAGACGCTGGCCAGCTTGGTGTGGAGTGCTGACTCGACGTTGACCGGTGTCGCGTTGGCGTTCAACGCGGTGGCCACGGTGTCGACCTGGTTGTTGGCCAGGCGCGGCGGGAGGGCCGCTTGGGTCGTGGCCGGGTGGTGTGCCGGGTTCTTCGGGTGGCACGTGGTGGGGCTCGGCGAGTTGGCGGGCTGGTGGACGACCGGGCTGGACGCGGCGTTCCTCGTGGCGGCGAGCTACCAGCTCTCGATCGTCTACCAGGCCGTGCTGGCCACGGCGGCTGGGTTCGCCGTGCACCTGCTGTTGCCGCGTCAGGACCAGGCTTCAGCCACGTAGGTGTCGAAGCTGGTGGCGGGGCGGCCGAGGAGGCGGGCGATGTCGTCGGTCGGCTTGGCGAGGAGGCCGTTGCGCATGGATTCGTGCATGCCGTCCAGGTCGGCGACGACTTGTTCTGGGACTCCTTGGGAGAGCAGGCTTTCGCGGTAATCGGCCGGGGAGAGCTTGATCAGTTCGATGGGGCGGCCGGTTGCCGCGGAGATCTTTCCGAGGGCTTCGGCGAACGTGACGCTCGACGGGCCGGTCAGGTCGTAGGTGCGGCCGTCGTGCTCGCCGCTCGAGGTCAGGATCAGGGCGGCGACTTCGGCGATGTCCTGGACGTCCACGAACGGTTCCGGAGTGTCGTCCACGGGCAACGAGAGGCGGCCGGCCTCCACTTCGGCCTGCCAGATCTCCTCGGAGAAGTTCTGGGTGAAGTTGTTGGCGCGCAGGATGGTCCATGCGACGCCGCACCCGCGCACTGCCTTCTCCGCCGCGTGCATGCCCTGGAAGACGTCGTCCGGTGTCCGGTCGAGGCCGCGGCCCGAGAGCAGGACAAGACGCTGCACGCCGGAAGCTTCCGCGAGTGAAACGAACGGGGCGGCCAGAGCGGGGTCTTCCGGCGCGATCAGGTACGCGGCGGTGGTGCCGGCGAGGACCGGCTGCCACGTGGACTCGTCGGCCCAGTCGAAGCGGTGTGCGCTGGAACGGGAGGCGGCGCGAACATGAGCGCCGGCGGCTTCGAGGGGGCGGACTACGCGGCGGCCGGTTTTGCCCGTCGCGCCCAGGACCAGGATCTCTTGTGTCATGGCCTTCACCCAACCCTCGATCCAAGCGCCAGAACATGGGTGAGAGTCCATCGACGATGTTCGATCGTTCCGTATGTTGGTGGGCATGGAGCCGTTCGACGAGCTGCTGCGCGGGGTGCGCGCGGATGGTGCTGGGGTGCGCCGGGTGGAGACGTCCGGGAGGCGGGTGTCGCCGGGGCTCACGTTGTACGCGGTCGTGTCCGGAGAGATCAGCGTGCGGGGCGAGACCGCGCGGGCCGGCGATCTCGTGGTCGTGCGGGAATCTGTTGCCGTGGAAGGGCATGCGTCGGCGATCAGCGGGACGTACGACGTCAAAGGGGCGGTGGCACGAAGGTTGACGGCGGTGTTGCCGGACGCGGTGGTGGCGCCTGGGGTCGCCGGGTGCGCGGAGTTCTACCGGGACGTCGACACGAGCGGGCCCAGCGTGGTCGCGGACCGGTTGCTCGACTGGCTGATGGTGTGTGCGCTGCGGGAGTGGTTCGACCGCGAGCACGGCACTGGGTGGCTGGCCGCGCTTGGCGACGAGGTGGTCGGGCCGGTGTTGCGGGTGATGCACGCGCAACCGGACAAGGCTTGGACGTTGGCGTTGCTGGCCAAGGAGGCCGGGGTGGCGCGGACGACGCTCGCCGGCAGGTTCGCGAAGCTCGTCGGGGTGCCGCCGTTGACGTACCTGACGGAGTGGCGGATGGCGGTGGCGGCGGACCTGCTGGCCGAGTCCGACGCGACGGTGGGCTCGGTGGCGCGGCAGGTCGGGTACGCGGACGCGTTCGGGTTCAGCGCCGCGTTCAAGCGCGTCCAGGGGGTCAGCCCCAGCGAGTGCCGCAGCCGGTGCGCCGCGTCTGCGTGACGTCGAGGCAGCACTGGACGAAGTCGGCCACGGCCTCGCCGGCTTCCGGCAGCCACGCGACGCCCACCTCGCTCGGGCTCACGCCGGTCACCGGGATGTAGACCACGCCAGGTCTTTCGTACAACAGCGACGTCGACGCCGGGACCAGCGCGATGCCGTGGCCGTGGGCGATGGCGTTGAGGAAGTCCTCCGGTTGTTCCGCGACAGCACCGATCCGCGCCTTGCAACCATCCCTTTCGGACGTTGCGAGCCAGTGGTCGCGCCACGTTCCCTTCAAGGCCGGCGCGACGACGACCGGGTCGTCCCACAACTCCGGGAAAGCGATCTCACGCCGTCCGGACAGGCGGTGCGAGGAAGACAAAGCCACGCAACGAGGTTCGCTGAACAACGTCCGGACACCGAACTCGTCCTCACCGGGGAACGGCAGGCGCAGCAACGCGACCGGCACCTCGGCGTGGGCCAGGCCCGCGGTCGGGTCCGTCCACGGTGCCTGCCGCAGGTCGACCCGCCAGCCCGGTCGTCGTTGGCCGAACGCGGCGACGATGTCGTCCGTTGCCACGGCGCTGGCCAGGAATCCGACGCGCAGCACACGGGCGGCGCTTCTGGTTTCGCGCACCGCGACGTCCCAGTTCGCGAGCACGGGCGGCACCCGCCGAGCGAGGGCGTGGCCGGCGTCGGTCAGCGTCATGCCGGTGCTGGACCTGGTGAAGAGCCGCACACCCAGTTGCGACTCCAGGTGTTTGAGCTGCTTTGTGAGCGACGGTTGTGACACGAAGAGCCGATGCGCCGCGCGCGTGAGGTTGCCCTCCTCGGCGATGGCGGCGAAGTACCGCAGGAGTCTCGTGTCCACGTCCATGCCGTCAGGTTATGGAGACGGGCATCGGACGGGCATGAGCTCCTGGATCAGTCAGGAAGCGTGTAGCGGTACCGAGTTGGGGCCAGGTGGTCGTCGTGAGGACTCCAGTCGGGCCACACGCGCAGTTGTCCCCCGGACAACGCCCACCGGCCGACGCCCTCGTTCACGGCACGAATCCGGTCCACGACAACAAGATCCGTCGGGTGGTTGCGCGCGTGGTAGACCTCGCCGACGGTCAGCTCGACGCCGGTGCGCCACGACGTGCTGCCCTCCTTGAGCCCCGCGAAGACCTCCTCCAGCAACGGCCGCGGCTCCGCGATCCGCGCCCGGTCCAACGGATGATCGAGCCGGTGCAGACCTCCGCACTGCATGCGCCAGCCACGACCTTTCGTCGGCACACCGCGCGCACGGCCCCGTGTGCCACTGCCAGATGTAGTTCTCCTTCTCCGACAGCGGCCCGGTCACCTCGGACCAGCCGACCAACGCCGGGCGCCCCAGCAGCGTGCGACGCCAACGGCTTATGACGCTGCCACAAACACACGGCACAGCTGGTGATCCACGAGCTCCACGGCCACCTCCGCAGACACCTGGCCGATCAGCATCTGCATCATCAGGCCGTCCACGAACGCCAGCAGCGCCATCGCGTCCTGTTCCGCATCACCGCCGGGACGCACCTGGGTGATCAGGTCCGCGACGAACGCCACCATCTGCGGAGCGCCTTCGCGCAACGGTGCGGCGAGCCGGGGTTCGACGACCGCTTGGGCCAGGAACGCGGCCAGCACCGGAGCCTCCAAGCGGGCTGCCGCGCTCAACGGCAGCAGCTCCAGCAACAACGTCCGCAAATACGTTCGCGGATCAGCCGAGTGCACCGCGCCGATGCGATCCCCCACACGAGCGCTGATCTGGTTGAACGCGAACAGGAGCATCTCGTCCTTGGTCGCGAAGTAGTGCTGCACGCGGCCCATCGACACGCCTGCTTCGGCGGCCACGTGGCGCAGCGACACCGCGTCCAGGCCGCGGGTGGCCATCACGCGGCACACGGCGTCGCCGATCTGGCGCCGGCGTTCGTCGTGGTCTACCTGCTTCGGCATGCGCACATCTCCAATGCGATCGCATTGCATCCTACGCATGCGGTGTTTTACGATGCGATCGCATTGCAAAACGGAGGGGGACGTCATGCAGCTGTGGGACTTTGCCGCGCTCACCTACTACCGCGTGCTCGACCGATTCTCGGGGACGCTCAACGCGCTCGCGATCCAGACGCTCGAGCTGCGGCCGGGCGAGGCGGTGCTCGACATCGGGTGCGGGACCGGGGCGTTGATCCCCGCGCTCGTGGAAGCCGTTGGGCCACAAGGACGTGTGGTCGCAATGGACTTCAGTTCAAAAATGGTTGCCGTCGCCAGGAAGCGGAGCAGGCGGTGGCCGAACGTCGAGGTGCGCCAAGCGGATGCGTGCGCCACCGATCACGGGGCCGGTCAGTTCGACGCGGCCACAGCACTGGGAGCGTTCAGCGCCATGCCGGACGTGCCCGGAGCGATCGCCAACGCGGCCGAGGCGCTCAAGCCCGGCGGGCGGTTGTTCGTGTTCGACGTGCGGCTGGCCGGGAAGACCCGGACCACGAGGTTCCTGAGGGCGGCCTACCGGAAGATCGCCGGGTTCAGCGGAGCCGATGTCGTCGACGAGCTCCGGAACGTGTTCGAGCAGGTGGAGCCCATCTTCAAGGTGGAAGGCGAAACGACGGCCGTGGTCATGGCCAGGAAGGTCACGGATATGGCCAGGGATTCGGCGCGCACACCTTCCCGTCCTGCGGGATGACGACGCCCTGAGGTGCACCGGCGGTGATGTGGACGATCTCGTCGTTCGAGACGCTGAACGTCTGCTGCATCATCACCGGCGCCGGGCCTCCTGCCGCGGGGCACGGGCGATGGCCCTGGCCGAAGGCGTGGCCGGTCTCGTGGTTGACCATGTACTGACGGTACGAGGTCAGGTCCGGCAGGTAGGCGACGGCGCCGCGGAACCACCGGGCCGCGCTCAGGAACACGAGGTTGCCGTCCCGGCACGACACGTCGACCGGGATTTCGTAGCCGCAGACGGAACGCGCGGTCTGCTGTGAGGTCAGCCTGACGCGCATCGACGCCGGGCCCTGCACCCGCTGGACCGACACACCGCCGCGGGCCGTCCAGCCGCGCGGGTCGGCGAGGGTGGCGTCCACGAAGGACGCGAAAGCCTGTTCATCGACGGTGATGCCGTCCTCGATCTCGACGGCATAGGTGCGCAACGGGCCGCCGGTGCCGGCCACCGGGCCCGAACCCGGGACCACGTGGAACGTGCCGGCACCGGCGGCCGGGAAATCCTGGCCGTCCGGCAGGTCCGAGCTGGACGCGTACACACGCGGCGGCGGAGCAGAAGGAGGCGGCACGGCCGAAGACGACGAGACAACGGGTGGCGGCACGGTCGGAGCGGCCGCCGGGGACGTTTCGCCTGCTAGTTGAGTCGTCGTGAGCAGCAGGGCGGTCAGTGCCACCGCCCCCAGAACCAGGTGCACCTTCATGCCGGCAACGCTCGCCGGAACTGATGAAGAACCTGTTTACGTCCCGCTTGACTGTCGTGAAGGACTGCATACTGCAGTGGTGTGTGCCCACATCCTCGTGGCCGAGGACAACGTTCACCAGGCGGAGCTCGTGCGCCGGTACCTCGAGCACGACGGGCATTCCGTGGTGGTCGTGCACGACGGGCGCGCGGCGATCGACGAGACGCGCAGGAGGAACCCCGACCTGCTCGTGCTGGACGTGATGATGCCGCTTGTGGACGGCATCGACGTGCTGCGGGCCATCCGGACCGAGTCGGACGTGCCGATCGTGCTGCTGACGGCACGGTCCACAGAGGACGACGTGCTGCTCGGGTTCGACCTCGGCGCGGACGACTACATCACCAAACCGTTCCGGCCGCGGCAGATGGTGGCGCGGGTGCGGACGATCCTGCGCCGCACCGGACGGGCCAGGGAGACCAATGCGACCGTGCTCAAGGTCGGCGACCTGGTCATCGACCCCATCCGGCACGAGGTCCACCTCAGCGACGAAGCCGTCAGTCTCACGCCCGCCGAGTTCCGGTTGCTGGCGAGGATGGCCGCGCAGCCGCAGCGGGTGTTCACGCGCGAGCAGTTGCTGGAGGACGGGTTCATCACCGCGCGCACGGTCGACGTGCACATGATGAAGCTGCGTCGCAAGATCGAGAAGGATCCGCGCAGGCCCGAAAGACTCCTCACCGTCTACGGCATCGGGTACAAGCTCGTATGAAAAGCCTGCTGGTCCGGTTCTTCCTGTTCTCCGTGGTGATCGCGGCGTGCTCGATCGCGGTCACGGCGTGGCTCGCCAGCCAGGCCACGACCGGCACGATCCGGCAGGAGCAGGGGGAAGCGCTCGCGACCGAGCAGCAGATCTTCGACGAGGTCGTGAAATACGCGGCCACGCACCAGAACTGGTCGCAGGCCAAGTCCGAAATGGACCGGATCGCGAAGCAGTACAACCGCCGCATCGCGCTGACCGACCACAACGGCAGGAAGCTCGTGGACACCGGCGACGCGAGTTCGCCGCCGTTGCCCATCACCCCCAAGGCGATCGTCGACCCGCTCAACGTCAACGGCGAGATCGATCGCCGGGCGGTCGGGCCGTTCAAGCTCACCGACGACGAGTCCGCCAAGCTGCACGCGTTCGCCGACGAACTCGGGCAGTGCAACCGTTTCATCAAGATCGTGGACGCACCGAACGGCCGGCCGCGACTGTCCACCGACGAGCCCGGCAACCTCTCGCAGTGGGACAGCTGCGAGGTCGGCGACGCGCTCTACACGCTCACGCCCACGGAGAACGCCGCGTACGCGCAGCTGCAGCAGCTGTTCACGCAGTGCACCGCCAAGATCCCCGGGCAGAACCTCTACAAGGAATCCAGTCGCATCCAGCTCGACTGGGAGATCCTCACCGCCCGCCACGCCCCACCCGAGGTCGCGGCCTGCATGGACAGCGCGCGCCGGACGCAGCTGCAGCCCTACGTCGCCGAGGAAGCGCGGCTGTTCCTCACCTCACCGACCGGGAACGAGCCGCAGACGATCGATCTGTCGACCACCGGCGTCACGCGGATCACGTTGGTGGCACTGGGAATCCTCGCGCTCGCCGGGTTCGCGTCGTGGATCACCGCGACGCAGCTGGTGCGGCCGATCCGTGCGCTCACCGCGGCCACCAAGCGCACCGCGGAGGGCGACCGGACGGCACGGGTGGACGGCGGTGCGGGCGAGATCGGCGAGCTCGCCAAGTCGTTCAACGCGATGTCCGAGAAGCTCGCCGACACCGAACGCCAGCGGCAGGCGATGGTCAGCGACGTGGCGCACGAGCTGCGCACGCCGCTGGGCAACATCACCGGCTGGCTGGAGGCGACGCAGGACGGGCTGGCAGAACCCGATCCGCACCTGATCGACATGCTGCTGGAGGAATCCCTTCTGCTGCAACGACTCGTGGACGACCTGCACGACCTCGCCCAGGCCGACGCGGGCACGTTGCGACTGCATCCCGAGCCGATCGCCCTCGAAGACGTCGTCGACCAGGTCGTCAACGCGCAGCAGAACCGCGAGATCCTGCTGCGCGCCGAGCTGACGCCCCTGCACACCACCGCGGATCCCGTGCGGCTGCGCCAAGCGCTCGGCAACCTCGTCGCGAACGCCGTGCGCTACACACCTCCCGGTGGCGAGGTCGTCGTGAAACTGTTCGAACAAGCCAACAACGCCGTCCTGGAAGTGCGGGACACCGGCACCGGCATCGCGCCAGAGGACGTCCAGCACGTGTTCGACCGGTTCTGGCGCGCGGACAAGTCGCGCAGCCGCCGCACCGGTGGCAGCGGGCTCGGGCTCGCGATCACGCGCCACCTGGTGGAGGCTCACGGCGGCACGGTCTCGGTCACGAGCCGGCTGAACGAGGGTTCGACGTTCCGGATCACCCTGCCGATGAGTTCTCCTGAGCACGACGGTCTACCTGATCACGACCACGGGAGGCAGTCATGATCACGCACTTCGTCCACCAGTCCGCCGACGGTTTCATCGAGGGCCCCAACGGCGAGTTCGACTGGCCGCGGATGGGCAAGGAGATGTCGGACCACTCGCTGGAGCTGTCCGGCCAGGCTGACCTGCTGCTCTACGGGCGCAAAGTCTGGGACATGATGGCGTCCTGGTGGCCCCGGGCCGAGCAGCTCGACCAGTCCGAGCACACGCTGCGGTACGCGCCGCTCTGGCGCGAGTCGCCCAAGGCCGTCGTGTCGCGGACGCTCACCGATCCCGGCTGGAACACCCGCGTGTTCACCGATCCGGCGGACCTGCCGGACGAGCGGATGATCCTGTTCGGCGGATCGACGCTGGCCGCGAGCCTGACCGAGCTGGACCTGATCGACGAGTACCTGATCTTCGTCCACCCGGTCGTGCTCGGCGGCGGCAAGCCCGTTTTCCAGCACCCCAAGCGCTTCGACCTGAAACTGGCCGAGTCGAAGGTGTTCGACGGCAGGGTCGTGATGCTCAGGTACCAGCGAGGACGAGGTCCATGTTGATCATGCCGGCGGCCTGGGCTCCCTGCGCGGCGGCGACGATCACGATGGCCGCCGGGTCCGTGACGTTGCCCGCCGCGTAGACGCCCGGCACGCTGGTGCGCCCCTTGTCGTCGGTGCGCACGAACAGGCCCATCGGCGTTTCCGCTGTTTCGGCACCCAACGCCAGCAGGAACTCGTCGCGCGGCTTGACCTGCGCCGAGTACACGAGGGCGTCGGCCGGGACGCGCTCCGAGCCGGAGATCACCGCGACCAGGCGGTCGTCCTCGACCTCGATGCCGTCGACCGACGGGACGTGCGTGACGTCGCCGGACCACTGCCGGACCAGCGCGACCTTCATCTCCTCGCCGAACACGACGAGCCTCTGGTCGCGGACCTCGTAGCCGTGGCAGTACGGGCAGCTGAAGACGTCGCGACCCCACCGCGCGCGCAGGATCTCCGGCACTTCGTCGACGAGACCCGTCGCGAACAGCAGCCTCTGGGCGTGCACGGTGCGCCCGGACAGCTCGACCGCGAACCCACCGTCGATCTTCGTGACGCCGTGGACCGTGTCGTTGACGATCTCTCCGCCGTAGCCCTCGACCTCGGCGCGACCGTGCTTGAGCAGGTCCAACGGCGAGAGCCCGTCACGAGAGAGATAGTTGTGCATGTGCGCGGCCGGCTTGTTGCGCGGCTCGGCACCGTCGACCACGAGCACGCTGCGGCGCGCCCTGGTCAGCATCAGGGCGGCACTCAATCCGGCCGCTCCTCCTCCGATGATCACCACTTCGTAGCTCATGGCTCAACAGTGCGGTCGACAGTCCAGTTTTGGCAAAGTAAGTTGCTGTTATGGCAACTTCGGTAGGACAACGGCTCGCCGCGCTGCGGGCCGAGCACGACCTGACGCTGGCCACGTTGTCCGAGATGACGGGCATCTCGAAGTCGACGCTGTCCCGCCTGGAGACCGATCAGCGCAAGCCGACGCTGGAGCTGCTGCTGCCGTTGTCGCGGACGTACCAGGTGTCGCTGGACGACCTGGTCGGCGCGCCCGAGGTCGGCGACCCGCGCGTGACGATGAAGCCGCGCGAGCTGTCGCACGGCCGCGTCGGCATCCCGCTGACCAGGTCGATCGGGCCGCTGCAGGCGTGGAAGATGATCATCAAGGACACCGAGCTGCACGAGCCGCGGGTGCACGAGGGCTACGAGTGGTTCTACGTGCTGAGCGGGCGGATCAAGCTGCGGATCGGCGACAAGGAGGTCGTGCTGCGGGCGGGCGAGGTGGCGGAGTTCGACTGCCGGCAGCCGCACGCGCTCGGCAGCGCGGACGGCAACCCTGCCGAGATCATCAGCCTGTTCGGCAAGCAGGGAGAACGCATCCACACCCGCGCGGCGCCGCCGAAGCAGTCATAGTGGAGGCATGTGCCGAAACATCCGGGTGCTCCACAACTTCGAACCGCCGGCGACCTCCAGCGAGGTGCAGGCCGCGGCGCTGCAGTACGTGCGCAAGGTGAGCGGGGCGGCGAAACCGTCCGTGGCGAACCAGGCGGCGTTCGACCAGGCCGTCGCGGCGGTGGCGGCAGCGACTCAGGAGCTGCTCGACGCGTTGGTGACCACCGCGCCGCCCAAGGACCGCGAGGTCGAGGCGGCGAAGGCCAAGGTTCGGGCCCAGGAGCGCTACGGGCGTTAGGAGCGGACGCGGGTGTCGAGGTACATGCAGATGAGCTTGGCCGCGACGCCCGCCGAACCGACGATGAACGCCTGGTCGGGGCCGAGCGTGAGGGCGATGGCCCACAGCAGCAGGGCGATCAGCACCAGGATGACCGTCACCTGCGCGGCGTGCGGCCACTGGTCGGGGTGGACGAGCCATCTCGTGGGCTGCCGCGGCTGCGGAACATCCACGTCACCCGCACTATCGGGTGAACGCTCCGCCTTGACCGCCATCTCGCTCCTTCTCCGCGATTCCTCCTGCGGGACCCATTCTCCTGAGTTGATCTTCTACGGAGGGTGACTTCCGCTTGTCGTGCGGTAAGCGTTGCGTGAGCGTCGGCGAACGGCAGACGAACGGTCATCCACATGATCGGCCGCCGGTCCGTCACCGTCCGTTTACCGAATGAGGCCCAGACCACCACATTGAGTGGTGCCTACTTGGACCATCGCTCAACTCTACGTAGTCGTTACACCGTTCGGAGCAACGCCGTTTTTGTCAGACCCCTCCGATAACGTCAGGTGAAGATCGCGGTACGAGGGGAGAAAGCGTTGCCGGACAACAACGTCAGCGTCACCGCACTGTCGTTCACCGAGTACGTCATGAGCGGCCAGCGTGGACGCATCAACATCGTGTCGGAACAGCGGGGGATGTACCTGACCGACGACCCCAAGGTGTGCGGGTTCTACAACCCGATCCGCGACGCCATGCGACGAGCGGTCAACTCCACCGAACCTGAACTGGAGCTGAAGAAGGCGGTTCTGAACGCCAACCGGACGGGTCAGCCGCGGGCGTTCGAGGAGATCGCGGACGGGTTCCTGCCGTGGCTCGCGTCGTTCAAGGCCACCGGCGTGCAGGTGGAAGGGGCCACCTACCGCGTCGGCGACCTGACTCTGAAGGTCCGCCCGCATCTGGGGCTGCGCAAGAAGGACGGCTCGGCGTACGCGGTGCTCGTGCACACCAAGGAGGTGCCGCTGACGCGCGAGGCGGCGAACGTGGGGCTGCGGATCCTGCAGCACACGATCGCCGACACGTTGCCGGGGGCGACGCCGATGGTGCTGGACGTGCGGCGCGGCAAGGCCTACCAGATGCCGGTGCGGACCAACCTGGGGAAGCTCGACGTGCTGATCGCGGCCGAGGCCATGGGGTACGTGACGCACTGGCAGCTGTCCGGGCTGTTCGAGTCGGTGCGCGCGGTCTAGCGAGATGGGCGACGCGGCCCGTCCGGGGGTCGGGCCGCGTCGTTCCGCTGTCGGCAGAGTTCTCGGCACGATGCTGCTGACGACGGCAGAGTCGAAGCCATGAGTACGACAGGGCTGGGTTTCAGCGGCGAGGTGGCCGACTTCTACGCGAGGTTCCGTCCTGGCTACCCACCACAGGTCATCGACGCGTTGGTCCACAAACTCGGACTGACCTCCGAACACCGGGTGCTCGACCTCGGGTGCGGCACCGGCCAGCTCGCCGTGCCGATGTCGGAGCACGTCGCGCAAGTGATCGCGGTCGACCCAGAACCGGACATGCTTGCGCACGGACCGGAACTGCCGAACGTCGAGTGGCGTCTGGGGTCGGACGCGGACGTGCCGGAGCTCGGCCGGTTCGACGCGGTCGTGGTCGGGCAGGCGCTGCACTGGATGGACCACGGAAAACTGTTCCGCGAGGCGGACACGGCGAAGTTCGCGATCATCGCGAACGGGACGCCGCTGTGGCGCCAGCACCCTGCAATCCGCGAAGTCCTCGAAGACTGGTTCGGCCGCCCGATGACCGCCGGCTGCGGAACGGACGACGAAGCACGGCGGCGGTATGCGAACGCCCTGGAAGCGGCCGGGTTCACACCGCACGAGTGGACGATCGGCCACACCCACGAGCACACGATCGAAGAGCTGGCAGGCAGTCTGTTCTCCGCGATGTCACCGGAGACCCTCCCGTCACCGCAGGATCGCCCGCTCTTCCAGGACCAGCTCCGCACGGCGTTGCGGGCCGACACCTACACCGAGCCGATCACCGTGACCGTGATCAGCACGCTTTGAGCATCACGGCCAGTGCGTCGTGCTCGGCCTGGTCGACGGTGAGCTTGTAGGTGATCTTCACCGCGATCCAGTGCTGCGCGTAGGTGCACCAGTACGACTCGACCGGCGGCTTCCACTTCGCCGGGTCCTGGTCGCCCTTGGAGCGGTTGGACTTCGCGGTCACCGCGAGCAGCTGGATGCCGCCGAGGTCGTTGGCGAACGCCTTGCGCTCGTCGTCGGTCCACTTGTCCGCACCGGAACGCCAGGCCTCGGCCAGCGGCACGGTGTGGTCGATGTCGACCTCGCCGCCGTCCTTGATCACCACGCCGTCGTAGGCGCTGTTCCAGGTTCCGGACACGGCCTTGCAGTCCTTGTCCGTCTTCACGTCGGTGCCCTGGCGCTGCAGCACGATCTCCCTGGTGTCGCAGGAGTTTCCCTGCGAGGCCCAGTGCGGGAACCGGTCGCGGCTGTAGCCGGCCATCTTGCCCTCTGGCGCGATCTTCAACGCGCCGAGGTCTGATGAACCCGCCGGCGCGGATCCGGTGGGCACGGGCGAAGTGGGCGGATTGTCCTTGGACGACTGGAGATTCGTCAGGTACCAGCCCACTGCCACCAGCAGCACGAAGACCACCAGTGACGTCACCGCCGCGCGATTCATTCGCCCATGATCGGGCATGCCGATCACGGATCGATCACCCGACCCGCGATCGGCAGGTCACAGTTACGGCCGCGAGGTGAGATATCCACCCATCGTCTTGAAGTACTCGTGCGCCTTGAGCTCCACCCCGTCGGCAGTGCGAACCTTCTTGACCAGCAACGCCTTGCTGCGGCCACGGCGAGCCTCTGCGCCCGCGACGATCGTCACGCCGTCGCCCTCGCGGTAGAAGATCCGGCCGGGAGTGCCTCCGTAGACCTCGGATGAGACCTCCGCCTCGATGATCTCCAGGCGCTGGCCGCGGTGGAAGCAGAACGCGCTCGGGTACGGCGCACACTGCGCGCGCACCAGGCGATCCAGCTCTTCGGCGGTCCAGGAGAAGTCGATCCGCAGGTCCTCCTCCGCGCGCTTGTGGAAGAACGAGGCCTGCGAACGGTCCTGCTTCACGAAGTCCGTGCGACCGGAGGCGATCTCGGCCAGGCCGTCCACCGTGATCGGGCCGAAGAGCTCCAGCGTCTTCTCGAACAGATCAGCCGTCGTGTCGCGCGGCCCGACCGGAACCGAGCGCTGCAGCACGATGTCGCCCGCGTCGAGCGTGTCGTCCATCATGTGCGCCGTCACGCCGACTTCCTTCTCGTCGTTGAGAAGGGCCCAGATCAACGGCGAGAAGCCCGCGTACTTCGGCAGCAGCGAGTCGTGCACGTTCAACGTGCCGTGCTTGGGCAGCGCGAAGACCTGCGGCGGGATCCAGGTGCGCCAGTTGCAGGCGACGATCACGTCCGGCTCGGCGGCCTTGAGCTTGTCGAGCAACTCCTGGTCCTCCGGGCGTTCGCGGACGACGACCTCGACGCCGTGCTCGACGGCCAGGTCCTCGACGGAATCGCTCCAGATCTTCTCGTACGCACCTTCACCCCTGGGATGGGTCACCACCAGGACGACCTCGTGCTCGGACGCCAAAAGTGCCTGCAGGGTGCGATGACCCCAGGTTTGGAACCCGAACATGACGACCCTCATGGGGGAGCCCTCCTCTACTCAGATGCGATACGGTCAGGCTAACCTAACCAAGGGCTTGCAAAGCAAGCTTAGGCTTCCCTAAGTTAGGTGCTCATGCATCCGATCTACGACATCGTCGGCATCGGGTTCGGCCCCTCGAACCTGGCGCTCGCCATCGCTCTCACCGAGCACAACGAGCAGGCCGAAACCCCTGTCACCGCGGTGTTCCTCGAACGTCAGGACGCGTTCGGCTGGCATCGGGGCATGCTGCTCGACGACGCCACCATGCAGGTGTCGTTCCTCAAGGACCTGGTCACGATGCGCAACCCGACCAGCCGTTTCTCGTTCCTCTGCTATCTGAACGACCGCGGCCGGTTGATCGACTTCGTGAACCACAAGAACCTGTTCCCGCTGCGCGTCGAGTTCCACGACTACTTCGAGTGGGCCGCCGCGCAGGTCGACGACCTGGTCGCGTACGGCACGGAAGCCGTTGGCGTGGAAGCGATCCAGGACGACCTGTTCGAGGTGATCACGGCCACGGGTGACGTGTACCACGCACGCAACCTGGTCTTCGCCACCGGACTGCGGCCAACCGTGCCGGCGGGCATCGAACTGTCGGACCGCGTGTGGCACAACAGCCAGTTCCTGCACCGCGTCGGCGAGCTGCAGGACCCGAAGCGCTGCGTCGTCGTCGGCGCCGGGCAGAGCGCCGCGGAAGCCGTGGCGTACCTGCACCGCGAGTACCCGAACGCCGAGGTCTGCTCGGTGTTCTCGCGCTACGGCTACTCCCCCGCGGACGACAGCTCGTTCGCGAACCGGATCTTCGACCCCGAGGCAGTCGACCACTACTACGACGCACCGGACGCCGTGAAGCAGCGGCTGATGGACTACCACCGCAACACCAACTACTCGGTGGTCGACGTCGACTTGATCGCGCAGCTCTACCGGACTGTGTACCAGGAGAAGGTCCTCGGCACCGAACGGCTCAAGATGATGAAGATGACCCGGCTCGTCGCGGTCGAGGAGTCCTCCACCGGCGCTCGTGCGGTGATCCAGTCGCTCGTCACCGGCGAGCAGGAACTGATCGAGACGGACCTCGTGCTGCTCGCGACCGGCTACGACGAGGCCGCGCCGATGCTCGGTTCGTTGGACGGCACCTGCGCACGCGACGTGGAAGGCCGTCTGGTCGTGGGACGGGACTACCGCGTGCAGTCGTCGTTGCGCGGCGGCATCTATCTGCAGGGCGGCACCGAGCACTCGCACGGCATCACGTCGTCGCTGCTGTCCAACGTCGCGGTGCGTTCTGGTGAGATCCTGGCTTCCGTGCTGACCAACACCCCTGTGCCGGTCCTCGCGACCGCATGAGACTCGATCTCAAACTGACGGGCTGCCGGGCCCTCACAATGGACCCGGCGCACCCGGCCGCGCACACGATCGGCATCTGGCAGGGCCGCGTCGCCGGGCTGGACGAGCAGGTCGCGGACCTGCCCGCCGCCGAGACCGTCGACCTCGGCAACGCCGTGGTGCTGCCCGGTTTCATCGACGCCCACACGCACCTCGCGTGGAACGGCCGCTCACGCCGCAACATCGACGTGGCGGGCCTGACCACTGTCGCCCAGGTGCTCGAACGCCTGGCCAACGCTCCTGGCGAGGGCTGGATCGAGGCGTCCGGCTACGACCGGCGGATCATGGACCGGCCGCTGACCGCCGCCGACCTCGATCCCGTGACAGGCGAACGGCCGCTCTACATCGCGGACATCTCCGGGCACGCGTGCGTGGTGAACTCGGTGGTGCTGAACCAGCTTCCGGGCATCACCGGCGACGGCTGGCTGACCGAGAACGAGCAGTTGGCCGCGCGGTCGTTGCGGCTGCCGTACTCGATCGACGAGATCACCGCCGAGCTGCACGAGAGCGCTCGGCAGGTGCTGTCCGAGGGCGTGACGATGTGCGCCGAGGCGGGTATCGGCGCGGGCCTGATCGCCAGCAGTCCGCTGGAAGCCGCCGCGCACCAACGCGCAAAGCTGCCGATCTCATGGTTTCCGCGTACGTGCTGCACGACGTCGCCGCCGACCCGGCGGACGGGATTCCGCGGGCGATCGATCTCGGCCTGCACACCGGGTTCGGCGACGACATGCTGTCGTTGGGCGCCATGAAGCTGTGGACCGACGGCGGCATGATCGCGCGCACGGCCGCGATGTCCGAGCCCTACACCGGCACCGGCAACTCCGGTCAGCTCGCCGAGTCCGAGGAGTTCATGCGGGCGGCGATCATCGACGGGCACCGCGCGGGATGGCAGCTCGCGATCCACGCGATCGGCGACCGCGCGATCGACTTCACCCTGGACGCGGTGGCGGAAGCGCAGAAACAGCTTCCTCGCGAAGACGCGCGACACCGGATCGAGCACTGCGGTCTCGTCCGGCCCGATCAACTCGAACGGATCGCGGCCCTGAGGCTGATACCCGTCGTCCAGCCGACTTTCCTGTGGGCGTACGGCGACGACTACAGCGTGATCATGGGCGAAAACCGGGCACCCTGGATGTACCGCGGCAGGTCGTTCCTCGACCACGGGATCACTGTCGCGGGCAGCTCGGACCGGCCGGTCGCGGACGGATCACCGTTGCGCGCCATCGAGTTCATGGTGCGCAGGCGTTCTTCCGGCGGCCGGGCGGTCGGGCCGGACGAGGCGATCACCGTCGAGGAGGCGATCCGTGCGTACACGCTCGGCAGCGCCTACGCGTGCCGCAAGGAGCACGTGCTGGGCAGCCTCACGCCGGGCAAGCTCGCGGACCTCGTGGTGCTCGGCGACGATCCGCGCACGAGCGACGCCATCGCGGACATCCCGGTGCTGGCCACGATGGTCGGCGGAAACCTCATGCCGCAACGGTCCGCCTGAACGCGGTGGGTCCGGCGCCGGGCCACGGCGGGCAGCGAGGCGCTCACCCCTCAGCGATCTTCTTGATCGCGGCCAGTCGCTTGTCCCACTGCGAGGCGAGCGAGGACATCCAGGTGGCGGTGGCGTCCAGCGCCTCGGCCCGGACGGAGAAGTTGTTCTCCCGGCCGGCCCGCTCGGACGCCACCAGGCCGGCCTTCTCCAGCACACCGAGGTGCTTCACGATCGCCTGCCGGCTCACCGGCAGCTCGTTCGCGAGCGCGGACGCCGACGCCGCGCCCCTCGCCGCCACGAGATCGAGAATCCGTCTGCGCATCGGATCCGCGAGCGCGGCCAGCACGTCATCGACCTGACTCACTTCTCCAGGTACTCCCGCAGCTCGTCCAGCTCATGGCCCCAGCCGTCGACGTTGCCGGACGCGTACTTCTCCTGCTCCTCCGACGGCAGGTCGAGCTCCGTGAACCCGCTCTCCACGACCTGCAGCAACGTGCCACCGTCCTGCGGCGTGAGCGTGAACTCGACCAGCGTCGCGTTGCCGGGCACCGGCTCCACCCCGAGCGGACCGGACCAGCGCCACGAGAAGAACGACTCGGGCTCGACCTTCTCGATGATCGCACGCCCGATGCCGTGCTCCGCCCACGTCAGCGTGACCTCACCACCGGGCTCGAGCGCCGACACCGTCGCGCCCGCGTCGCCGAACCACGTGCCGAGGTGCTCGGCGGAGGTCAGCGCGTTCCACACACGCTGCGGCGACGCGTTGATCAGCACGTCGCGTTCGATCCGGTCCACTCGCCCACCTCCTGCAACCCAGCGGTTGCAGAACAGGCTACTGCAGGTGGAACGTGGCGGCCAGCGTCGTGAGCCGGTCGGTGATGTCCGCGTGGACGTTCGTCCGGCGCACCCAGTTCTGACACCCGCTCTTGGCCGACGGCGGCGCCCCGAGCGGCGTGACCGCGTCCGTCACCCCGTACTCCAGCCGGTACGCGAGCACCGCGATCGCCGACTCGAGCCAGAACGACGGGTCGGGCGTCGGAATCTCCCCGAGGCCCACCCGGAACCACACGGGCATGCGCGCGTACTGCGACAGCGCCTCGGAGATGCGCCGCTCGGCCGCGTCCTTGATCTCGCCACGAGCCTTGTCCCCGGCGAGCACCGCCTCGGTCCGCCACTCCTCACCGGCCGCGTCCTCGTCGGCCGCCAACCGCTCGGCCGCCCGCTGCGCGCTCGCCTCGTTGGCGTTGATCAGCCACTCCATCTGGCGAACCTCGTGCGACAGCGCGTCCCGCTCGAACCGGGGCACCCGCCCACCGTCCAGTTTGGACTTGGCGTCGTCCCGGCGAGCCTTGAGCCCGTCGAACTCCAGCACCTCCTGCTTCAACTCGACGCGCGCGGGATCGGCGAGGATCTCCTGCTCGGCGTCCCACGCCCTGCGCAACGCCTCGACCAGTGGCGCGATGTCCCCCGCCACCGCGTCGAGATCCACCAGCGGCCCGTCGCCGGCCCCCGACAACCGCCGCTCCAACACCGTCAGCCGGGCGGTGACGCGTTCCAGCTCCGCCGAGAGCTGACCGACGTGACTGATCAACGTGGCGACCTGCGGCTCGACAACCTCAAGCCGTTCCTTCTCCGTGGGCACGCGACCAGCGAACCGGACACTCCGACCACCGCCAAGGCGGTCACCACTCATTACACGCATTCGAGGTCGGGATTCCGCCCGGCCGTGGCAACCACCCCTCACGCACCGTCACCACACTGGGTGAACTGCGGAGAAACGAGGTATTACTAGTAAATGGCGACCTCCGTTACTGAGACCGAGCGCAAGTACGAGGCCCCATCGGACGCGAGTCTGCCGGACCTCACCGCCATCACCGGCGTGGCAACGGGCCCGGAGGAGTTCGACCTAAAAGCCACGTACTTCGACACCGACGACTACCGCCTGGCCCGAGCCGGCGTAACGCTGCGCCGCCGCGTGGGCGGCGACGACGAGGGCTGGCACCTCAAACTCCCGGCCGACGACGCAGACTCCCGCCAGGAAGTCCGAGCCCCACTGGGCCGCGCCGTGAAACAACCCCCGAAAGACCTCTCCTCCCTGGTCCGAGCCCACACCCGAGGCTCCGGCCTCGGCCCGATCGCCGAAATCCACACCAACCGCCGCCGCTGGCAACTCACCAACGGCAACGGCGAACTCCTGGCCGAGGTCGTCGACGACGTGGTCACCGCCCAAACCATGGGCTCCTCGACCACCACCACGAGTTGGCGCGAGATCGAAGTCGAACTGGGCTCAGGCGGCGACCGCAAACTCCTCGACACCGTCGAACAACACCTGAGCACAGCCGGAATCCACCCCTCCGCCTCAAAATCCAAGCTCTCCCAAGTGATCGGCGTAAAACGGGACGCCATCCCGTCCACCGGTAAGAAATCCACCGCAGGCGAAGTCCTCCTCGCCTACCTCCACGAACAGCGCGCGGCCCTCCAGAACCAGGACCCCCGAGTCCGCCGCAACGAACACGACGCCGTCCACCAGATGCGAGTAGCCACCCGCCGAATGCGGTCGGCCCTGCAAGCGTTCGGCAAAATCGTCGACCGCGAAGCGACGCGAACCCTGACCGACGAACTCAAGTGGCTCGCCACAGTCCTAGGCACCTCCCGAGACCTGGAAGTCCTCCGCATGCGCTTCGAGGACGCCCTCCACTCCCTCCCCCCAGAACCTGTCTCTTATACAC
>NZ_JYJG01000195.1 GCF_000955955.1 Lentzea aerocolonigenes
CTCCACTCCCTCCCCCCAGAACTGGTGCTGGGCGACGTAGCCGCCCGCATGACGCGCCACTTCGCCCCGCTGGAAGCCAAGGCCCACAAGGACTCCGTAGCCGCCCTCGACAACAAGCGCTACTTCTCCTTGCTGAACTCGATCGACTCACTGCTGGCCACACCTCCACTCACGGCACTGGCCTCGGGCAAAGCGAAGGACGTCCTCCCCCGCCTGGTCGAAAAGGCCCGCCACCGCCTGGACGTCCGAGTAGAAACAGCCCTGGCAGCCCGCGACGGCGACGAACCTCTCCACGAGGCCCGCAAAGCAGCCAAACGCCTCCGCTACTCGGCCGAAGTAGCCGAACCGGCCCTGGGCAAGCACGCCAAGGCCCTCCGCAAGCGAGCCAAGGACGTCCAAACACTCCTAGGCGAACACCAGGACTCGGTGGTGGCCCGCCCCGTCCTCCTGAACCTGGGCCGTGGCGACGAGAACGGCTTCACCTTCGGCCTCCTCTACGGCAAGGAAGTAGAACTGGCCCACAAAACAGAAGCCGAACTCCCAGCCCTCTGGAACAAGCTGAGCAAGGAACACCTCTAGACACGACGGCCAGCGGCCTGGGTCTACCCACCCGCCGAAGGCGGCACCAAGCGATGCCGAAGGCGAGCAGTAC
>NZ_JYJG01000184.1 GCF_000955955.1 Lentzea aerocolonigenes
AAGGTTCCCTTCATCGTGAAAGCCGCTAGGCGGAGGCGGCGGCCTTGGCGGCTAGGGGGAGGGCCGAGGCGATTCGGTCCAGAGCGGTGTCGTCGTGGGCTGCGGAGAGGAACCAGGATTCCAGGGCTGACGGGGGGAGGTAGACGCCCTGGTTCAGCATGGCGTGGAAGAAGGCGTTGTAGCGGAACGTCTCGCTGGCCTTGGCCTCCGCGAAGTCCGTGACCGGCTCGGACGAGAAGAACACCGAGAACATGTTGCCGCTGTGCTGCAACTGGTGTTCGACGCCCTCACGAGCCAGTGCGTCCGAGATCATCCCGCCGACCACCGTGGCCGTCGCGTCGAGGTGCGTGTACACCTCGGGCGTGCAGTGCCGCAGCGTCGCCAGACCCGCTGCCGTGGCAACGGGATTCCCGGACAACGTGCCCGCCTGGTACACCGGACCGGCCGGTGCGAGGTGGCCCATCACGTCGGCGCGACCGCCGAACGCCGCCGCTGGGAACCCGCCGCCCATCACCTTGCCGAAGGTGAACAGGTCGGCGGCAACACCTTCGCGGCCGTACCAACCGGCGCGCGACAGCCGGAACCCGGTCATCACCTCGTCCGAGATCAGCAGCGCACCGAACGCGGACGTCAGCTCGCGCAACCCGGCGGTGAAGCCGGGAGCAGGCGGGATGACGCCCATGTTGCCCGGCGACGCCTCGGTGATCACGCACGCGATGGTGTCCGGGTTCTCCGCGAACGCGGCGCGCACGGCGTCAAGGTCGTTGTACGGCAGCACAATCGTGTCGCTGGCCTGCGCACCCGTGACGCCGGGCGTGTCCGGCAGGGCGAACGTGGCGACACCCGAGCCGGCCGCGGCGAGCAGCGCGTCGACGTGGCCGTGGTAGCAGCCCGCGAACTTGATCACCTTGGTGCGGCCGGTGAAACCGCGCGCCAGGCGGATCGCGGACATCGTCGCCTCGGTGCCGGAACTGACCAGCCGCACCGACTCCACCGGCTCCACGCGGGCCACGATCTCCTCGGCCAGCAGGACCTCGTTCAGCGTCGGAGTGCCGAACGACGTGCCGTGACCGATCGCCTCGTACACGGCCTCCTGCACGGCCGGGTGGGCGTGTCCGAGGATCATCGGGCCCCACGAGCAGATCAGGTCCACGTACTCGCGGCCGTCGGCGTCGGTGATGTACGCGCCCTTGCCGCTCTTCATGAACCGCGGCGTGCCACCGACCGCGTGGAACGCCCGCACCGGCGAGTTCACGCCGCCCGGCACGGTCTGCTGCGCACGCGAGAACAGCGCTTCGGACTCGGGAGCCGCCGCGGGCTTGCCGATATCCACAATGGACAGGGTCATCAGACTTCCTTCGCGATCACGTGGGCGGCGTCGAGGATCTTCGTGCCCGACTCCAGCACTCGAACGGGGTTGAGGTCGAGCTCGAACCCGCCCTCCCAACCGGACACCAGCGCCGCGACGGTCTCCAGCGTCCGCACCAGCGACGCGACGTCAGCCGCCGCACGGCCACGCGCGCCGTCCAGCAAAGCCTTGCCGCGCAGCTCACCGACCATCTGCGCCGCATCGCCAGGAGCGAGCGGCAGTAACCGGGAGGTCGCGTCGTCCAGCGCCTCGGTGAAGATGCCGCCGAGACCCAGCGTCAGCACCAGGCCGAGGTCCGAGGTGTGCACGCCGATGATCAGCTCGACGCCCTCGCCGACCAGTTCCTCGACCAGCACCGCGCCACCGAACGCCGACAGCTCGTCGAACGCCTCCGCGGCTTCCGCAGACGGCACACCGACCTTCACCGCGCCGACATCGGTCTTGTGCACCAGGCCGGGCACGACCGCCTTGAACACCGCGGTGCCGCCGACCTCGTCCACCACGGCCTTGGCCTCGGACGCCGACGCCACCACACGCCCGACCGGCACGGACAGACCTGAAGCAGCCAACAGCGCCTTGAGCTCAGGTTCGGTCAGCTCGGCGGCCGGAGTCTCCACTCCCAAGCCCGCCGGCGCTTCCGCCGAACGCGGCTTGCTCACCTGCCACAAAGCAGCTGCGGCTCGCACGGCACGCGCGGGCGACGGGTAGTCCGGCAGACCGGCCTCCCGCAGCGTCGCGCGGGCGTTCGGCGCGAGGAAGTCCGCGCCGGTGCGGGACACCAGCACCGGCTTGCCGGACTTCTCCGCCACCTTCGCCAGCGCCCGCACGGCCTTGTCGACGTCGCCGTCGGTCATCACGCAGAAGCAGCCGATGATCATGTCGACCGTGTCGTCGGCGGCGATGACCTCCAGCGAACGGTCGAACAGCGACGGGTCGCTCAGCACCGCGGCTGTGATGTCGACGGGGTTGTTCGCGGAACCGAAGCTGGGGATGATCTCCGCCAGCGCGGCCCGCGTCTCGTCCTTCAGCGGCGTCAGCTCAAGACCCTGCGCCACCACGTCGTCCGCGGCGAGGATGCCCGAACCACCGGACGTCGTGACGACCGCGACCCGAGGGCCGGCCGGCCGGCGCGGCGAAACAAAAGCGTCACCGGCGTCGAGCAGCTCGTCGATGTCCCCGGCCCGCACGATGCCGAACTGCCGCAACGCCGCGTCCAGCACCCGGTCGTCCGTGGCGAGCGCGCCGGTGTGGGAAGCCGCCGCCCGGCCGCCTTCCTCACTGCGCCCCGACTTCAGCAACGCCACCGGCTTGCCGGAAGCAGCCAGCGAGCGCAGCGCGGAGACGTCCGGCACGTTCTCCAGGTAGCCGAGCAGCCCGGTGCACGTGGGCTCCTGCGCCAGTTCGGCGAGGACCTCCAGCGCGGACACGTCGGCGTCGTTGCCGGTGGTGATCACCCAGCCGGGCCGCTGCCCGCGCTCGATGCCCAGCGACGCCGCGCCGAAGCCCAAAGCGCCGCTCTGCGAGACGATCCCGAGCCCGCCCGGCTCCAGCGACACCACGGCCTCAGCCGAGAACAACGGGCTGAACGTGGCCATGACCTTGTTGCCGAAGCCGACCGCGCCGATGCAGTTCGGGCCGATCAGCCGCAGCCCACCGGCACGGGCCCTGGCCACGGTCTCGGCCTGCAGGGCCGCGCCCTCGTCACCGGTCTCCGCGAAACCGGAGGAGGCGATGATCGCGACCTTGATCCCGGCGGCCACGCAGTCGTCGACCGCGGCGGGCACGCGGTCGGCCGACACGACGATGAACGCGAGGTCGATCGGGCCGGGCGCGTCGAGCACCGAGGGATAGGCCTGGTACCCGAGGATCGTGCCGCCCTTGGGGTTGATCGGCAGGACGCGGCCGGGATAGCCGTACCGCTGCAGGTACGCGACGGGCTTGCGGCCCAGCGCGCCCTCGCGTTCGGTCGCGCCGATGACCGCGACGGACTCGGCGTTCCACAACAGGGACAGCTCACTCATGCGACAACCTCACTCGGTTCGCCGGGAACGTCGAACAACTTCCCCAGCACCTCCACGTACTGGGAGCCATCAGGGGCTCCCGCCAGCTCACGAGCCCGCACAGTGGGGCCGTGCAACACCTTCTCGACGATCCGGTGCACCGACAGGGTGATCTCGGAGCGGTGCTGCTCGTCGAACGCCGGCACCTTCCGGAACAACCGCCCCAGCTCGGCCTCGGCCGTCGTCGACGCGACGGTTCGCAGCTTCACCAGCGCGGGCGCCACCTTCGCGGCTCGTTGCGCGGCCAGGAATCCCTCGACCTCGCCCTCGATCAACGACCGCACTGAGGCCACACTGGACAGTGCCGCCTCGTCGGGACCGTTGCCCGCCAGCGTCTCCAGGTCGACCAGCGACACCCCGTCGACCTTGGCCACGTCGCCGGCGATGTTGCGCGGCAACGCCAGGTCGAGCAGGAACAACGGCGAGCCGTCGCGGTAACGCACGGCCTCCTCGGCGTCCGCAGCGGTCAGCAACGCCCCGGTGCCACCGATGCAGGTCACGACGAGATCGACCTGGGCGAGCAACGACGGCAGGTCGTCGAGCCCGTATCCGTTGCCCCCGGTGGTTTCCGCGAGCCTGGCCGCCTTCTCCGGTGTCCGGTTCGCCACGTCGATGCGCGCGAGGCCGCTGCCGCGCAGGGCCGCCACGACCACACCGGCCATCGTGCCGGCACCGACCACCAGCGCCGACCGGCCGGACATCGCGCCGACAACGTGCTCCAGCGCGGAAAGTCCCACCGTGGCGAGGGAACGCCCGGCCCGGTTGATGTCCGTCTCGGTCCGCACCCGCTTGCCGACGCGGATCGCGGACTGCACCAGCTGGTTGATCAGCGGTCCTGCGGTGCCCAGCCTGCGAGCACGGTCCAGCGCGTCCTTGACCTGGCCGAGGATCTGGTCCTCGCCGATGACGATCGACTCCAGGCCGCTCGACACCGAGTACAGGTGCCGCACCGCGTCCGTGCCCTCGTGCTGATACAGGAACCGTTCGGCGTCCTCAGTGGACAGACCGAGCCGGGAGACCAGCTTCGACCGTAACAGAGCGGCGGCGGAGTCGGCGTGCTTCTCGACGTAGAACTCCATCCGGTTGCACGTCGACAGCGCGTAGACGGCACCGAACTCGTTGGCCGCGTTGAGCTCGCTCAAAACGACATCCAGGTCCTCGCCGGAGATCACCACCCGTTCCAGCACGTCGACCGGGGCCGAGGAGTGGCTGATGCCCAGCAGGGTCAGCTTGACGTCTCCCACGCTCACCGCTCCAGACGTGTGGCGAACTCGGTCGCCCAGTAGCTGATGATGATCGACGCACCGGCGCGCCGGATGGAGTTGAGGCTCTCCAGCACGACCTGGTCGCGGTCGAGCCAGCCCTTCGCGGCGGCGGCCTCGATCATCGAGTACTCGCCGGAGACCTGGTACGCCGCAACGGGAACGTCGACGTGCTCGGCCACGAGACGGACGATGTCGAGGTAGGCACCGGCCGGCTTGACCATCACGAAGTCCGCGCCCTCGGCCAGGTCCAGGTCGACCTCGCGCAGCGACTCGCGGATGTTGCCAGGAACCTGCTGGTACGCGCGGCGGTTGCCCTTCAGCGAAGACTCCACGGCGTCGCGGAACGGGCCGTAGAACGCCGAGGCGTACTTCGCCGAGTACCCCATGATCGGCACGTGCGGGAACCCGGCCGCGTCGAGCTTCGCGCGGATCCGGCCGACCTGGCCGTCCATCATGGCGCTCGGGGCGATCACGTGCGCGCCCGCTTCCGCTTGCACCACAGCCATGTCCGCGAGGCGTTCGATGCTGGCGTCGTTGTCGACGTCGCCGTCCGGGCCGAGCACGCCGGTGTGGCCGTGGTCGGTGTACTCGTCGAGGTTCACGTCGCCGATCACGACCGTCGCGTCACCGACCTCCTCGACGACGTCGCGCAACGCCACCTGCAGGATGCCGTCCGGGTCGGTCGCGCCGAGGCCCAGCGGGTCCTTGTCGATCGGGATGCCGAACAGCAGCAGGCCGCCGACGCCCGCGCTCACGGCTTCCGCGGCGGCTTTGCGCAGTGACTCGCGGGTGTGCTGGTAGACGCCGGGCATGGAGCTGATCTCGCGGGGCTGGTCGATGCCCTCGCGCAGAAACAGCGGCTGGATCAGGTTGCTCGGGTGCAGGCGGGTCTCGGTGGCGAGCCGGCGCAGCGCGGGCGTGCGACGGAGCCTGCGGGGACGGGCGACGGGGAACTGTGCCGAAGAAGAGTGGGACGACATCACAGAGCCTTTCCGAGGAAGACGTTCTCGACGTGCTCGGTGAGCGCGTCGGAGGGGCGGCGGAACCAGTAGCCCGCCGTGGAGCGCTGAACCACCCCGAGCCGGTTGAGGTCCACCGCGAGCTCCGCCTGGCGGACGAGGAGTCCGGCGGGATCGATCACCGGGACGCCGTGCAGCTCCTTGGTGCCGAGCGCCCAGAAGATCTCGGCCGGGATGCCCTCGCCGGGGATCAGCACCTGGGCGCCCTTGTCGACCGCCTTCTTCGCGGCCGCGTCGAACACCTCGACGAACCGGTCGAAGTCGCCCTCGAGTGCCTGGCGCACGGCCTCGTGACCGTCGTCGACCAGCTCGTAGGCGGCAAGGCGGCTGGTGAGGCCGTAGCGCTCGATGTTCTCGGTGATGATCTCGCGCAGTGCGGGCATGAAACCGAGGACGCCGAACCGGTAGCCGAGCATCGCCGAGTAGAAGAAGCTCGTCTCGCCGTAGCCGAGCGTCGGGATGGACGTCTGCGCGCGGCCGTCGTGCAGGCCGGGGTCCTGGCCGGCGGCGATCACCCACGCGTCGAAGCCCTGGCGTTCGGCTTCCACCGCGCCACGGGCGAAGTGGGCGTTGAAGTGGATCTGCAGCGCGCCGAACTTCACCAGGTCGAACGGCAGCTCGGTGTCGTAGGTGTTCTCCGGCAACGTCTTGATGACGATCTCGGTGCCGGGCGAGGCGACCTCGGCGAGGTGCTTGCGGTACCACTCGTCGAGCAGCGGCAGGCGGCCCTCGACGGTGTGCTTGTGGAACCAGATCTTCATGGGGCAGCGGACCCTTCCAGTTGGGGCACGGAATCGAGCATCGATGCCTGAACGAGGTACTGCGCCGCTTCGGCCGGATCGCTTGCGGTGGCGGCGAGCTGACGCACCGCGGCGTCGACGCTGCCCGCTTGTCCGTCCACTCCGGACACGCGTGCCTCGCTGCGCGGGATGACGTGGTCGGTGACCACGTTCCGGCGGCGTTGCGCGGCTTCGTCGAGCAGTGCGTTGTCGTGGTCGCCGTTGACCACAAAGGACAGGGTGGTGGCGAGATCGACCGCGTCGTGGATGCCGCAGTTCATGTTCATGCCACCCGCGGTGGACGTGAGGTGGGCCGCGTCGCCCGCGAACAGGACGCGTCCGGCGCGGTAGTCGCCGATCACCCGGCGGGAGGTGCGGTAGGTGTGCGCGTCCTGCACGTCGATCCGGTCGGCCAGCGTCGGCAACGCCTTGTGCAGCAACGCTTCCGGCGAGACGTCGGCGTTGTGCGGCAGGCGCAGGATCACCCGCCAGTGGTCCGGCAGGCCGAGGACGCTGCACGACTGGACCGGGTCGCGGAAGTACGTCATCGGCGAGAGGCCCGGCAGCAACCGGTCCAGCTCGGTGGTCGTGATGACGCGCAGGGCGTAGGTCGGGTACTCGGTGCCCGGGAAGTCCAGGCCGAGCGTGGTGCGGACCGCGCTGTGCGCGCCGTCCGCCGCGATCACGTAGTCGGCGCGGAAGGAGCCGGTCGACGTGATCAGGTCGACCCCACGGTCATCCTGCTGGACGTCCAGAACCTCGGTGTTCCAGCGGACGTCCGGGACGTGCTCGAGCAGCAACGGCGTCAGCTCGGTCTGCTCGGCGTGCAATCGGAACGGGTGCGCGGTCCGGTCCGCGATCGCGTCGTAGCCCATGCGCGTCAACAGCTCACCTGTGCGGCTGCGCCACTGCAGGTCGTGCACCTTGCGGCCACGAGCGATGAACTCGTCGGCGACACCCAGCCCGGCCAGCAGGTCGAGCGTGGCCGGGTGGAACGTCGAGGCACGAGATGCCGTGCCGAGCGCGGGTCCGCGTTCCAGCACCGTGACCGGAACACCTGCCCGCGACAACACGACAGCCGCGGTCAAGCCAACGGGTCCAGCGCCTACGACGACGATCACGGCGCCAGCCGCCAATCGACGACCGCGTCCGGCACGAGCCTGCTCAACGCCCACCACGCCGTGGCGAGGTTCGAGGTGAGGATCGTGCGTTCGGTGCCCGCGTTGAGCTCCTTCAGAGCTGCCAGCGTGAACATGCCGGTGCCGGTCATCAGCAGCACCTCGTCGGCAGGGCGATCGGCTTCGCGCACCTGCGAGACCAGCTCGGCGGTCGAGACGTCGTACGGCGAGAAACCCTTGCTGGAGCGCACTTTGACGATGTCGCGGACCTTGATCCCGGCGGCCTCCCAGTAGCCCTGCGAGAGGTCGGTGAGCCACTGCGCGTACGGCGAGACGAGCGTGACCTCGGTTGCGTCGATGCTCGCCAGCGCCGCCAGCACGGTCCGCGTGACGGTCGTGACCTCGACTCCGAACCGCGCGCTGAGGTCGTCGCAGAACTCCTGCTCGCGCTCAGGCCCCTGCAGGTAGTGCGAGCCGCTGCACTCCGCGACGATCGCCTGGGCGCCGAGCCGGCCGAACGACGCGATCGCCGGAGCCAGCGCCTCGTTGTACTTCGCGATCCGCTCCCGCTGCTCGAACTCGGTGAACAACGGGAAACGGGTGGCGTGGACGTTCACATGACCGAACAGCAGTGCGGCGATTTCCGGTTCGACCGCCGCATTTCCTGATGGCACCACGACACCCAGTCGTGGGGCGGTTGGGTTGACCATGCCGCTGAACTTATGGTCGAGAGCTGGTGGAGTTCACTACGGGAGTCCGCAGAATTGCTTGATACATAAAGACTGCGGGATGCCGAAGGGGATTTGCGCCACACGCGAAAAAGGGCCTCCCGGAACGTCCGGGAGGCCCTTTCACGGGCGGGAGGGCTGGGGGTCAGGCCTTCGCCGCCGCGGGTGCCGGGGATTGAGATGACACGACCGCCGCCTTGGGCTTGCGGCGGACGAGCATCACCCCGGCGACGGACGCGATCGCACCGACGTAGAGCGGCCACCCGGCGGGCTCGCCGAGCACCAGCGCGCCGAGAGCGACCGAGACGATCGGGAAGAGGTAGGTGACGGTGGACGCGACGGTCGGGCCGTCCTTGGTGATCAGCTGGAAGTTCAGGACGTACGCGAGCCCCGTGCAGATCGGCCCGAGCACGGCGATGGCGACCAGCGCGTCGGTGCGGAAGTGCAGCGGCTGCAGACCGGCGAACGGCATCGCGACCAGCAGCAACGCACTCGCGGCGGTCAGCTGGGACGCCGCCAGGGTGAGCGGCGGGATGCCCTTGCCGGCCAGGAACTTGCCCATGTAGGCGAAGCTCGCGCCGAGGCTGACCGTGCCGACGACGAACGCCACGATGCTGCTCGTGCTGCCGGACGATCCGGCGTTCCACGGCGCCGCGATGATGATCGTGCCGACCATGCCGAGCACCACGCCGCCGATCTTGGAGACGGTCAGCTTGCGGTCCTGCCCGAGCACGTACGCGCCGACGATCGTCCACAGCGGCGTCGTCGAGTTGACCACGCCCGCGACGCTCGACGACCCGCCCTGCTCACCCCAGGCGAAGAGCACCCACGGAATGGCGTTGCCGAGCAGCGCGGCGATCGCGAGATGCCCCCAGATCGGGCCGAACGACGGCAGTTTCCCGCCCCGGCTGTAAACGAACGGCAGCAGCACGATCGCGCCGAGCACCAGCCGGGCGAACACCATCTGCACCGGCGAGAAGGTGAATCCGGCGATTTTGATGAAGAGGAAGACCGAGCCCCAGATGAGGCCGAGCGCGATCAACCTCACCAGGCTCATCCTGGACACGGCAGCAGACATCAGAAATCCCTGTTCCTCACGTTGGAAATCCAGACCGGAGAAGTTCTGCCACGAGCTTCACACGCGCGTGAGGTCAGGTCCATCGAGGTTTTCCACTCTCAATCGTGCAGGGAAACTTCACGATCCGCCGCCTTCAGCTCGGCAGCCGCTGTCAACGCGGCGAGCACCGCCGCCAGGTGGGCCGCCTCCTCGCTCCCCCTGCGCACCGCCGCGAACACGTGCCGGGTCGGCTGCTCGGCGTCGAGCACCCTGATCACCACGTCGTCGCGCGGCCCCGCGTTGATGAGCCGCGGCACCAGCGCCAGGCCGAGACCCAGTGCGACCGCGCCCAGCGTCGCCTCCCAGTCGCCGATGTGGTGCACGATCTCGGGCGTGAACCCGGCAGCGATGCACGCGGCGAACGAGATGTCGCGGCACGTCCCGGTGTTGGAGAAGATCCACGCCTCGTTCGCCAGGTCCGCCAGCCGCACCACGGGCGCGTGCGCGAGCGGGTGGTCGACGGGCAGGGCGACGTCGAACCGTTCGGCCAGCAGCGCCACGCGGTGGAAGCGGCGGTCGGTCGCGGCCGGGCTGTCCTTGGACTCGAGGCTCAGCACCACGTCCACGTCACCGCGCACGAGCTGGTCGAACGAGTGCGGCGGATCCGACTCGACGAGCCGCACCACGACGCCGGGGTGGCTGTCGCGGAGCTCCCTGACCGCGGGCAGCACCAGACCGGACAGCGTCGCCGCGAAGCCCGCGACACGTACCTCTGCCACCGAGCCTTCCGAGTAGGCGAGGAGATCCGCCTGGACGCGCTCCAGCTCGGCGAAGATCTCGTTGGCGCGCCTGAGGAGCACGCGGGCGGCGTCCGTGAGACGCACCCGGCGGCCGACCGGTTCGATCAGCCGGACGCCCGCTTCCTTCGACAGCGCCACGAGTTGCTGCGACACCGCGGACGGGGTGAGGTGCAGCGCCTGTGCGACGGCGGCGACGGTGCCGCGTTCGTCGAGCTCGCGCAGCATGCGGAGTTTGCGGACGTCCAGATCACCCATCACGTCTCCCCCTCAACGCAGAGTGCCACTGCTCAGGTCAACAATCTCCGTGGCGATCTGTTCCAGCAGTCCCAGGTAGTGCTCGGCGGGCTTGCGCACCGTCTCGCCCGGATATGTCGTATCCAGAACAATGTGCGTGGCGCCCAACGACTTCAGCGCGTGCAGATCGCCGCGCAGCTGCTCGACCGTTCCCTCGCCGAGGATCCGGCCGTGGTCGGGCAACGGCCGGGAGGTGATTCTCAGCTTGATGCGCGGCACCAGCGCGGGCACCGGCCGTTCGCGCTGCTCGGCGACGCGCTTGAGCTGCGGCATCCCGATCTGCTCCAGATACCCCGGAGGCACCGACGTCGGATGCCACGCGTCGCCGTACAGGACAGCCCGCCGCATCGCGCCCGTGCTGTGCCCGCCGACCCACACCGGAATCGAACGCGCGGGACGCGGCCCCGTCGCCACCGGCCCGAACTTCACGTGCGAGCCATCGAATTTCGCTATGTCGTTGGCCCACAACGCCTTCATCGCGCGCAACGACTCGTCCGCGACCCGGCCGCGCGAGCGGTAGTCGGCTCCGACCGCCGCGAACTCGGCGGGAGCCCAGCCCGCCGCGACGCCCAGTACCAGCCGGCCGCCGCTGAACTGGTCGATGGACGCGGCCATGCGCGCCATCAGCAGCGGATGCCGGTACGGCAGCACGATGACGGTGGTGCCGAGCTCGATGCGGGTGGTCTGGCCCGCGAGCCACGACAGCGTGGCGAACGGGTCGTAGAACGGCGCGGGGAAGAGCCGCTCCACGTCCGGCGTGAGCGCGACGTGGTCGGACACCATCGCGAGGTGGTAGCCGAGCTCCTCCAGTGTCGTCACCCAGCGCAGGATCTCGCCGGGTGCCGCGCGGTCGCCGTAGTTGGGGACGTTGACGCCGAATCGCATGTGCTCCTCCCCCGTCACGCGGCCAGGGCGGAGGCGAGCTGCGCCCTGCGGTGGATGCCGAGCTTGCGGTAGATGCTGGTGATGTGCAGCTCGACCGCGCGGACCGACACCCGGAACTGGGTCGCGATCTCCCGGTTGGTCTTGCCGCCCACGATCAGCGCGGCGATCCGGTGCTCGTGCGCCGTGAGAGCGCGGCCAGCGACCATCGCGGCACGGGCGATGCGCGGCCCGTTCTCGATCCGGGAAATCAACGAGTCAGCGGAACTGCCCATAGTGAAACCCAATTGCTGCGGTTCAGGATCGCGGCCGACCGGCAGTTTCAACCCGCCGACGAGCACGTGCCACTCTCGAATCCGGACGGAGCGCACCAATTTCCCGCGCACATAAGGATCACCGTCGACCAAACGGCGCAATGCCCTGTCATCGGCCGCTTCGCACAGCATCAGCCCACCCGACTCGTCCGTGTACAGGCCGCCCCCCAGCAGCACGCCCCGCACGGCCAAGTCCTCCCAGTACCTGCGGTGAGCAGGCCGGGCGTCGCCTAACCGCTCGTCCTCTGTCTCGAACACCATCTCGACCACGAACCTGGCCATGTGCGGATCTCCCCCTGCTGGACCGTCATCAACCGCTGTAGTGAGTACGCCAGTACAAACTTGAACGCAAGACCGATTTTGAGTGTAGGGCTTCTCGTTCCACCCTGCGAGACCGGTGAACTGCGTAGTGGCGACGCACCGGCAATTGCGTACGTTTGGCTTCCAGCGGTCAGCCGTGCTGGCTAAACTTGGCTCCGGGTGCATAGTTGTACTTGAAACCACTTTGAACCCGCGGGGGGACCGTGACACACCGCCATGCCTCCATGTCCGACAGATCTCGGGCGACCACCGGTGATACCTCCCGGCAGGTCGCCGTCGCGGGCATGTCCTGCCGCTTCCCCGGCGCGAGCTCCGTCGCCGCGTACTGGGACCTGCTGACGGGCAACGTCGATGCGATCGACGAGATCCCGTTCGACAGGTTCGACGTGGACGAGTGGTACTCGCCCGTGCCCGCACCGGGTAGGACGATCTCGCGGCACGGCGGGTTCCTCGCCGACGTGCGCGGGTTCGACGCTGAGTTCTTCGGCATCTCACCGCGTGAGGCCCGCGCGATGGACCCGCAGCAACGGCTGCTGCTGGAGGTCGCGTGGGAAGCCTTGGAGGACGCGGGAATCCGGCCGTCCGAGCTCGCCGGGCGGCGCGTCGGGGTGTTCGTCGGCCAGGCCACCGCCGAGTACGGCAGGGCGGGCCGCACCGCGGGCAACCACGACGTGCGCCACGCGGCGGGCGGTGAACTGCGGGCCGTCACGTCCGGCCGGCTCTCCTACGCCTTCGACCTGCGCGGCCCGTCCATCGTCGTCGACACGGCGTGCTCGTCGTCCTTGGTGGCCGTGCACAACGCCCGGCAGGCGCTGCTGGCCGGGGAGTGCGACCTCGCGATCGCGGCCGGGGTCAACGTGATCCTGCTGCCCGACGACGCGATCGCCTACTCGCAGGCGTCGATGCTCGCCCCCGACGGGCGGTGCAAGTTCGGATCCGTGAACGCGGACGGGTTCGTGCGCAGCGAGGGCGTCGGCGCGGTGGTGCTGGAACGGTTACCCGACGCGGTCGCTCACGGCGACCGCGTGCGCGCCGTCCTGCTCGGCAGCGCGATCAGCAACGACGGCAGGGGCAGCGGGCTCCTGCTGCAGCCCGCCGTGCGCGGTCAGGCCGAGATGCTGTCGGCCGCGTACTCCGATGCCGGACTCGATCCCTCCACTGTGGACTACATCGAGGCGCACGGCACCGGCACGAGCGTGGGCGACCGGGTCGAGCTCGAAGCCCTGCGCGAGGTCGCCGGGACGGGCCGGGAGCGCCCGTTGCTGCTCGGGTCGGTGAAGAGCAACATCGGGCACACCGAGGCGGCGGCGGGCATCGCCGGGTTGATCAAGTCCGTGCTGATCGCCGAGCACCGAGTGGTTCCGGCGTCGCTGCACGCCCGTGTGCAGGCCGAGATCCTGACCGGCGGGCCGTTGCAGCTCGTCACGCGCAACCAGGCGCTCAGCGCGGAGAAGCCCGTGCTGGGCGTCAGCTCGTTCGGCATCTCCGGCACCAACGTGCACGTCGTGCTCACCGCACCGCCCTCGGCTGTTGTCGTCGAGCCGGCCGAACGTCCGCAGGTGCTCACGCTGTCGGCCAAGTCGGTCGCGGCGTTGCGTGCCAGTGCGGAGGCCTTCGCCGGATTCCTGGACGGCCCGGTGGCGGATGCCTGCTACACGGCGGCGGCCCGGCGTGATCACCACGAGCACCGGCTCGCGGTGACGGGAACGGATCGGGCGGAGCTGGTGGCGGGGTTGAAGGCGTTCCTGGATGGGGAGACCACGTCCGGGGAAGCGGCCGAACGACCTCAACTCGTCTTCCTGTTCCCCGGCCAGGGTTCGCAGTGGATCGGCATGGGCCGTGAGCTGTACGCCGTGTCGCCCCCGTTCCGGGCCGCGCTCGACGAGTGCGACACGGCCGTGCGCGAAGAGGCCGGCTGGTCCGTTGTGGACGTTCTGACCGGCGTGGAGCCGTGGCGGGACACCATGGACGTGATCCAGCCGCTGCTGTGGGCCGTGCAGGTGGCGCTGGCCGCGCACTGGCGGGCGTGGGGCGTCGAGCCGGACATCGTTGTGGGCCACAGCATGGGCGAGGTCGCCGCCGCGCAGATCGCCGGGGCGTTGTCGGTGCGCGACGCGGCCGCGGTGATCTGCCGCCGCAGCGCGCTCATGCAGGACACCGCGGGCACGGGCGCGATGTTGTGGGCCGAACTGTCCGCCGAACGCGCGGAGGACCTCCTCGTCCGGTATCGCGGCGAGGTCTGCGTGGCCGCGGACAACTCCCCCGGCACGTGCGTGCTGGCCGGACCGGTGGAGCTGATGGAGATCGTCGCGGAGGACCTGGCGGAGCTCGCGATCGCGTGCCGGCCGGTGAAGGATGTCGACGTGGCGTCGCACTCGCCGTTGATGGACAAGGTCGCGAAGGCGTTGCGCGAACAGCTCGACGACCTGCGCCCGCACGCGCCGCAGGTCGACTTCCGGTCCACAGTGGAGTGCGGCAGGCGTGAGCTGGACGCGCGCTACTGGGCGGACAACGTGCGGCAGACCGTGCGGCTCAGCGACACCCTGCGCCGCGTCCTCGCCGACGCCCCGCACACCGTGGTCCTGGAGATCATCCTGGAGATCAGCCCGCATCCGGTGCTGCTCAACGCGGTCGGCGAGATCGGCTCCGCGGTGTCCGTGCCATCACTGGTGCGCGGTGAACCCGAGCTCCGCACGATCACCTCGGCGCTGGGATCGCTGCACGTCGCGGGCGTGCCGGTCGACTGGGAGACGTGGTTCGGCGGCGGCCGGACCGTGGCGCTGCCCGCCTACCCGTGGCAGCACCAGGAGTACTGGTTCGAGTCGTTCAGCACGGCCACCGAGATCGTCCGGGAGATCGACACGGCCGCACTGGGCGTCGCGCAAGCCCTGCGCGGACTGCGGTTCCGGGGCCTCACGCCCCTTCCCGCCGCCGTCCTGCTCGACGCGGTGCTCACGGCCGCGCGCGGTGACCACTCACTGCGCAACGTCCGTTTCCACGAGCTGGTCACCGTCGATCCGGAGTCCTTGCCGACGCTGACGGTCACGCTGCGACCGGAACGCGCCGGCGTGCGGGCGTTCACCGTCCACGACGACGAGGGCAGGCGGTGCGCGAGCGGGGAGCTGGCACGCGGTGCGGAGATCAGCACGATCGAGCTGGAGTGGGCGCTGGAACGGTGCCGCGAGTACGTGCGGGACACGGAGTTCCGCGACCTGGCTGCCCGGCACGGCTACGAGTTCGAAGGACCGTTCCGCGCGCTGCGGCAGGCGTGGCGCGGGCAGGACCTGGCGGTGGCCAGGTTCTCGGCCGACACCAGCACTTCTGTCGTGCTGGAGACAGGTCTGCAGGCCGTGCTGCTCGCGCTGGACTCGTCCGCGGTGCCGCTGGGCGTGGACCGGGTGCGAGTCACGGGCCGGGCGAGCGGCGAGTTCTGGGCCGTGGCACGACGGCGGCGCGGCAAGCCCGTGGTCGACGTGCGGCTGTTCGACGCCCGGCACCAGTGCTTCGCCGAACTGAGCGGCATCACCGTCCGCATCGGGACCCCTGCTCCGTTCGCGCAGCTCAACGGCCTGGTCGCGAAGCTGCTCCGCACTCGTGCGCCGCGACCGGTCCAGGTACCGGAACCGCGCCGGGAACCGGTCGTGCTCCCCGGCGAACCCGTCCGGGACGTGGTGCTGGGCCACGTCGCGGCCGTGCTCGGCACGACCCGCGACCGCGTCGACACCCGGCGGGCGTTGCGCGACCTGGGCCTCGACTCGCTGATGGCCGCGCAACTGGCCGCCCGGCTGAAGAAGTCGCTGGGGAGAACGGTTCCCGCCACGCAGCTGCTCGGAGCGGAGAACGTCGCGGCGCTGGCCGAGGCGATGGCGT
>NZ_JYJG01000185.1 GCF_000955955.1 Lentzea aerocolonigenes
GGTGGTACTTGCAGACGCCGGACCGGCAGCGCTACTGCTCCCGTATTCCGTTGACCACCAGCCGGAGGGTCGTGACGAGCTCGTTGGCGAGCGTCGTCGGCTGCTTGCCACGACCCACGTACCGGTAAAGCGTCCCCAGGTAGACATCCCGCAGGATGTTGCCGACCAGCGTCGGGTCGACGTGCTCGGCGATCTCGCCCGCCTGCTTGCCGGCGGTGACGATCTCCGCGAACAACGACGTCGCGTACGGCTGTTCGAAGATGGGGTGGCCGCACCGCACCCAGGCCGCGAGCATGACCTGCGTGGTGCGCCACTCCAGCTTGTTGATCTTCGCGAGTGCCCGCATGCAGTTCTCCAGGCACGTCAGCGTGTCCAGGCCCCCACCCGCGATCGCGCCGAGTTCCGCTCTCAGCGTGTCTCGCCGCCGCGCACCCCACGCGGCGATGACCTCCTCCTTCTTGTCGAAGTAGTTGAAGAAGGTGCCTCGCGCGACATCGGCCCGTTCGGTGATGTCCTCGATCGAGGTCTCTTCGTAACCCTGTTCTGTGAACAGCTCGATCGACGCCGTGTACAAACGTTCGTACATGGCTCGCTTGTGCCGCTCGCGCCTCCCGACAGCCTGAGTCGGCGCCGCGGGCTCGGCCACGCGTCGCGTCCCCGCCATACATGAACCCCCGTCTAATTGTGTACCGGAGTACAGGCTAGCGGCATGCCGGGTACGAAAATACCGTCCGAAGGTGCGGACTACGGGATTTCACCTGTCTGCAGGCACGCGTGTCCAGGCGAGCGCCACGAGAACGCCGATCGCGATCCACGTGTAAACGTCACCGTAGACGTGCTGCCACCAGGTCCACAGCATCTCCTTGTCACCCGTGCTGGGCAGCCAGTTGAACGGGCCGAGGGAGAACACCACGACCAGGGCCCCGAGAGCCACCCCGGTTCCGTTGCGGCGCAGGAAAGCGAGTGCCAGGAACGCCGGCACGCACCACACCCAGTGATGCGACCACGAGATCGGCGAGACGAGCAGGCCCGCGATCGCAATTGCGACAAGGGCTACCACGTCGTGACGAGTCCGGCGCGCCGCGACCACCGCGAGTAGCACGACGACGGCGGACAGCAGCACCCACAGCAGCATCTCGGTGGACTGACCCGGGTTGAGGCGGTGCAGCACACCTCGCAACGATTGGTTCGTCATGTATGCGATGCCGCCGACGCGGCTCCCGTCGAGCACGTTGTGGAACCAGAACTCGGCGGAGTCGCGCGGCGCCAGCACGAATCCGGCTCCGGCCAGCCCCGCGAAGGTCGCGACCGAGGTGAGCGCGGCCCGCCAGTCCCTGCGCACGGCGAAGTACAGCACGAAGATCAACGGCGTCAGCTTGAGCGCGGCGGCCAGGCCGACGAGCATCCCGCGCCACCGGCGGTCGGTGACGGCCAGGCAGTCCACCACCACGAACGCCATCAGCAGCAGGTTGATCTGGCCGTACGCGAACGTCGAGTGCACCGGTTCCAGCGCGAAGGCCGCGACCGGGACGGCGGCGCTGACCGTCCACACGACATTCGTGCGCGGGGTCAGCCTGCGCGTCACCACGAAGCAGACCACCGACAGGCACAGGAAGCTGATCATCGTCATCAGCGTGTTCGCCAGCCACACCGGCAGGAACGTGAGACCGCTGAAGAGGACAGCGGCGATCGGCGGGTAGGTGAACGGCAAGTTGAACTCGGCCAGCTCGCCGGGGAAGCCCACGTAGAGCGGAAGCCCTTTCAGCCAGGCGAGTCCACCCGTCCGGTACACCTGCAGGTCGAGGAAGTAGACGCCCATCCCGGCCAGCACGAGCGGCAGCGCCACCAGTGCCGCGAACCACAGCACGCGGGTGTCCCGGCGCGCCCTGGCCCACCGGTCCAGCGCGAGGATTCGCCGTCGCCCGGCCTCGAACGCGTCCTGGGACATCGGCGGGACGTCGCCGACGAACTGTCTGATCAGCACTGTCTCGTTCACATCGACTTCTTGGCCGATGCGCGCTTTCGCGTTTCCACCTGACGGGTGTGACCGTCCTCATGGGAATGCGGAGGGGCCGATCGGCCAATAGCTTGTGTGAGCACCGAGACAGCGCGAACTGGAGGGCCGGAGGTGACTCGACCTCTGGACCGGGACACGTGGGTCGGCCTGTACGACCGCCACGCCCGTGACCTGCACCGCTACCTGGCGCTGCGGGTGGACGCCGCGATCGCCGACGACCTGGTGTCCGAGGCGTTCCTGATCGCGTGGGAGCGCCGCGACACGTTCGACCCGGCCCGCGCGAGCCTGAAGGCGTGGCTGTTCGGCATCGGCACGAACCTGCTGCGTCAGCACATGCGGTCCGAGGGCCGTCGCCTGCGGGCGTGGGCGCGTGACCACGGCCGGCGCGCGGTGGCCGATCACGTCGACGACCGCGCCGCCTCGGTGGTGGACGCGAAGTCGTTGCTGAGCGACCTCGCCGAGGTGCTGGCGGACCTGCGGCCGGAGGAACGGGACGTGCTGCTCATGGTGGCGTGGGCCGATCTGAGCGCGGCGGAGGTGGCCGAGGTGACCGAAACGCCGGTGGCGACCGTGCGGACCCGGTTGTTCCGGGCACGGGCGAAGCTGCGGGCGAAGATCAACGGGCAGGAGGGTGACGATGCGTGACGAGGCGCGTCCAGTCGAGGACGAGACGGTCAAGTGGGCGATGTCGGACGTCGCCCCGATGACCGACGAGGCGTTCGCGCGCGGCCGGGCCGCGTTGCTGGAGCGGATCGACTCGGACAAGGTGGTCCCGCTTCGCCGCAGGCGCCGGATCCCACTGGTCGCCGCGGCCGCAGCGATGGTCGTGCTCGCGGGTGCCGCGCTGCTCGCGCCGTCGCTGACCTCGCGGACATCCGGCCCGAACGTGGCCGTGGCCGAGGTGCTGACCAAGGCGGCCGGGCTGACCGGTGACGCGAAGCTGCAGCCGGGCCAGTACCTGTACGTGCTGGAGAACGCGCGCTGGTCGATGAAGGACTACCGGTACGACTGGATGTACCTGCAGGACCAGAAGCTGGAGAGGTGGATCCCCGCCGACCGCAGGGGCAAGTGGTTCTACAAGATCACCAATGTCGGTGGCCGGCAGTGGCTGATCGGGTCGGACGCGGACCTCCCCGCCGACTTCCAGTCGCCGATCGAAGCCGAGGGCGAGTACACCTCGGAGGGCGGCCCCGCACTCCACGACAAGATCAAGGCGAACTTTCGCGACCCGTCGCCCGAGTACCTCGCCACGCTGCCCCTCAACCCGCGTGAGCTGTACCAGAAGCTGGTCGGCGAGGTGTCGGGCAACGAGGGCGCGGTCTTCCTCCAGATGGTCAGCCAGGGCCTGGACTCCGGCGTCTACCCCGCCGAGGTGCGGTCCGCCGTGTACCAGGCGCTGACCTACCTGCCGAAGCTGGAGATCGCCGGCTCCGCTTCCGTGATCGACGGCAGGACGGGCACCGCGCTCGGCGTGACCGAGAACGAGACGACGGAGCAGATCGTCATCAACCCCTCGAACGGCGAGTACCTCGGGTCGCGCACGGTGCTGGCGAAGGACGCGTGGGGGCTGAAGCAGGGGCAGGTGATCGGCACCCGCTCGGTGACCACGAAGGTCGTCGCCGGGGTGGGACAGACCTCCTGACGGTTGTCACAAAGCGGCGGGCTGCCCGGTCTCTCCTGGTATGAGCGAACTGCTGCATCACCCGGAGACCGCGGGCGGTCCGCCGCCGAAGGTCGAGATCCTCGCGGAGGCACCCGGTGCCGCGCCAGTGCCGGAAGGGCTCGTCGGGAGGGCGATCCTGGTCAGCCTCCCGCCCGGCAGCCCAGGCGCGCCACCCCACCGCCATCCCGGGCCCATCTACGGCTACGTCGTGAAGGGCGCCATCACGTTCGAGCTGGAAGGCGAGCCGGAACGGCTGATCCGGGCGGGTGAGGCGTTCTTCGAACCCGGCGGCGACGTGATCCACTACAGGGGTGCGAACGCGCTGGAGGACGAGGAGTCCGCGCTGGTCGCGACCATGATCTGCGAGCCGGGCGCGCCGGTGCTCACCGTCGTCGGGCACGAGGAACTGGCAGCGCACAAGCACCTGCGGGTGAGCGCATGAACCACGAGCATCAGCTGGACAACCCCGACAAGAGCGGGCCGCCGCCGAAAATCGAGGTCATCGGCACCGTGCCGGGCGCTCCGCAGATCCCGGACGGCGCCGAGGCCATGACGATCTTCGTGACGCTGCCGCCGTCGAGTCCGGGAGCGCCGCCGCACCGCCATTCCGGGCCCGCGTACGGGTACGTCGTCAAGGGCGCGATCAACTTCGAGCTCGAAGGCGAGCCGGTGCGGGTCGTGGAGGCCGGCGGGACGTTCTGGGAGCCCGGCGGCGACGTCATCCACTACCAGGACGGCAACCATCTGGCCGACGAGGAATCCGCTTTCGTGGTCACGATGTTCTGCGCACCCGGCCAGCCGATGCTGACCGTCGTCGAACCCGAGGAGCTCGAGGCGCGCAAGCACTTGAGGGCACCGCGGTGAAGACCTCGCTGACCGAGCTGGCGGAGACCCATCTCACCCTGGCGCGTCAGCTCAGCAGCGGGCGCAGTGCCGAGACCGTCCACGGTGGACGCGACAAGGCGTTGCGGCAGACCGTGATGGCGTTGCGGGCCGGCGAGCACCTGCACGAGCACGAGCACCCCGGTGAGGTGACCGTGCAGGTGCTGCACGGTCGCATGCGGCTCGTCGCCGGGCCCTACCGGCACGAGGCCGGGATCGGTGACCTGCTGACCATGCCGGAGCACAGGCATCGAGTGGAGGCGCTGGAGGACAGCGTCTTCCTCTTCACCACGGCACTGAGGCTGCCGTGACGGCGAGGGGCGGGAACACCCACTCTCCAGTGTTCCCGCCCCTCGCCCGAGGTGTCACTCGACCAGCTTGCCGGCCGTGTCGACGTCCCGCATGAGCGCCGCGATCTCGTCCGGCACCGCGGGAATCTCCTCCCGGTCGACCCAGCCCGGACCCGCCCACACCAGGTTCACCTGCTGCGCGGGATCCAGGTCCGGGAAGTCCGACCGGTTGTGGCAGCCGCGGGTCTCCCGCCGTTCCAGCGCGCACTCCAGCGTGGCGCGGGCCGCCAGTGCCGAGGACTTCAGGTCGAAGGCGTGGGCGAGGTCCTGGAAACCGGCGAGGTCCGGGTGCACACCGACGTCGCGGATGCGCTCTTCCAGTTCGTCCAGCTCGGCGAGTCCCTTGCGCAGTGACGACTCGTCACGGACGACGCCCGCGTGTTCGGTCATCGTGTTGCGCAGAGTTCGTTGCAGGGCACGGACGTTCTCCGGGCCGTCGGCGTTCAGGAGCCCGTCGACCTCGGCCCGCGCCTCGCCCAGCACGATGCGCGAACGGCGTTGCGCGCTCAGCGAAGCCGAGTACTCCGCGGCCGCCTCGCCGACGATCCGGCCGTACACCAGCAGTTCGATGAGCGAGTTGCCACCGAGCCGGTTCGCTCCGTGCAGGCCGCTGGACGCCTCGCCGATCGCGTACAGGCCCTCGACTCCCGTGGAATGGTCGGCGGGCGACACCCAGACGCCGCCCATCGAGTAGTGCGCGGTCGGCGCGATCTCCATCGGTTCGCGGGTGATGTCCTTCATCTGCAGCTCGAGGAGCGTCTGGTAGACGCGCGGCAGGCGGCGCATGATCTGCTCGCGCGGCAGGTGCGAGACGTCCAGCCACACACCGCCGTTCGGGGTGCCGCGGCCTTCCTTGATCTCCGTGTACGCGGCCAGTGCCACTCTGTCGCGTGTGGACAGTTCCATGCGCTGCGGGTCGTAGCGGGACATGAACCGCTCCCCCGGCGCGTTGGTCAGCACGCCGCCCTCACCGCGGGCTGCCTCGGACACCAGGGTGCCTGCCGCGTTCTCCGGTTCGAGCAGGCCGGACGGGTGGAACTGCACCAGTTCGGGATCGCGGATCCGGCCGCCCGCGAGCACCGCCAGGCGGAACGAGTCGCCGGTGTTCTCGTCCCTGCGCGAAGATGTACGGCGCCAGATCCGGGTGTGCCCGCCTGCCGCGAGGATCACCACGTCGGCGTGGAACACGTACCGCGTACCGGTGTTCAGGTCGAACCCGTACGCGCCGAAGACCACGTTGTCCCGCACCAGGATCTGCGTGATGTAGCAGGTGTCGTGGATCGGGATGTCCAGCTGCGCGGCGCGGTTCACCAGGGTGCGCTGGATCTCCAGACCCGTGTAGTCACCGGCGAACGACGTGCGGCGGAACGTGTGCGCGCCGAAGAACCGTTGCGAGATCCGGCCGTCCTCCTCGCGCGCGAACGGCATGCCCCACCGCTCCAGGTCCGCGATGCCGCGCGGCGCCTGTTCCGCGACGACCCGCACGATGTCCGGGTTCGCGAGGAGATAGCTCTCCTTGATGGTGTCGGCCGCGTGCTGCTGCCACGAGTCGGCCGGGTCCATCGTCGCCAGCGCCGCGTTGATGCCGCCCGCCGCCAGCGCCGTGTGCGCGTCGTTCTTGGGGCGCTTGCCGACGACCAGCACGTCGACTCCGCGCTCGGCGA
>NZ_JYJG01000186.1 GCF_000955955.1 Lentzea aerocolonigenes
CGTCGTTCTTGGGGCGCTTGCCGACGACCAGCACGTCGACTCCGCGCTCGGCGAGCTCGATGGCGGCACGCAGTCCCGCACCGCCGCTGCCGATCACCAGCACTGAGGTGGCTATCTGATGTTCAGGTTGCGTCATCGCGGCCTCCGTTGCCCGTACTTCCATCTGTACAAGGAGGACCGGATGGCGGGGCGATCTGTGACTGTTAGCTGCGCGACAGTGCGGCCCCGGTCACTAAGCTGATGGTGTGTTCGTGAAGCTTTGTGGTCTGCGCACCGAGTCCGATGTCGCCGTGGCGGTCGAGGCCGGGGCCGACGCCGTCGGTTTCGTGCTGACCACCAGCCCCCGCCAGATCGACGCGGACCTGGCCCGCAGCCTGGTCGCCGCCGTCCCGTCGAGCGTGCTGACCGTCGCCGTCGTACGCGGAATCTCAGCGGCGGAGGCGGGCGAGCTGGCGTTGAAGACCGGTGTGAGGGCGCTGCAGCTGCACGGCGACTACCCGAAGGACGCGTTCGACGAACTGGCCGAGCTCCCGTTTCAGCTGGTCAGGGCCACGGCACTCGGCCCAGGCACCGACGTGCGCACCGGTGCGTTCGGGGAGGAGCTGCTGCTGATCGACTCCCCGGTGGCGGGGTCGGGTGAGCAGTGGGACATCACGCGGCTGAAGGCCAACCCGCCGACCGGCAAGTGGGTGCTTGCGGGCGGGCTGGCGCCGGAGACCGTGGTCGAGGCGATCAGCGTGGCTCAGCCGTGGGGTGTGGACGTGTCGAGCGGCATCGAGTCGAGCCGCGGCGTCAAGGACCACGGCCGGATGCGCGAGTTCGTCACCGCCGCTCGCCTGCCCTGAAGACCGCCCGCACGTCCAGCAGCGCCTTCAGATCTGCCAGCGGGTTCCCGGCCACGGCGAGCAGGTCGGCGTCGTAGCCGGGCGCGATCCGGCCCTTGCGCTCGCCGAGCCCGCACATGGTCGCCGCCACGCTGGTCGCGGACGCCAGTGCCTCGTCGTTGCCGAAGCCGAGCAGCTCGCCGAACTCGATGATCCCGTGCGGCAGCGAGCCGAACCGCTTGAACTGCCCGACCCCCGCGTCCGACGAGCACACCAGCCGCACGCCCAGTTCGCGCATCCGGCCGAAGTTGCGCCGCAGCTGCGTGCTGACCGGAAAAGCAGGCTCCGCGGTCGGCATCCGCGCCGTCGTGGTGCTGACGTAGATCCCTTTGCGCACCATGAGGTCCACGGTGTCCCAGTCGACCGCGAGACCGCCGGGCGCCAGGAAGAAGGCGTGCTCGATCGAGTCGACACCCGCCTCGACCGCTGCCTTGATACCGGACGCGCCGTGCGCGTGCACCGTCACGGGGATGCCTGCGGCGTGCGCGATCTCGACGGCCGCCCGCAGCTCCTCGGTCGTGTACTGCTGGTCGAACGGCGACGAGCCCGGCGTGATCGACCCGCCGGTGGCCATGATCTTCACGACGTCGACCCCGCGCTCGACCCGTTCGGTGACGGCCTTGCGGATGCCGTCGAGCCCGTCCGCCTCGCCGCCGAGGAACCAGCAGTGGCCGCCGGTCGTGGTCACGGGCGGCCCGGAGACCAGCACCTCGGGGCCCGCGTCGCGGACCTGGAGCGACAGGTAGCTGCGGTCGCCGAGGTCGCGCACGGTCGTGATGCCCGCTCGCAGCGCCTCCGCGGCGTTGGCGCGCATCCGTGCCAGCATGACGTCCTCGGCGTCGTTCGGCAGCTGCTCCACAGCCACGCCGAACGGGTCGAACCCCAGGTGGACGTGCGAGTCGACCAGGCCGGGCAGCAGCGTGACGTCACCGAGGTCGACCACCGGAAGATCGGCGGTGTCCTGCAGGGCCGCGATCCTGCCGTCCTCGATCACGACCAGCGGTGATCCGATCTCCCGCGCGCCGTCGAACACCCGTGCCGCCCGGATTGCGTACTTCATCCCCAGCCCCCTTGATCGACTCGTTTTCCAGGCTAGTGGCGTGGCCCGGAACGTTGCCG
>NZ_JYJG01000187.1 GCF_000955955.1 Lentzea aerocolonigenes
CGCTGGAGGCCACGGTCGTCCAAGCCTAGTAAGTGATGCGCAGGAAACCCTTGGGAGAGCCGTACTTCAGGCCGCACGCGGTGAGCGCGAGCACGCCGTGTCCCTCCACGTCGCCCTCGAAGTACTTGGGGTTGGCCGACATCTCCTCCGCCACGTCGGTCGCGCAGCAGTCGTCCAGGTCCTCGTTCTCGTCGCTCCAGTCGTGCGGCAGCTTCAGGCCGTCCTCGGCGTCGAGCGGCTCACCGATCTGCTCGTCCGGGTTGCTCTCGTCGTAGTGGCGGATCACCTCGCCGCCCTCCGCGACGCACCACTCGTTGCCGCCGCCCTGGCAGTGCATGGCGTAGTAGTGCGCCTCGCCGAACGCCGCGCTCAGCACCGCGCAGATCTCGGTGACCGGGCGGGACTCGTGCGCGAACGGCTCGCCGAACACGAGCGTCCAGCCGTCCCACGCGCCCGTGACGTAGACCCTGGCGCAACGAACGTGCTCTTCCTCGTCGGCCCACGAGTGGTGGTCGTTGTTCCAGGCGTCACCACCGAGGATCTTGGTCACCGGCACGGGGTCGCTCAGGCCGCACACTTCGAGCACGGCCTGCTGGTCGTCCGTCCTGATCGCGTACCAGCCGCCGCAGAGGTGCATCTCCTCGCTGGAGTACAGGTCCTCCTCGACCTTGGCCTCGATGAACCGCCTCAGCACCCGGCGGTCCCACTCGCTGAACGCGTCCGGGCCGCCGACCTCGGCGATCCCCTGCCACGCGCCCCGGCGGACCGCGCCCTTGGCCGTCCGGCGCGCCTCCTGCAGCAGCGGCAACACGTCCGGCCCCATGCTGTCGAACGCCCACCGCGCTTCCCGCGCGACGTAGTAGTCGTCGTCCGCCAGCACCGGCAGGAGTTCCGCAGCGTGCTTCAACGCCTGCTCACCGCGGAACATGCTTGCGGCGTGCACGCGCACCTTCTGGTTCGGGTGCCGGGTCAGCGCCAGGTAGGTCTCGTCACCGGCGCTCAGCAGCGAGAAGACGCGGCAGGCCTGCCGGGTGTCCTGGGTCGTGGCGATGAGGTCGACCAGTTGGCCGAACGTCGCGAGCCCGTGCTGGGCCGCGAACTCCGCGGCCTCGGCGCGGAAGTCGTCCCGGTCCATCCCGTCGAGCAACGCCCGGATTTCCATGGCGCGGCAGATTACCGTTGACGCACCGGCCCGAGTGGACGACGCTACGGAACTGATGAGTCTCGCTGAGGAGCACGTCAAGACGGCAGTGCGGTGGAGCATCGGCCACGCGCTGCCCCGGACGGTGCTGCGCATGCAGGCCCGTCGCGGCGACCTGCAGGGCCGCATCACCGTCGAGGCGTCCACGGGCGCCGACCTCACCGGCCTGTTCGACGAGATCCGCGCCCGCGGGCCGCTCGCCGCCACCAAGGTCGGCCACACCACGGCCCGGCACGCCGTCGTGCGCGAGATCCTCACCAACGACGCCCTGGTGACGACCCGTCCTCGTTACGGCGCCGGCATCCTGGGCAAGCTCGCCGCGTGGTCCGCCAGGGACATCACGCATCCCGTGCAGCCGCCGTCGCTGCTGGTCGTCGAACCACCGCAGCACACCCGCTACCGCAAGCTCGTCACGCGCGTCTTCACCGCTCGCGCCGTGGAACAGCTCCGCGAACGCACCCAGGCGATCGCCGACGAACTGCTCGACAGCCTCGACCCGGCCAATCCGGTCGACCTCATCGAGACCTACTGCGGCCTGCTCCCGGTCACCGTGATCAGCGAGATCCTCGGCGTGCCACCGGAAGACCGCGCGACCGTGCTGGCGTTGGGCGGAGCGGCCGCGCCGAGCCTCGACCTGGGCCTGTCGTGGCGCGTGTTCCGCAACGTCGAAACGACGCTCAGCACGTTCGACGCCTGGCTGACCCGCCACCTGGACGCCCTGCGCGCCAACCCCGGCGACAACCTGCTGAGCCGCCTGATCACCGCGCGCGAGGACGGTGCCGGTCTCACCGACCGCGAGCTCAAGTCCACCGCGGGCCTGGTGCTGGCGGCCGGTTTCGAGACCACGGTCAACCTGCTGGGCAACGGCATCTCGTTGCTCACCAGGAATCCCGCGCAGCTCGAGACTCTCCGGTCACGCCCGGAACTGTGGGGCAACGCGGTCGACGAGGTGCTGCGCGTCGACCCGCCGGTCCTCATGACGGGCCGGATGTGCTCGCGCGACACCACGATCGCGGGCATTCCGGTGCGGCCCGGCCAGTTCGTGACGGCCGTGCTCGCCGCGGCCAACCGCGATCCCGAGGTCTTCGCCGACCCGCACGCGTTCGACGTCACCCGCGAGAACGCGCGCGACCACGTCTCGTTCGGTGCCGGCCGCCACTACTGTCTTGGCGCGCAGCTCGCGCGGATGGAGGGCGAGATCGGTCTGCGGTCGATCTTCGAACGCTTCCCCGGCCTGCGCCCGCTGCCTGGCGCGCACCGGCGGCCGACCCGCATCCTGCGCGGCTTCGAACGGTTGCCGACCAGCCTCAGATCTTGAACGACCGTTCCAGTATCTCTACGGTCGGGCGCATGGGTGTCACGGCGGACGACGTTGAACGCATCTCCTCTGGCTACCACTCCGATCCCGCGCGCTCGATGTCGTTGCGCGCCGAGGCGTACGTCGAACCGCGTTGGTTCGACTTCGAGACCCGCGCGGTGTTCTCCCGGACGTGGCAATGGGTCTGCCACGCCGAACAGCTCACGTCACCCGGCAGCTACGTGGCGGCGACGGTCGCCGGGATGCCGATCGCGATCGTGCGCGATCGGGCCGGGACGCTGCGGGCGTTCTACAACGTGTGCAAGCACCGCGCGCACGAGCTGCTCACCGGCTCGGGCATCACGCGGAACATCGTTTGTCCGTACCACGCGTGGACGTACGACCTCGACGGCGGCCTGAAGGCGGCCAGGCGCGCGGATCGCATGGAGACCTTCGACAAGTCCGAGATCTGCCTGGACCAGGTGCTGGTCGAGGAGTTCTGCGGGTTCGTCTACGTGAACCTGGATCCCACCGCGAAAGCACTGGCTGAACAAGCCCCGGATCTGAAGTCGGAGATCGACTTCTGGGCGCCGGACGTCGCCGGCCTGACGCACGCCAAGCGGCTCACGTACGAGATCGGGTCCAACTGGAAGAACGTCGTCGACAACTTCCTGGAGTGCTACCACTGCCACATCGCGCATCCCGAGTTCGTCGATCTGGTCGACATGGGGACGTACGACGTGAAGACGCACGGCATCTGGTCGAGCCACTTCGCCGAGGCGGGCAAGCACGAGAACTCGGCGTACGACGTGTCCGGCGCGACGGTCAACCAGCACGCGGTGTGGTGGTTGTGGCCCAACACCTGCCTGCTGCGCTATCCCGGCCGCGACAACTTCATGGTGCTGCAGATTCTTCCGGACGGGCCGGAGCGCACCCGCGAGACCTGGGACTTCTACTTCGAGACGAAAGAACTCACGGCCGGCGAGCTGGACGGCGTTCGGTACATCGACGAAGTGTTGCAGCAGCAGGACATCAGCATCGTCGAGAGCGTGCAACGCGGGATGCGCACGCCCGCGTTCGACCAGGGCCGGATCGTCTACGACCCCGAGGGATCCGGCCTGTCCGAACACGGCGTGCACCACTTCCACGGACTGCTCCTGGACGCCTACGGCGCCTAGGCCGCGATCAGATCCGCCAGGTCGTCGAACCGCACCACCAGCACCGCACCGATCACGCCGACCGCCGCCGCCAGCCCCGCGACGGCGGGATCGAACGGACTGTCCACAGCAGACAGACCGAGAACCGCCACCGCCAACAGGAAGGCGTTGCGCGCGGTGTGCCGGTGCGTGAGCGTGGTGCGAGCACGCCCGAAGCACCGGCACACCGCGCCGGACCGCCGTGACACCGCGCGCCACACCACGGCGGTCAGCACCGCGAACATGCCCGTCGCCAGCACCAGTCCCGCGGTCCAGAACCCGGCCACTAGGAGCAGCGCGATTCCGAACTCCGCCACGACCGTCAGCACGGCGAACGGCCGCGTCCACCGCGCCGGAATCCCGAACGCGGGCACCGACGCGACGAAGTCGGCGTAGTCGGACCGGCTGCGCACCTTGCTCACCGCGGAGATCAGCAGTACCAGTCCACACAGGACAACCGCACCCGTGGTCATGTCACCTCTGTCCGATCGGGCGGAGCACCACGCCGATCAGCGCGTCCGCCGGGAGATAGCCGAGCCGCCTGGAGTCGTTGCTCCGAGCCAGGTTGTCGCCGAGCACCAGCAGGCTGTCCGCGGGCACGCGCGGACCGGGAACCGGGATCTGCGGTGGCACGGGATCGCCCGGCACGGCCACCGCGCGCTTCACCAGGCGGCCGCCGGTCGGGTCGTCCGGCGTCGAGGCTTCCACCTGCACCACCACGACCTGACCGGCACGAACGCGGTCGAGGCGGGCGCGCTTGACCAGCAGCCGATCGCCGGAGTGATAGGTCGGTTCCATGCTCACGCCGTGCACGGTCACCACGAGCAAACGGTTGCGCAACACCAGAAGCCACGCCACGACCGCGCCAACAGCCAACGCGACCCAGATCATCCGGTCACCACCTCGTCATAGCCTGAAGCCTGCAGCCGGAAGAGCCGCGCATAATCCCCGTCGAGGAACATCAGCTCGTCGTGCGTGCCGAGTTCGGAAACCTGACCGGCCGTGAGCACAGCGATCACGCCCGCGTCCCGGACCGTGCCCAGCCGGTGCGAGATCAGCACGCTCGTCGCCCCCTCGCGGTGCCGCCGCAGGCTGCTGTGCACCTCGTGCTCGGCCTGCGCGTCCAGGCCGGAGCTGGGCTCGTCGAGGATCATCAGATCGCGGCGGTCGCGCAGGAACGCCCGCGCCAGAGCCAGCCGCTGCCACTGACCACCGGACAGCAGCACCCCGGTCTCCGGATCCTCGCGATCGGCCTCGTCGAAGTACATGCGGGAGAGCAACGTGTCGTACCCGCGGGGCAACGCCGCGACCATGTCGTGCGCGCCGGCTCGTTCCGCGGCAGCGACAACGCGCGATCGATCGTCCATTGAGGACACGTCACCGAGCGCGACGTTCTCGGCGGCAGTGAGGTCGTAGCGCATGTAGTCCTGGAACACCGCGCCGATCCGTTCCCGCACCGAGTCGACGGAGAACGACCGGATGTCCACGCCGTCCCACAGGATCGCGCCGCGGCTGGGGTCGTAGAACCGGCACAGCAGCTTGACGATCGTCGACTTCCCGGCGCCGTTCAGCCCGACCAGCGCGAGCGATCGCCCGTGCGGGATCGTCAGGTTCACCCCGCACAGCACCCACGGCTGGTCGTCGGCATAGCGGAACCACACGTCGCGCAGCTCGATCCCCTGCCGCAGGGCGGGAACCGGGGCGGCGGACACCGGCAGGTCCGGCGGCTGCGACTCGATCTCCTGGTAGTGGTGGAACAACAGCACCGAGTGGTGCGCGGAGGCCAGGTTGTGCACCAGGCTCTGCGACGCGCCCTGCACCCCGGCGACGGCGGCCACGAACATCGCGACGTCACCGATCGACAGCGAGCCGGACACCGCGAGCCACACCGACCAGACCAGCCCGGCCGCCGACACCAGCGCGGTCAGCCCTGCGAGCAGGCCGCGAACCCGTGCGTCACGGCGATCCTGGCCCTCCACCACGGCATGCGCGGCGGTCAGCTCGACGAGCATGCGACGACGGAAGAGATCGCCGAGGCCCAGCAACCGCAGTTCTTTCGCCGCGTCGAGGCTCGACAGCAGCTCGGCGTAGAACACCTCGCGCCGCTCGGCCGGCGTGATCGACCACATCACCTCGGCCCTCGCCCGGCTCAACCGCATGTGCGCGATCAACGCCGGAACCGCCGCGACCAGCACGATCACCGCCATGCCGGCGTTCAGCACGAGCAACGTGCCGAGAAAACCGCCCGTCGTGATGGCCGCCTGCACCGCGCCCAGCCCGTCGTCGACGAGCTGACCGGGCCCGCTGCGACCGGTCTGCTGCGCGAGCTGGAGCTTGTCGCGGAACCGCGGATCCTCCATCCGCGCCAGCCCGGTGAGCCGCCCCATCGCCTGGTACAGCCGGTCCATCGTGAGCACCGCGACCGCGCGGTCCAGCCGTTGCTTCAGGTACTCCGTCGACACCGGCAGCAGACCGCTGACCAGTCCGGTCAACGCCAGCGCGACGGCCCACGGCACCAGAGCCGCCCAAGCCCCGCCGGCCGCGATGCCGTCCAGCAGGACCTTGGTGCACCATGCGGCGGACAGCGGCACGACGCCGCCGAGCAGCGTGAGCACCACGTAGATCGGGGTGCCCGCCGGTGCCGCCGCACGGGTCAGGCCGAATGCGCCGGCCAGGAGCGACAACACCCGGCGGGCGCCGAGAGAGGTGTTCACCGGGTCGCGAGAACCGGCAGCGCGGACATCTCCCAGCCGCTCGCCGCCACGGTCCGGGACTCGTCGACCAGGCACAGCGCCGGATAACCGGTGGTGCCGAACGCGTTGTGCAGCGGGCCGCCCATCTCCTCGACGACGACCTCGGCCACCTCACCGAGGCGCACGACCATGTCGGCGACCTCATCGGCGTCTCCTGCGGCGACCGCGATCACCTTGCCGCGGTGGCCGGTCGCGTACTCGATGAACTGCGGCATGCGCTCCTTGCACGGTTCGCAGTTCGGCGAGAAGAAGCCGACCAGCGCGCCGGAAACGTCCACATCGGACAGTTCGACGGGTGAACCGGCGGTCAGCATGATGGGCGGTTCGGCCGCCGCCTGGTTCTCGCGCAGGTCGCGCAGCGCCTCGTTCTGCTGACGCAGCCGCCGGATGATGCCGAAGCTCAGCAGCAGGTCCAGCAGGCACAGGATTCCGACGACCACGACCGCGGCGGTGAGCACTGACATGGCAAGTCTCCGAGAGTAGAAGGGAGAGCCGTGGGTGGCGAACAGGCCGCCACCCACGGCGTCTGATCACGCGCCGCAGGTCCGGAAGACCGTGCAGGGTCCGCAGAACTCCTTGCACGCGCCGTTCTGCGAACAGCGCTGGCGGAAGTCACTGCGCTCACGGCAGTAGCAGTGCTTGTAGTACGGGTCCGGCGGGCAGCCCGCGCCCACGTCGGCCTTGGCCACGAACACGCCGAGCAGCTTGTCGCTGAGCGACTCCAACGTCTTGCGCATGTTTCGCGCTCCCTCACTTCCTCCCGCGCCGGGTGGCGTCGGTGGCGCCAACGTAGGAAAGCGCCGTACACGGGGACGCCCAGCGCGCATACACGGCCGCGTGTATGCCGTGTCGGCGATGTGTCAGCGGTCACGGCCAGGATCACCGGCGTGTCAGTCGAGTTCAGGGTTCTCGGGAGGATCGAGGTGCGGGCGTGCGGCCGCAACGTCGTGCTGGGCTCGCTCAAGCAACGCCTCCTGCTCGCCACGCTGCTGCTCAACCCCGGCCGTCCGGTGCCGATCCGCAGGCTGGTCCGCGCGCTGTGGGCGGACGAACCGCCGATGTCCGCGACGGCGAACCTGCGCACGTACGCCAATCGGCTGCGCCAGGTGCTGCCGGACGGGTGTGAGCGCATCGCGGGCAGACAGGCGGGCTACCAGCTCACGTTGCGGCCGGGCGAGCTGGACCTGCACCTGTTCACCGAACGCGCCGAGGCGGGCAGAGCGGCACTGGCTCAAGGTGATCACGCCGCAGCCGCGCGGCACCTGGGCGAGGCGCTGTCGGCGTGCCGGGGCGCGGTGCTCGAGGACCTGGCCGGCTGCGACGCGCTGGCCGGGTCGATCGCGCCGGTCGAGGAGCTGCGGCTGTCCGTGACGGAGGACCACTTCGACGCACGGCTCGGCCTCGGCGAGCACCGCTCGTTGATCACGCCGTTGCGCGGGTTCGTGGCCGAGCACCCGTTGCGGGAACGGCCGCGCGCGCATCTCGTGACCGCGCTGTACCGGTCGGGCGACCTGGCCGGGGCACTGGCCGTCTACACTGACTACCGCGGGGTGATCGCGGACCGGCTCGGCCTGGAGCCTTCGCCGGAGCTCGTCCGGTTGCACCAGGCGGTGCTGGACCGCGATCCGTCGCTGACCGCCGCTACCGCCGTGCGAGCGTCCTCGGTTCCGCGCGAGCTGCCTTCGCCGTGCCGCTCCTTCTCCGGCCGCGCGCCGGAAGCGGCGCGGTTGCAGGCTTTGCTCGCCCAGGACACCCCGGCCGCGGCGGTCGTGCACGGCCCGTGCGGTGTCGGCAAGAGCGCGCTGGCCCTGGAGGTCGCGCACCGGGTCGCGCCGGTGTTCCCGGACGGCCAGCTCTACATCGATCTCCGCCAGGCGACCCGCGTGCCGCACCGGTTGCTGCGACACCTCGGTGTTTCCGACGTTCCACCCGCCGAGGACGAGGCCACGGCACTGCTGCGGTCCAGGTTGGCGGACCGCGCCGTGCTCGTGGTGCTCGACGGCGCGACCGATCCCGCCCCGCTGCGGTTCCTCCTTCCCGCCACCGGCCCTTGCGCCATGCTGATCACCAGCCGCGCGCCACTGCTGCTGGACGGCGCGGAACACCTCCCGCTCGGCCCGCTGTCCGATGTGGACGGTCTGGAGCTGCTGACCCAGCTGGCGCCCGGAGCAGCCTTCGAACCCGCCGCGGCAGCTCAGATCGTGTCGTTGTGCCACGGAATACCGCTGGCACTGCACATCGCGGGCGCCCTGCTCGCCCACCGCCCGACCCGCTCACTGGCCCGGTGGGTGCGGCGGCTGGCCCCGGAACGCCGCAGGCTGGCCGAGCTCAGCTTCGGCGGCGAGTCGGTCCGCGCCGCCTGCGCCACCGCGTTCAGCGCGGTCGACGACCCGTTGGCGGCGAGTGCGTTCCGGCTGCTCGGCCGCTACGAAGTGTGCGATGCCACCACAGCGGCCTCAGCGCTGGGCACGGGTGCGCTCGAGACCGAGGCCGCGCTGGACCTCCTGGTGGACCTCGGTCTCGCCGAGTGGGGCGACGACGACACCTACCGCCTGCCCGGCCTGATGCGGTTGTTCGCCGCCGAGCTGACCAGCCCGAACGCGACCCGGCCAGCAATGGCCGGTCCCCGGCCTGTCCTGCGCGGTGGCCTCACGCCATGATCCGTGGCGAACCGAGGGGAGATTCATGTCGATTCGACACCGCACTGCCAGGAAACGCGGAGCCTGCCTGATCGCCGCACTCACCGCCGCGATCTCGTTGTCCAGCCCGCACGCCAAAGCCGCAGAACCGTCGCCACCGCGGTTCACCGACGGGTTCGGACTCCAGGTGACGAGCCAGCCGAGGTGGGCGGACGAGAACCACCGCACGTTCCTGTTCAGCGTCTCCACGAACCAGGTGCCCACGCCGACCCTGCTCGAAGGCCAGGAACCGGGCAGGCACACCGTCGTCGTCACCCTGCCCGCCGGCTACGACCCGAGCGTGCGCTACCCGGTCCAGTACTACCTGCACGGCCATCCCGACCGGCCCGACGCCCAGTGGAACCAGCGCGTCGTCGAGAACGCCACCAGGGACGTCCCGCTGATCACCGTGCAGCCCAACGGCAGCGGCCGCGGCTGGTACTCGAACTGGGTCACCCCCGGTGCCGCGGGACCGCAGAACTGGGAGACGTTCCACCTGGAGCAGGTGATCCCGTTCGTCGACGCCAACCTGAGCACGGTCGCCACGCGGGAAGGCCGCGCGATCGTCGGCCATTCGATGGGCGGCTTCGGCGCGTTGCACTACGCCGAGCACCGCCCCGACCTCTTCAGCTACGCCGGCAGCTTCTCCGGAGGCCTCGACCTGCAGAACTCCGAGATCCGCGCCGCCGTGGCCGCGAGCTCGGTGAACCCGGGCTCCGGCACTCCTACCGTCGGCGCCGACGCGATCTTCGGGCCGCCGATCTGGCCGTTCGACGGTGTCTGGAACGCCCAGAGCCCAGCCCAGCACGTGGAATCGTTGCGCGGCATGGGAGTCGCCCTCTACACGGGCAACGGCGGCGACCTCACCGTCAACCCGATCCAGGCGGTGCTGGAGAACCGGGCCCGTGAGACGGCGCTGGTGACGGCCTCCCACCTGACCGCCGCGGGAATCCCGTTCCACCTGTCCGACTACGGCGACGGCTCCGGCTGGGCGCCGGGCTGCACCGGCAAGCACGCCGACGAGGCATGCGTGCAGGCGGACATGAACCACTTCGTGGGGCTGATCACGCGGAGGTCGTGAGGTTGCTCCGCAAGAGTGATCTCACGCTGGGCCACGCGGTTCGGCGGGCAACGATTCTGTCACGGCGTTAACGGGGTCCCGCCGGACCGCGACTCACGGTCAAACGGTGTCGGGGGCGACAGACCGGAGGCCGCGGACATGAAGCGACGCACGGAGCTGATCTCGCTCGCCGCCCTCGCCGGACCGCTCGTGGTGGTCGGTGTCCTGCTCGGAGTGTCCCGCCTGCTCGACTTCAGCGGTCCATCCATTCAGGACACCTACCACTTCGAGGTGCTCGACACGCGGTTCGGGTTCCACGTCGGCACCGCCTCGAACCAGGTGGCGGGCCTCGATGAAGCGGCGCGGCAGGCGTACCGGAAGTTCGAGCTGCTCGACTACCTGTTCCTGGCGCTGTACGCGGTGGTGCTGACGCTCGCGATCCGGGCGGTGACCCAGCCGGGGACGTGGTCCCGCAAGCTCGCCTGGCTTCCTGTGGCCGCCGCCACTTTCGACGCGCTGGAAGACCTCACGACCCTGATCGCTCTCGGCAGCCTGACCCCGTCGAGCTGCGCCCTGGTCATCATTCTGTGCGCCGGAATCGTCAAGCACGTGTTCTTCTACGCCGCTCTCGCCGCGCTGGCGGTGTCGGGCGCCGTGTTCGCGTGGAGGAGGAAGCAGATGAGGTACAAGCGCGAAGACACCATCAAGCAGACCTACTTCTCGCTGCGGCTGGCGCTGACCCTGCTCGTCGGGATGCTCCTGCTCGCGCTGGCGATCCACGCCGTGCCGCCGTGGTGCGCGTTCCACTCCATCAGCGCCTACTACTACTCACCACTGCAGGCGACGTTCGTGGGCGTGCTGGTGGCGATCGGCATCTGTCTCGTCGTCTACCAGGGCACCACGTACGCGGAGAACCTGCTCCTCGACATCGCCGGTTTCATGGCGTTCATCGTCGCCTTCGCGCCGACGTCCAAGCCGCTCGACGACAAGGGCCAGCCGGTCTGCGCCGGCAGCTACGTCTCGTCTGACGCACGAATCGCGGACATCGTGTGGGGCAACGTCTTCCCGCTGCTGCTGGTCGCGGCCGTGGCCACGTTCGTCGTGCTCCTCACCCGGCTCAACAAGGACAAGATCACGGACGAGGACGAGGCCGCGGCGAACCGCAAAGAGGTGGGGCGGCTCGTCGCGGGCCTGGTCGCGCAGGTGCTCGTGCTCGGCGCCTTCTTCGGGCTGCGCGGGCAGTTCGAGGAGAAGGCGCACGGGGTCGCGGCCACCACGCTGTTCGTCTGCATCATCCTCGTCGTGCTGATCAACCACCAGGGCCGCGTCCAGGACCCGGACAACGAAGGGAAGAAGTCGAGGCACATCTACCTGATCGTGGCGATCGTCATGGCGGCCACCTTGGCGGCCTGCGTGCTCGTCCACATCATGCGTGGCGGCTGGCCCCACCTGATTCTCGCCATCGAGCTCGGGCTGATCGTGGAGTTCGCGGCGTTCTGGGCCATCCAGACCGGAGAGCTGAAGGGCGCGGCCAACCGTCCACCCGCGCCCCCGAACGGAGCACCGCAGGACACGGCCGACGGTCCTCCCGCGAACCAGCCGGAGCAACTGGAGGACGCTGCCGACCCGGCGCCGGCGAACCAGGACGCCTGAGCTAGCGCGTCGCGGCGAGCAGGCGCGCGGCCGCTGCCCGCACATCCCTTGCCACGTTAGGCTTCTCGGCCTCCACCCCGGCGACGAACACCCGCTCGACGTTGCCGGGGTGCGCGGCCGTGACGACCGCGGCGACCGGGTCGGCGGCACCGAGCAGGTTGAGGTCGCCGGCCCGCAACACCACCAGATCGGCGTGCTTGCCCACGCCGAGCGACCCGACCTGATCTCCCATCCCGATCGCCGAAGCACCCTCGACGGTCGCCATCCGCAGCACGTCGGCGGGAGTGACGTGCACGCCTTCGCTGACGTGCGCGGACATCAGCGCGGCCCGCATGAGCGAGAACATGTCCCCCGCCACCACCGCGGCCGAGTCGACACCGAGCCCGGTAGGCACACCCAACGCTCGGGTACGGCGGATCATCGGGGCGCCGTGCCCCATCTCGGCTTCCAGGCCCGGCGCGATCGCCACGCCCGCACCGGCGTCGGCGACCAGCTTCAGCTCGCCGTCCGGAAGTCCGTTGCCGTGCACGAAAGTCGTGTTCCCGTCGAGCAGCCCGCGGTCGTGCAGCGCGGAGATCGGGTTGCCCTCGCCGGCGACATGCGTGAGCACGCGCAACCCGAGCTCACGCGCCAGCTCCCAGTCCGCTTCCACCACGCTCATGTCCGAAAAGGACGGTCCGACCGGCGCGAGTGCGATGTCGACGAGCCCGCCGCCGAGTTCCACGCCACGCCGCACGTCGTCGGGGTCGCACGCAGGCCCGAACACCGCCGGCCCGTACCCGAACATCGCGCGGACACCCGACTCCCGCAGCCCTCGCACGGCGGCGGAGGCGTGCGCGAACGTCGGCGCGAACGAGTAGTCCTGCACGGTCGTGATCCCGGAAGCCAGGCATTCCAGCGCACCCGCGAGCGTGCCGATCCGCAGTTCGTCCGGTGTCACCACTTCCTGCAACGGCTTGAGCAGCTTCTCCAGGTAGGCGCCGAGCGACATGTCGGCGCTGAACGACCGCACCAGCATCTGCCACAGGTGCCGATGCGCGTCGACGAAGCCCGGCAACACGATCCGATCCGTGCAGTCGATCACCACAGCGGCCCGCAACCCCTTGCCCACCGCGGCGATCCGCCCGTCCCGCACGAGCACGTCGGTGCCCGGCAGAGCCACCACCGGGTCGGTGTCGATCACCAGGGCGTTGCGCAGCACGAAGTCCATCAGATCCCCCTCACGCGAAAGCTTTCTTAAAAGCTATCACGGTGTGCAATAGGCTCTGACCTGTGACGGATCGCGTGGAAGAACTGCTGGCGGTGTGGCGCACCGAACTCCCGGAGGCCCTGGTCGCAGGCTCCGAGTTCAGCAAGCGCCTCATGGTCCTGTCGGGCCTGCTGGGCGAGGCCACCCGCGCCACCGTGACCCGGTTCGACCTGACCGGCGCCGACTTCGACGTACTGGCCGCCCTGCGCCGCAGCGGCAAGCCCTACCGCCTCAAGGCCAACGAGCTCAGCCGCTCACTCCTGCTCTCCACCGGCGGCACCAGCAACGTGGTGAACCGCCTGGTCGCCCGCGGCCTGGTCGAGCGAGAGCCGGACCAGACCGACGGCCGCAGCACCTACGTGCGCCTCACGCCGAGCGGCACGTCGCTCGCCGAGGAGGTCGTGATCGCGAACAGCAAGGCGCACGACGAGGTGCTGTCCCCGATCCCCGCCGAACTCCTGGAGAACGCGACGGCCGCCCTCCGCGCGCTGGCCGAGCACCTGCCCTAGACAGGCGTGACGGTCCAGCGGTAGATCGGGTCGCCGGAGGGTTCGAACAGGCCGTAGATCGAGTTCGGCACGGCCCGGCTGCCGGCCAGCACAGCACCGGGAGCAGCTGCTTCGGTAGTGAGCACGACCCCGCCGGACGCCGGCACGAACTTCCAGCGCTGCGCAGGATCCGACGCGTCGCACTCCCGCAGCAACGCGTAGTTGCCCGCCCCGGACATGCACTGTCCGGTTTGGACGTTCCGCAGCTGCGCACCCGCCCGGACCCACCGCTGGGACCGCGCACCAGACGGCGCTGCCACACCCAGGTGGTCGGCGGACACCTCGATCACCGCGTCCACGGCGGCGCTCCTGATCACCACCTCGCCCGCGCACGGCGCGGCGGCCAGCTGAGCCAACAGAACCAGAGACGTCACAACAGTCATGTCAGCCGGTTCTACTCAGGCCCGAACGATCGCGGAACGTCATTTGGGGCAGACCGTCTCACCCCACGCCTGACGTGCGACGTTCGGCGTGAACCGAACGGAGCATTTCTGAAACCACGCGTCCCGAATGCCCTCCCGCCTCCTCTAACACCGCTGACGGGCCCCTGCACCCGCGCGACCGTGCGCGGGCATCGCCCGCTAGGAGTTGGAGGAATCGTGTTCCTGGGTTCACGATCACGCCTGCGCACCGCGGTCATCGCCGCGGCCGTGGGCGCCGGTGTGCTGACGGCGGCGACCCCTGCCGCGGCCGCGGGCACGCGCGCATACCTGGTCATCACCGCGCCGAACGACACGGCGGGCGCGAAGACGGCCATCGCGAGCAACGCCGGCACGGTGTTCAGCAGCTACGACGCGATCGGTGTCGTCGTCGCCCACTCCACCGCCACCGACTTCGCCAGCAAGATGCGGACCGTCGCGGGCGTGCAGAAGGTCGGGGCGACTCGCACGTCGGACGTGCCCGCCGAGGCGGCCAACCCGGCGGTCCCGGCTCCGGCGACGCAGACTCCGCAGTCGATGACCGAGTCCGTACAGGCGGACATGGCCCAGATCGGCGCCGACAAGGCGTGGGCGGTCAACCAGGGCTCGGCGAACGTCACCGTCGGCATCCTGGACACCGGCGTCGACGACCTGCACGAGGACCTGAAGGCGAACTTCGACGCGTCCAAGTCCGCTTCCTGCGCCTACGGCAAGCTCGACACCCGCGCGGGTGCCTGGCGGGACATCGACCAGCACGGCACGCACGTCGCCGGCACGGTCGCGGCGGCCAAGAACAACAAGGGCGTGGTCGGTGTGGCGCCGGGCGTGAAGATCGCCGCCGTTCGCGTCGCGGAGCAGCCGGGCAAGTCGTTCTTCTTCGCCGAGAACACCATCTGCGCCTTCGTTTTCGCCGGTGACCACGGGTTCGCGGTGACCAACAACAGCTACTACACCGACCCGTGGCTGTTCGCCTGCCCGGACAACGCCGACCAGGACGCCATCCTGGAGGGTGTGAAGCGGGCCGTGGCCTACGCCGAGGGCAAGGGCGTGCTCAACGTCGCCGCGGCGGGCAACGAGAACTACAACCTCGCGAACAAGACTCGCGACACCACGAGCCCCAACGACTCGACCCCGGTGCAGCGCAACATCACCAACAGCTGCCTGAGCCTGCCGACCGAGATGCCCGGCATCGTCACCGTCTCGGCGATCACCTCGGCCAACCGCAAGTCGTCGTACTCCAACTTCGGCACCGGCAAGATCAGTGTCGCGGCGCCTGGCGACGCTGTCTGGTCGACCATCCCCGGCGGCAAGTTCGCCTCGTTCCAGGGCACGTCGATGGCCTCCCCGCACGTCACGGGCGTGGCCGCGCTGCTCAAGTCGACCCACCCCACGGCCACCCCGGCCCAGCTGCGCCAGCTGCTGGCCACCCAGGCCGACGACCTGAGCTGCACCGACACCCGTTGCTCCGGCACCACGGCGGCGAACAACTTCTTCGGCGAGGGCCGCGTGGACGCGTTCGCGGCGGTCGACACCGGCACGCCTCCTGCCGGCAAGACGTTCGAGAACACCGCGGACGTGAACATCCCGGACAACGCCCCGGCCGTGACCAGCGACATCACCGTCTCCGGCGTCACGGGCAACGCCCCGGCCACGCTCAAGGTCGGCGTCGACATCGTGCACACCTACCGCGGTGACCTGGTCGTCGACCTGATCGCCCCGGACGGCTCGGTGTACTCGCTGAGCAACGGCGCGGGCGGCAGCGCGGACAACATCCAGGAGACCTTCACGGTCAACGCGTCGAGCGAGGTCGCGAACGGCGTCTGGAAGCTGCGCGTGCGTGACAAGGCCGCGCAGGACACCGGTTACATCAACTCCTGGAAGCTGACCTTCTAGGGGCCACCTGATCGGCCGTCCTTCGTGGGCGGCCGATCAGGCTTATCGTCCGTGGATGCTCGATACCCGCCAGCTCGAGGTGTTCGCGACCGTCGCCAGGACCGGCTCGTTCAGCGCGGCCGCACGGGAGCTGCACTGCACCCAGCCGGCGGTCAGCCAGCAGATGCGCGCGCTGGAACGCCAGGTCGGCGGCCCGTTGTTCGTCCGCACGGGCCGCGGCCTGAACCTCACCGAGGCCGGCCGGATCCTCGCCGAACGCGGCACGGAGCTGCTCGACCAGCTCGCCGCCACCCACCAGCAGATCAGCGCGATCGCCACGCACGACATCGGCACGATTCGGATCTGCGCGTTCCCCAGCGCCAACGTGTCGCTCGTGCCGTTCGCGGCCGCGATCCTGGCGGAGGAACGACCCCAGCTGCGCCTCGAACTGGTCGAGGAGGAGCCGCCGGACTCGTTCGCACTGCTCAGGCGCGGCACGGTCGACGTGGTGATCAGCTTCAGCTACCGCGGCGAGCCCCAGGACGAGGCCGCGATCGCCGGAATGCTGCGGGTTCCGCTGCTGCGCGAGCCGCTCGCGTTGCTGCTCCCCGTCGGACATCGGCTCGCCGGACGCGAGAAGGTGTCGCTGGCCGAAGCCCAGGACGAACGCTGGATCGCCGGCTGCGTCCGCTGCCAGGGAGCACTCCAGCAGGCCTGCGCCGAAGCCGGGTTCACCCCGGACGTCACCTGCTCGACCGACGACAACCTGGCCATCCAGAGCCTCGTCACCGCAGGCCTGGGGGTCGCGCTCGTACCGCGGTTGCTGCTCTCGTTCATCCAGCACCCCGGCCTGACCACGGTCGAGGTGGACTCCGAAGCGGAACGCGAGACCGCCCTCTACACCTGGCCGGACCTGATCCGGCTGCCACTGATGCGCGCCACGGTCGACGCGATGATGACGGCGGCCACCAAGGCATAACGCCCGCTTATGGACCCCCAAGAAATGCCCATCTTCTGCGCATAGCTCGCAGGAGTGATGGTTGCTCACATGGGCAGCGTCAAGACCACTGCGCGCGCGATCGACTCACCGCTACCCGGCCTCGTGCTGGTCGCGGCCGGTGTCGCGGTCTCGATGGTGGTGACCTGGCTGCTGCCATCGGTCAGTGCGCTGACGGCCGCGGTCCTGCTCGGAGCCGTCGTGGCCAACGTGGTGAGGCTCCCCGCGGCGTTCAGCCCCGGCATCAAGCTCGCCGGACGCCGCCTGCTGCGCCTCGGCATCGTGCTCCTGGGCCTGAAGCTGGTGTTCCGGGACGTGCTGGCGCTCGGTTACGAGGTGTTGCTGCTGGCGGTCGTCGCCGTGGTCGTCACGTTCGTCGTGACGCGCTGGCTCGGCCGGATCCTCGGCGTCGGCGAAGGGCTGTCGTTGCTGATCGCGACCGGGTTCTCCATCTGCGGCGCGTCGGCCGTCGCCGCGATGAACGGCGTGCGCGAACAAGACGAGCAGGACGTCGCCAAGGCGCTCGGGCTCGTCACGTTGTTCGGCACGGTCGCGATGTTCGCGCTGCCCGCGTTGCACCCGCTCACCGGCCTGTCCCCCGCTGCTTACGGCGTGTGGGCGGGCGGGAGCGTGCACGAGGTCGCCCAGGTGGTCGCCGCCGCCGGACCGGTCACCGGCGCGCTGGCCATCGCGGTCGCGGTGAAGCTGACCAGGGTCGTGCTGCTGGCGCCGATGCTCGCCGCGGTGAGCGTCGCCGAACGCCGCAGGTTCCCCGCTGCCGGGAAGCGTCCGCCGATCGTGCCGCTGTTCGTCGTGGGGTTCCTGATCGCCGCCGCCATCAGAGCCACTGATCTGCTGCCGGGCGTCGTGCTGTCCACCGCCCAGTTCGTCGACAACCTCCTGCTGGCCGCGGGCATGTTCGCCCTCGGCACGGCCGTGAACCTGCGTTCTCTCGTCCGCTCCGGACTGCCCGCGCTGACGCTGGGCCTGCTGTCCACCGTCCTCATCAGCGTTGTCGCACTGATCGGAGCCTCTTTGATCATGTGAGGAGCCCACCATGCCTCGTTTGCTCTCCCCCACCGCCGCATTGCTCGTCAGCGCGATCCGCACCGCCGTGAACACGGGCGGTTCCGACGCCACCGTCGCCAAGCGAGTCGCCAAGGCCCTCACCCGCCACCTCGCCGATCCACAGCTGCTGGACGCCGAGCAGCGCGAACCGGACCCGGCCGCGTACCGGCAGCACGTCCTGCACGTCGAACCCGACGGCAGCTTCTCGGTCGTCGCGCTGGTCTGGTTGCCAGGTCAGGAAACCTGTATTCACGACCACGTGTCATGGTGCGTCGTCGGCACGTACGTCGGCGAAGAAGAAGAGATGACGTATCGGCTCGCGGGAGATCACCTCGTTCCGTTGCGGTTCAATCGCACTCCGCAAGGTGTCGCGTCGTACCTGGTGCCGCCGGGCGACATCCACAAGGTGTGCAACAACTCCAGCTCGGTCGCGATCTCGATCCACGTCTACGGCGCGGACATCGGCGTGCTCGGCACGAGCATCCGGCGGCGGTACGACCTGCCCGTCAAGCGTTCGAAGATTGCGAACTGAGTGCCATTTGGAGCAATTTCGGCATCCTCGGGTAACTAGCGGACACGACCGCAGCGATAGCACGGACGTGGAACATCCCGACCTGTGGGCGATCGCCGTGGAGGCCCTCGAAGAACACGAACGCCCAGAGGTGCGGGCCTGGCTGGCCGGAGTCGTCATCCAGCCCGGCCAGACCGAGCGGCTCGCCAGGGGCGAGCGCGATGTGGTGTTCCTGCTGCCCGACCGCATCGTGCTGGTGCGGCCGGACCCGTTCTGGGTGGGCTCGTACCCGCGGGACAAGGTCGCGAGCATCATGGTCGTCGCCGGTCACGTCCAGTTCGAGATCGCCGACGGCAACAGCTTCGAGTACTGGATCGACACCGAGGAGACGCCCGTCAAGCCGTTCCGCGAGGAGGCGGAGGCCTGGCTGCGCCCCACCAAGAGCGGACCCGGCCTCGGTGTGTTCGCCCTGGGCCTGGTGCTGATCGTGGCGCTGCTCTTCGCGTTCGGGCCGGAGTTCGACTCGGAGAACGAGCGGCTCAGCACCAACTCGTCGTGCGGCGACTTCATGTCGGCCGGCCTCGACGCCCAGGTCGATCTGCTGAAGCGGCTCTTCGGGCAGCAGGGCAGGTCGGACGAGGCGAACAATCCGGCGACGCTCACCGCGTCCCGCAAGGCCTGCGGGGAGAACGGCTCGGCGACGGTCGACTCGCTCATCGGCGGGAAATGACGCCCCGCTCGATCGCTCCAGTGGCGAACTCGATGAGGTGCGCGGGCTTGACCCGGTTGGTGCGCGCGCCCTGGAGCAGCAGGTCGTCGGCGAGCCCGATCAGCGAGTCCCACACCCAGTGCGGCAGCGCCGGGTCGTCGATGAGCGTCTGACCGGACGCTGCCGCCGTCTCGTTGAGCGCCTTCGCCAGCGCCTTGATGGTCTTGCGGTAGTCCTGTGCCGACCCCGCGACCTCCTTGCCCCTGCGGCCGCCGGAGAGCACCTTGGCCTCCCACTGCGCGGCCGACCTGCCGAAGCGGCGCCACAGTTCGGTGACCTGGGGCTCGATCTCCTTCAGCACGCCCGCGATGCCCTGGTCGCGGTCGACGGTGTCCAGGGTGTGCCGCAGCTCGTCCAGGCGGCGTTCCATCAGGGCCGCGAAGACGTCCTCCTTGCCGGAGAAGTACTGGTACACCGTGCCGGAGCTGACGCCGGCGCCGACCGCGATCGCGCGCATGGTCAGGCCCGCGTAACCCTGCTCCTCGAGGATCTGCTCGGCCGACTGCAGGATGTCCCGCCGCCTGCCTTCCGCGTCGCCCCAGGCCGTCTGCTCTGTGCTCACGGGTCCGGATCCTACGTTGAACAACGTTCAAAACGCTATTGAACGTTGTTCAGTTTGGTTGCTACCGTCGGTGCATGACGGAGACGGACGGTGAGTTGGCGGCACGGTTGGCCACCGGGACAGGCCGGTTGCTCGTCCGCGTCAGACCGGGCGACGGCGACCGGATCGCACAGGAGTTCCTCGCGGCGCAGCTGAAAGAGCACCGGCCGCACGACGCGGTCCTCTCCGAGGAGGCTCCCGACGACCGCCGCAGGCTCACGTCCGAGCGGGTGTGGATCATCGACCCGCTCGACGGCAGCAGGGAGTACGCGGAGCCAGGACGCACCGACTGGGCCGTGCACGTGGCTCTGTGGCACGCGGGCAGGCTCGTCGCGGCGGCGGTGGCCCTGCCGGCACTGGCCAGGACGTTCGGCACGGACCAGCCCGTGGCTCTCCCTGCGCCGCACGCCCGGCCGCGGATCGCCATCAGCCGCACGCGCCCACCCGCGTTCGCCCAGCGGGTCGCCGACGCGGTGCACGGAGTCCTGGTGCCGATGGGCAGCGCGGGCGCAAAGGCCATGGCCGTCGTGCGCGGCGAAGCCGATGCCTACCTCCACGCCGGTGGCATGTACGAGTGGGACTCCGCCGCCCCGGTGGCCGTGGCGCGCGCGGCCGGACTGCACGCCTCTCGCGTCGACGGACGGCCGCTCGAGTACAACCAGCCCGACCCGTGGCTGCCCGACCTGCTGATCTGCCGGCCGGAGCTCGCGGGGGTGCTGAGGTGAACCACCTGGACACGCTCGAAGCCGACAGCATCGACATCTTCCGCGAGGCCGTGGCGGAGAGTGAACGGCCGGTCCTGCTGTACTCGATCGGCAAGGACAGCTCGGTACTGCTCCACTTGGCGCGCAAGGCGTTCTACCCGTCGAAGCCGCCGTTCCCGTTGCTGCACGTGGACACCACGTGGAAGTTCCGGGAGATGATCGCGTTCCGGGACAGGATCGTCGCCGAGCTCGGCCTGGAGCTGATCGTGCATCGCAACCCGGAGTGCGTGGCGCTGGGCATCAACCCGTTCGACCACGGTTCGGCGCGGCACACCGATCTCTGGAAGACCCAGGGGCTGCGGCAGGCGTTGGACGCCGGCCGGTTCGACGTCGCGTTCGGCGGTGCGCGGCGGGACGAGGAAGCCTCTCGTGCCAAGGAAAGGGTGTTCTCGTTCCGGACCGCGCAGCACCGCTGGGACCCGAAGAACCAGCGGCCGGAACTGTGGCGGCTCTACAACACGCGAGTGGCGCCCGGCGAGAGCATCCGGGTGTTCCCGCTGTCGAACTGGACCGAGCTGGACGTGTGGCGCTACGTCGAACGCGAGCGGATTCCCGTTGTGCCGCTTTACTTCGCGGCCCAACGGCAGGTGGTGGACCGCGACGGCCTGCTGATCATGGTGGACGACGACCGGATGCCGCTGGTCTCGCCGCCACGCACGGAGCTGGTCCGGTTCCGGACGCTGGGCTGCTATCCGCTGACCGGGGCGGTGCGCAGTGAGGCGCGGACGGTCTCCGAGATCGTCGAGGAGATGCGGGCCGCGACCACGTCCGAGCGGCAGGGGCGGCTGATCGACCACGACCAGAGCGGCTCGATGGAACGCAAGAAGCAGGAGGGGTACTTCTGATGGAACTTCTGCGGTTCATCACCTGCGGCAGCGTGGACGACGGCAAGAGCACGCTGATCGGGCGGCTGCTGTACGAGTCGAAGTTGTTGTACGCGGACCATTTGGCGGCGTTGGAGGCCGATTCCCGGCGCGTTGGCACCCGTGGCGGCGAACTGGACTTCGCGCTGCTGGTCGACGGGCTGGCCGCCGAACGCGAGCAGGGCATCACGATCGATGTGGCGTACCGGTTCTTCGCGACCGAGGCGCGGCGGTTCATCGTCGCGGACACTCCTGGGCACGAGCAGTACACGCGCAACATGGTGACCGGCGCGTCCACCGCCGATGCCGCGGTGCTTCTCCTGGATGCACGCAAAGGTGTTCTGAGCCAGACGCGGCGGCATGCGCGAATCGTGTCGTTGCTGGGGATTCGTCATGTTGCCGTGGCGGTGAACAAGCTCGATCTGCTGGAGTACTCGCAGGAGGTGTTCGAGAAGATCCAGGCCGAGTTCCCCGACACCACCTGCATACCGATGTCCGCGACCGAGGGCGTCAACGTGATCGGCCACAGCGAGCTGACGCCGTGGTACGACGGGCCGACTTTGCTGCAGTGGCTGGAGTCTGTGGTCGTCGAGACGGAGGAGGACGGTCCGTCTCGGTTCCTCGTGCAATGGGTCAACCGGCCGGACGCGACGTTCCGCGGCTTCTCGGGACGTGTGCTGCGCGGGACTTTACGCCAGGGCGACGAGGTTCGCGTCGGCGAGCGAACCTCCACTGTGGATCGAATCGTCACGATGGACGGCGATCTGGCCGAGGCACCAAAGGGTTCGTCCGTCACCGTGGTGCTCGCCGACGACGTGGACGCGAGCCGCGGCGACGTGCTGGCGGCGGCTTCGGACCCGCCCGCCGTGGCCGATGCGTTCCAGGCCCATCTGGTCTGGCTGAGTGAGGCCGGACTGATGCCCGGCCGGCGGTACCTGGCCAAGATCGGCGCGCGAACGGTCGGCTTCACCGCCACGAAAGCACTGCAGCTCAACGAGATCGGCACCGACACCGTGCACTTCGAGGCGCCCGTGCCGTTCGAGAGCTACCGCACGAACCGCGACCTGGGCTCGTTCGTGGTGCTCGACCGGCTGACGAACGCCACGGTCGGCGCCGGGATGATCGATTGCGCGCTGCGGTCGTCGAACCTCCGCTGGCAGACGCTGACCGTCGACAAGCAGGCCCGGATATCCCGCAACGGGCACCGGCCGTGCGTGGTGTGGCTGACCGGGTTGTCCGGCGCGGGCAAGTCCACGATCGCCGACCTGGTCGAGAAGGCGCTGCACGCCGCGGGCAGGCACACGTTCCTGCTGGACGGCGACAACGTGCGGCACGGCCTGAACTCCGACCTCGGCTTCTCCGACGCCGACCGCGTCGAGAACATCCGCCGCATCGCCGAAGTGGCCGCGCTGATGGTCGACGCTGGCCTGATCGTGCTGGTCTCGTTCATCTCGCCGTTCCGCGCCGAGCGAGCGCTGGCCCGCGAACTGGTCGCCGAGAACGAGTTCTGCGAGGTCTACGTCGACACGCCGCTGGCCGTCGCCGAACAGCGCGACCCGAAGGGCTTGTACGCACGGGCCAGGCGCGGCGAACTGGCGAACTTCACCGGCATCGACTCGCCCTACGAACCACCGGAGAACCCGGAGATCAGGCTCGACACCACCGCACTGAGCCCCGCGGAGGCCGCTTCGGCCGTGGTGGCACGGCTGCGCTCGCTCGGCATCTGTTGAACGTTGTCCAGAATCGGGTATGTTCAGCTAGAACACGTTCTAAATTCGGGAGGGTCCCCGTGCCGGATCAGGCGTGGTCGCAGTTCTGCCGGGCGTTGGAGAAGGCCGGTGAGGTGATCGCCTCAGGGCCCGACACCGCGCTGGACCGGGCGGAGGGCTACCGCTACCTGGCCCGGCTGACCCGCGAGATGCTGTACTCCTGCCTGGACAACGCCGATCCCGACTTCCCGCGCTTCCACGAGCTCGACCTGGTGAAGATCGGCGCGGACAACCCGGACAACGTCTACCTGTCCGCGAACATCCGCGGCGACCGCACCTACCGCATCACCGGCACCCGCGGCACGATCGCGTACTTCAGCATCGGCTCCAAGGCCAACCGGTACGCCAAGGACGGCACGATGGCGTCGACCGGCGAGCTGTCCGACGCCGACCTCACGATCTCCCCGGACGGCTCGGTGGAGATCATCGCGAGCGCCGTCCAGCAGGGCCGGAACTGGCTGCCGCTGGCCCCTGACTCGACCGGTCTGGTGGTGCGCCAGACATATCTGGACCGCACGTCCGAAGTGCCCGGCACGTGGCGCATCGAGCAGATCGGCGGGCCTTCGGAACCTGCTGCTCTCACCCCTGAGTTCCTGGCCAAGGCGCTGGGCCGGGCAGCCCTGTCGGTACACGGCACCGCGGCCACGTTCGCGCACTGGACGCGGACGTTCGCCGCCCGCCCCAACGAGCTCCCGGACTTCGGCCAGGAGATGTTCCAGCGGGCAGGCGGCGATCCGGAGATCTTCTACCTGCACGGCTACTGGTCTCTGCGCCCCGGCGAGGCGTGGGTGATCGAGACCGACGTGCCGGACTGCCCGTACTGGAACTTCCAGCTCGACAACTGGTGGATGGAGTCGCTCGACCACCATCGCCAGATCACGGTCAACAAGCACACGGCTTCGCTGGACGCGGACGGCCGGCTGACGATCGTGGTGGCCGCGACCGATCCCGGTGTGGGCAACTGGATCGACACGTGCGGCCACAACTCCGGCACCGCGTTGCTGCGCTGGCTCGGCGCGTCCGCCCACCCGATCCCGAAGTGCCGCGTGGTTCCCCTGGAGGAGATGCGATGACGGTGACGACCGAGCTGAACGTCCCGGAACTGATGGACAAGGCGCGTGCCAAGACCGGGCTCACCGACTTCGGCGACGACTGGTTCCGCGAGCCGCTCGACGTGCTCGTGCACAGCCTCAACACCGAGGCCGCTCTGTCCCCCATGGGCTTCGAGCTGACCAAGCACCGTTTCACCGCACTTTTGGCCGACCGGTTACGACTCCGCGCACTGCAACGCTCGAACCCCGAGGTGCTGGACGTCGAAGTGCGCGTGGCGGCCGAGATCTGCGGCCTCCCCCGCACCGGCTCCACCCTGCTGCACCGCTTGCTGTCCGCCTCACCCCAGGTCACCTCCACCCTGTCGTGGGAAGTCGCGTACCCGATCCCGTTCCCCGGCGAGGGCCAGGACGCCCAGGACCGCAAACGCCGCGCCCAGGAACGCATGCAGATGTTCGCCCAGCTCTCCCCCGACTTCGGCGACCTGCACACCGTCGTCTGGGACGGCCCGGAAGAAGACGTCCTGCTGCTGGACCGAACCTTCGTGTCGATGAGCTACGACTCGTTCTACTCGGTCCCGTCCTACGGCGACTGGCTGCGCTCGGCCGACCAGTCCCCGGCCTACCGCGAGCTGCGCGAGTGGCTGCAAGTCCTGCAATGGCAGAACTCCGATCGCTCGCTGCCGTGGGTCCTCAAGTCGCCGCACCACCTGACCGCCGTCGACACCGTCTTCGACACGTTCCCCGACTGCAAGATCGTGATGACCCACCGCTCACCGCTCAACGCCGTCCCGTCCTACGCCTCGATGGTCCGCGCGATGTCCTCGCAGTACAGCGCGGACGTCGATCCGGTCCGGATTGGACAGTACTGGTCCCGCCGCTTCGCCATGACCCTGAACGACTTCGCCACAGCCCGCTCGGCCCGTCCCGACCGCTTCGTCGACGTCCGTTTCGCCGACACCGTCAGCAAACCTCTGGAAGTGGCCCGCCAGGTCCTGGACGAACTGGGCCTGCCCGCCGGCCCGGCCGACGACGCGGCGTTCGAGGCCTACCTGACCCAGAACCGCACCGAACGCCACGGCTCACATTCCTACACCCCAACAGACTTCGGCCTCTCCGAAGACCAGCTCCATCGCGACTTCGCCTTCTACTCGGAGGTCTACCTGTGATACTGCAAGACGAGGTCGTGATCATCACCGGCGTCGGCCCCGGCATGGGCTCGAAACTGGCCCTCCGAGCGGCCGCGGAAGGCGCCAAGGTCGTGATGGCCGCCCGCTCCGCCGACGTGATGAAGCAGGTGGAGAAGGACGTCCTGGCCGCCGGCGGCGAGGCCATCGGCGTGCAGTGCGATGTGCGACGTCCGGAAGACGTCGCCGCGTTGGTGTCCACGGCCGTCGACCGCTTCGGCACCGTGACGGGCCTGGTCAACTCGGCGTTCGGCCACCCAGGCTTCTTCGACCTGCTGGACACCCCGGAGAAGGCGATCCGCCGCTCGATGGACATCGTTCTTTTCGGGGCTCTCCAAGTGACCCGCGAAGTCGTGCCGCACATGAAAGCCGCCGGACGCGGCTCGATCGTCAACATCGGCACCATGACCACCCGCAAACCGATGCGCGGCGAAGCGGGCTACGCGGTGGCCAAGGCGGCGATGGCCACGGCGACCCAGTTCCTGGCTCTGGAGCTGGGTTCTCACGGCATCCGCTGCAACCAGGCCGTGATGGGTTGGCTGGACGGCCCAGGTGTGCGGTTCTACCTCAAGATGATGGCTGATTCCCGAGGCGTGCCAGAGCAGGACGTGTACGACGAGATCGCCGCCCGCAACCCTCTCGGCCGAATCCCGACTGACGAAGCCTGCGCGGGGGCGGTGCTGTTCCTGTTGTCGCGCTTGGCTTCTGAGGTCACCGGGGCAACTCTGGACGTCAACGGCGGGGAGTACATGCCGGCATGAGCCACCTGATCGAATCCGTTGTCGTGGAGATCGACGCACCGGCTGCGTTCGTGTGGTCGGTGCTGCTCGACTATCCGAGCTATCCGCAGTGGAACCCTTACACAATGGCGGTTTCCACCACCTTGGCGGTGGACTCGCCGATCGACCTGACGTTGCCGAAACCTGACGGCAGCGAAGGGACCTGGGTCAGCCGCGAGTACATCCGCGTAGTCGATCCGCCCCGGCTGCTCCGCTACGACACCGGGGACACCTTCCCCGGTCTGCTCGGCACGCGCGACCAGGTGATCACCCCGCTCGGCTTGGAGCGGTGCAGCTACCGGACGTTCGAGACGTTCACCGGCAAGTACGCGGCTGCCGTGTTCGCCGCGCAGGGCGAGTACGTGAAGAACGGGTTCGACTCCGTCGCTCACGCGCTGCGCGCTCGGGTGGCCTCCCGGTTGCTCGAGGCATGACGGCCCAGGTCTTTCATCGCCGCTTCGCGACGATTGCGGTGGCCGCGTCATGAACCGCTTTTCTGATGCGCGTCACCTCGGGCAGGCGGAAACCAATTCACGCTGTCTGGTGAGCGCGAATTTGCCTGGCGCGTGGAGCAGGTTGCGTCTCGGTCTGCGATTTTCGTCCAGCCACGCAGGCGGGTAGAACATCGGGATACCGGCCGCCAGTTTCACTTCCCACTCGCTTTCATGAACCAGCGTGTGGTGATGACGGCACAGCAGCACCGC
>NZ_JYJG01000188.1 GCF_000955955.1 Lentzea aerocolonigenes
CAGCGTGTGGTGATGACGGCACAGCAGCACCGCATTGTCGACGGAAGTCCTGCCGCCCTCCGCCCAGTGATGAATATGGTGGCCGTCGCAATGTCTGGGTGGCCGCGCACAGCCGGGGAAGGCGCAGCCTCGGTCTCTGGCGACGAGGATTCGGCGGATTCCAGCGGGGAAGCTGCGGGTTTTGCGGCCGATGTCCATCGGCTG
>NZ_JYJG01000189.1 GCF_000955955.1 Lentzea aerocolonigenes
CGGGGAAGCTGCGGGTTTTGCGGCCGATGTCCATCGGCTGCGACTTCTCGCCCAGCACCAGGGGGATGATCCCGCATTGCAGGCGAGCTTGCGAACCTGCTCGGCCGGGACGCGCTCGCCGTTGTCCAGCATCGCCTGCCCCACCTGCCCGGCCAGGTTGTCGTAGCTCATCGTCAACGTGAGAGTGACCGGCTCGCCGCCGTGCTCAGGCAACTGGTCGGCGCGCAGCATCAGCTCGACCAGCTCCGCGAACGCCTCCCCCTCACGCTCGGAGCGCGAGCGCAGGTCCGGGCCTTCGCTGGCGGTCTCGGGCCGCGGCTTGGCCAACGGATCCAGGATCGCCTCGTAGGCGGCGCCGGTGACCGTGTCCAGCAACATCTTGACCTCAAGCTGCCCGTTCTTCTTCCACTGCTTCCTGTGCCAGTTGACCAGCCGCTCGGGCTCGGGCTCACCAGGCTCGGGGTCGTCCTGGTAGAGCGCGTAGGCC
>NZ_JYJG01000190.1 GCF_000955955.1 Lentzea aerocolonigenes
AGGCCAGCTCCTTGCCGAACTTGGCGATCGCGGCGGGCACGTGCTCGCGCGCGAAGTCCACCATCACGGCCTCGGCCTCAGCGGGCAGCTTCGTCATCGCCTCCGCCAACGCCGCCACATGCCCGACCGACAACGCACCCTCGGCCACCGCCTCGGCGGTCACCGGAAGCTCCGGAGCCAGCTCACTGCCGGTCGGCGTGATCTCACCATTGAGCAGCGCGGCGTTGGCGACCCACTTCCGAGCCTCACCGATATCCCAGCGAACGGCATCACGCAACACATTCGCCAAATGCTTGTACCCAAGCTCAGCCGCAGCCCCACGCCGACCCAACTCGGCAATAGTCCGCATAATCCTGTCATCACGAATCCGGCTCTCCGTCACATCCTCAACGAAACTGCGCAGCAGCTCATCGGTGGGAAGAAGTCGGTTTTCGGTCACGTGTTCCAGTCTACCGCAAGATCACAAAATGATAACCACGATATATGTACACCAATGAGTGAACACCCGCGAAGCCGAAGGCGAGCCGCTTTTCCGTGCGGTTCCGGTGGGTTCCCGTCACGAGTCGTGCCTGATCGTTTGCCGCATTCGGGAAGGGGCGTCAACTCGACACGCTTTTCGTCGAGTTGACGCCCCTTCCCGAATGTGGCTCGCTCCGGTGCGACTTGTGACGGGAACCCACCCGAACCGCACCACCTACGAAACGCGCAGCCGCCCAACGCAGCAGGCGTGCCATCAACCCGCGAGCGGCGCTGGACCCCCGATCAGATTGGCGGGGGGACTGGGGGGCGGAGTCCCCCAGGGGAACCACGGAACGGGACTCGCCCTACGCAAGGCGACCACCCGCCCGGTCGCGCCCAGCAAGGCGACCA
>NZ_JYJG01000191.1 GCF_000955955.1 Lentzea aerocolonigenes
GGCGACCACCCGCCCGGTCGCGCCCAGCAAGGCGACCATCCACGGAACCGCCGCGCCCACCCCCGAAGTCCTACCCCACCGGATAAACGCAGCTCATAGCCTCACTAACCGCAACCCCACCCCGAGAACGCCGCAAATGCTCCTCCCCCCAAACCCGAACACTCTCCACCACAGGCAGAACCGAAGTCCCGTACTCCGTGAGCCGATAAATGACAGGCGCGGGAACCGGCCCGGTGACCACCCGCTCAACCAGCCCATCCGCCTCAAGCTCACGCAACTGCTCAGCCAACACCTTGGCCGTGATCGGCGCCCCCCTCCGCCGAAGCCCGGCAAAGTGCGACTCCCCGTGCGCCAACCAGTACACCAGCGTCAGCTTCCACTTCCCGCCAACAGCCGCAAACGCCGCCGCCATGGGACAACCAGGCAGGGGGTTGGGCCGCGCGAGGTTACCTGCAGGTGCCTTCTTGTTCATGGTTGCGGCTCCGTCGACAGTCGGCGCATGAACCTACGCAGGCTGCTAACCGTGCCACACACGCCAACCGTGCCACACACCCGAATCCTGATCGCCCTCCTCTCCGCCATCACGCTGACCGCGTCGGTACCTGCCCAGGCGGGCACCGAAGCCGGACAGCGCGACTTCGACTGGGAGATCGGAACCTGGCACACCGACGTGCGAGTGCTGGCCGATCCGTTGTCGGAGACCGAAGACGAGTGGCTCCACTTCGAGGGCACGTCAGTCGTCCGCCCGCTCCTGGACCGCCGCGCGAACGTCGTCGAGCTGAAAGTCGCCGGCCCGTCCGGCCGCATCGAAGGCCTCAACATGCGCCTCTACGAACCACAAGCACAACGCTGGAGCCTGACCTTCGTCAACATCCGCGACGGCCTGCTCACCCCGTCGGTGTACGGCGGCTTCCACGACGGCGCCGGCGAGTTCTACGGCGACGACCAGCTCGGCGGACGCCCGATCAAGGTGCGTTTCCTCATCCGCCGCCAGGGCCCCGGCAAGGCGACGTTCGAGCAGGCGTTCTCCCAGGACGGCGGTGCGACCTGGGAGACGAACTGGATCGCCGTCGACCGGCGGAGCTGAGCCTCAGACCGACGGCGGCCTGTCCTCGTACGGCGTCGAGAGCACCACGGTCGTCCGCGTCGACACGTTCGCCGACTCCCGGATCTTCTGCAGCAGCTCCTCGAGAGCCGTCGGGGAAGCGACCCGCACGCGCAGCACGTACGACGCGTCGCCGGCCACCGAGTAGCAGGCCTCGATCTCCGAGAGGTGTTCGAGGCGCTTCGGGTAGTCGTCCGGCTCCGCCGGGTTGATCGGGAAGAGCGAGATGAACGCGGACATCGGCAGGCCGATCTCGGCGCCGTCCAGCCGGGCCGCGTAGCCCTTGACGATGCCGCGCTGTTCCAGCCGCTTCACGCGCTGGTGGACGGCCGAGACCGACAGGCCCACTCGTTCGGCCAGGTCCGTGAAGCTGCAGCGGCCGTCAGAGGCCAGTTCTTTGAGGATCGCTCTGTCGATCTGCTCGAGGGTCAAAGCACCACCAGCTCGTGAGGTCGGTTGTTGAAGGACTCGACGCCCGTGGCGGTGGCGACGACGATGTCCTCGATGCGCGCGCCCCAGCGGCCGGGGAGGTAGATGCCGGGCTCGACGCTGAACGCCATGCCGGGTTCCAAAGGCAGCGAGTTGCCGCTCACGATGTAGGGCTCCTCGTGGACGTCCAGGCCGATGCCGTGGCCGGTGCGGTGCACGAAGAACTCGCCGAAGCCCGCGTCCGCGATGACGGAACGCGCGGCGGCGTCGACTTCCTCGCACGTGACGCCGGGCTTCACGAAGTCGACCGCCGCCTGCTGGGCGGCCTGCAACACCGCGTACGTGTCCCGGACATCGTCGAAAACAGGCTCGCCCATCACGTAGGTGCGGGTCGAGTCGGAGTTGTAGCCCTCGGCGACCGGGCCGCCGATGTCGATGACGACGACCTCGCCGGCCTCGATCACGCGGTCGGAGTCGCGGTGGTGCGGGGAGGCGCCGTTGGGGCCGGAGCCGACGATCACGAAGTCGGCGACGGTGTGGCCTTCCTCGACGATGGCGACGGCGATGTCACGCGCCACCTCACGCTCGGTGCGGCCCACGCGCAGGAACTCGCCCATGCGCGCGTGGACGCGGTCGATCGCGGCGCCTGCCTTGCGCAGCGCGGCGATCTCGGCCTCGTCCTTGCGCATGCGCAGCTCGCGGATGATCGGGCCGGCGAGCGACTGCGGGCCGCCGATCGCGTGGCCGAGCTTGAGCGTGTGCAGCGCGGGCATCATGTCCGCCACGGCGACGCGGGTGCCCTTGAGCGCGGCCTTGACCAGCGCGTACGGGTCCTCGCCGTCGACCCACGTGACGACCTCGACACCCAGCTCGTCGGTCGGGATCGCCGCGTAACCGGGCTGCTCCAGCTTCGGCACGACGAGCGTCGGAGTGCCGCCGACCGGCAGCGCGAGGCAGGTGAGGCGCTCGAACGAGTCGCCACCGGCACCGATCAGGTACCGCAGGTCCGAGCCGGGCGAGATGAGGAGGGCGTCGACGCCCGCCTGCTCAGCGGCTCGAGAAGCGCGGTCAAGTCGCGCACGCAGCGCGGACACGTCGATGGGCCCGGTGATCGTTGCCATGGTCGAAAGCCTAGTAGCTTGTCCACTCGTGAGCTCTCCCCTGGTGCTGCTCGACTCCGCGAGCCTCTACTTCCGGTCGTACTACGCGCTGCCGGACTCGATGACCGCGCCCGACGGCACGCCGGTGAACGCCGTGCGCGGGTTCGTCGACACGATCGCCCGCGTCATCAACGACCGCGGCGCCGCTCGGCTGGTCGCCTGCCTGGACGCCGACTGGCGGCCCGAGTTCCGGGTGAAGTTGCTGCCCTCGTACAAGGCGCAGCGCGTGGCCGAGGACGCCACTGACGGCTCCGAGGAGGTCCCGGACACCCTCACGCCGCAGATCCCGATCATCCTCGACGTGCTGGACGCGGCCGGCATCTGCACGGGCGAGGCGGCGGGCTACGAGGCGGACGACGTCATCGGCGCGCTCGCCCACCACGAGCAGCGCTCCCCCGTCGAGGTGGTCACGGGCGACCGCGACATGTTCCAGGTCGTGCGCTTCGAGCCGACGCCGGTGCACGTGCTGTACGTCGGGCGCGGCTGGAACAAGGTCGAGATCCTCGGCCCTGAGGAGCTGGCGGCCAAGTACTCGCTGCCGGTCGAGAACGCGGGATCCGCCTACGCCGACATGGCGGTGCTGCGCGGCGACCCCTCCGACGGGCTGCCGGGCGTCGCGGGCATCGGCGAGAAGACGGCCGCGAAGCTCATCTCCGAGTTCGGCTCGCTCGACGCGGTGCTCAAGGCCGTGAGCGACCCGATGGACCGCAAGCTCACCACCAAGGCCCGCAACTCGCTGATCGCGGCCGAGGAGTACCTGGCCGCCGCGCCCACGGTCGTCCGCACGGCCCTCGACGCACCGGTCGTCAAGGACCGCGACGACGAGGTGCCGCGCGTGCCCGCCGACCCCGAGCGGCTGCGCGAGCTCACGCAGCGCTGGGGCCTGGGCAGCTCGGTGCCGCGCCTGGTCAACGCCATGGAGCGGCGCGCCTGACAACCCGAACGCTCACGCCGCGGTGGATCGACGTCACATTTTGTTAGTGGTTAGTAACCAGTAACTTAGCGGTCATGGCTGAACGCATGAGCGGAACCGCGCGACGTGCCCAGGTGCTGGCCGTCGCGGCGGAGGAGTTCGCCGCGCACGGGCTGCACGGGGCGTCGACGGAGGCGATCGCGAGAGAAGCCGGGATCACGCAGGCGTACGTGTTCCGGATGTTCGGCACGAAGAAGGCCCTGTTCTTGGAGCTGGTCCAAGCGGCGTTCGCTCGGGTGAGCGACGGGATGCGGGACGTGGCGGAGGGGAGGTCCGGCCTGGACGCGCTCTCCGCGATGGGCGCCCAGTACTACGGCCTGCTGGCTGACCGCACCGGATTGTTGTTGCAGCTCCAGGGTTTCGCCGCGTGCGGGGACCCGGAGGTGCGGGACGCGGTGCGTGCGTGCTTCGCGCGCATGTGGGACACGGCCGCGGACGGCAACGGACTCGACCCGGTGACGGTGAAGACGTTCCTCGCCTTCGGGATGCTGCTGAACGCGGGCGCCGCGATGGACGTCGGCCAGGTCGAAGAGCCGTGGGCCGACGGCGTGCGCACCCGAATCCAGGCGGGCCTGTTCGAGCACGTCACCACCGAGACGAACCGATGAAGACCCGCGAGGACGAACGGCTGAGCGTCGCGTTGACGAGCACGGCACTGGCGGGAGCGGTGATCGGCAGCGTCGGGGCGCCCCTGATCACCCCGGTCGCCACGGGTCTGCACGTCTCGCTGGGTGCCGCGCAGTGGACGTTGACGGTGACGCTGTTCAGCGGCGCGATCGCGGCCCCCGTGCTCGGCAGGCTGGGCAGCGGCCCGTACCGCCGAGTCACGATCCTGGCCACGCTGGGCCTGGTCATGGCGGGTGGGCTGCTCACCGTGCTGCCGCTCGGGTTCGCGGCGTTGCTGGCCGGACGCGCGCTGCAGGGGTTCGGGGTCGCCGTCGGGGCGCTGCTGATGAGCGTCGCCCGCGCCCACCTGCCACCTGAGCGCTCGGCGTCGACCATCACGGCGTTGTCGGTCGCGTCGACCGTCGGCATCGGGTTCGGCTACCCGGCGATCAGCCTGCTCGACCAGCTCGCGGGCTTGCACGCCGCCTACGGTCTCGGGTTCGAGCTGTCCGCCGTCGCGCTGGCCGTCGCCTGGCGGACGCTGCCCACCGAGGCTCCTGGCGAGCTGCCCCGGATCGACGTCACCGGCGCGCTGCTCCTCGCGCTCGGCACGCTCGGGCTGCTCGTGGTGATCGCCGAACCCGCGATCTGGGCGACCCCGTGGCTGGCCGGTGGCATCCTCGCCGGTGCCGCCGCCGTCCTGGCCGTGTGGGCGTTCGCGGAACTGCGCACCGCGGCGCCGTTGGTGAACCTCCGGCTGCTCGGGCACGGGCCGATCCTGCGCGCGAACCTGGCGGTGCTCGTGGCCGGAGCCGGGTTGTACCTGCTGTTCAGCCTGTTCACCCGCTACGTACAGACCCCTGCCGGTGCCGGGTACGGGTTCGCGCTGCCCGGTGTCGCCGCGGGGGCGGCGCTGATTCCGTTCTCCCTGCTCGGTTTCGTTGCGGGGAAAGCAGTTCCGCGTCTCATCGCGCGCATCACCGAGCGGTGGACGTACGCGCTCTCCATCGCGATCGCCGCCGGCGCCGCACTGCTGTTCGCCGCCGGCAACCGGTCGCTGTTCGCCGTCCTCGCCGCGACCGCCCTGCTCGGCTTCGGCGTCGGAGGCGTGTTCGCGGCGATGCCCCAGCTCGTCCTCTCCGGTGTCCCCCAAGGAGAAACGGCCAGCGTGCTCTCGATCAATCAGGTCGCCCGCAGCATCGGCATGAGCGTCGGCAGCGCCCTCGCCGGGTTGCTGCTCGCCACCGCCACGCCGGACGGAAGCCTGCTCCCCGTCCGAGGCGGCTACGTCACCGCCGCGTTGTGGGCGCTGGTCCCCCTCGCAGCCAGCGCGCTCGTGATCGCTACGAACCCGCGAGTTCGGTCAGCCGACGTTCGAGAAACCGCCGTTCAGCGCCATCGTCCGTGAGCTCCCGCGCACGCCGGTAAGCCGCCGCGGCCTCGTCGGTGCGGCCGAGGCGCCGCAACAGCTCGCCCCTGGTCGAGTGCAGGTAGCGGAAGTCGTCGAGGCCCAGCTCCTCGACGATCCGCAGGCCTGCCTCGGGGCCGTCCGTCTCCGCGACGGCGATCGCGAGGTTCAGCCGCACCACGGGCGAGCCGGTCAGCCGGGCCAGCTCCCGGTACAGCGCCGCGATCTCGGCCCAGTCGCACGGGGTCTCCGCGTGCAACGACGCGATCGCCGCCTGCAGCACGTGCGGTCCGCGGCCGCCCAACGCGACAGCACGGTCGAGCGCGGCCCGGCCGGCGGCGATCTGCCCGCTGTTCCACCGCGACCGGTCCTGGTCGGCGAGCAGCACCAGCTCGCCGTCGTCGAACCGCGCCTCGCGCCGGGAGTCGTTCAGCAGCATCATCGCGAGCAGCCCGTGCACCTCTGGACTGCCCGGCATCAGCTCAGCCAGCGCCCTGCCCAGCCAGATCGCCTCGGCCGCCAGTTCGTCCCTGCCGCCGTAGCCCTCGTTGAAGATCAGGTAGACGACCGCGAGCACCGCGTCGAGCCGCTCGCCGAGCAGGTGGTCCGGCGGCACGCGGAACGGGATGCCGGCCGCCTTGATCTTGCGCTTGGCGCGCACGATCCGTTGCGCCATCGTGCGTTCCGGCACCAGGAACGCACGGGCGATCTCGTCGGTGGTCAGCCCGCCCAGCGTGCGCAGGGTGAGCGCCACCTGTGCCTCGATCGCGAGCGCCGGGTGGCAGCAGGTGAAGATCAGCTCCAGCCGCTCGTCCGGGAACGTCGCGGCGTCCACCTCCACTCGCGCCGCGAGCAGGTCGTACCGCGCGACGAGCGCCCGGTCCCGGCGGATGCGGTCCGTCGCCCGGTTCCTGGCCGTTCGCATCAGCCAGGCACGCGGGTTGTCCGGCACACCGTCGCGCGGCCACCGGTCGGCGGCGATCGCGAACGCCTCCTGCGCGGCCTCCTCGGCGAGGTCGAAGTCGCCGAGGAAGCCGACCAGGGTGGCGAGCACGCGGCCCCACTCCTCGCGGAAGACCCGCTCGGCCGCGCTCACCAATAGACCTCCGAGGGGCGGATCTCGACGGCACCGCCGTACCGCGCCGCCGGCACGCGCGAGGCCACCTCGATGGCCGCGTCCAGGTCGTCGGCCTCCAGGATGAACCAGCCGCCGACCGCCTCCTTCATCCCGACGAACGGCCCGTCCGTGGTCAGCGTCCTGCCGCCCTCGACCCGCACGGTGGTCGCGTTCTCGGCCCGGCCCATCGGCAGCCCCGGCGTGACACCGGGCGTCTCGTTGATGCCCTGGTAGTCCGCGCGAACCTGCTGCTGCTCCTCGTCGCTCAGCGCGGCCTGCTGCTCCAGCGCGCCGTTTTGGTAGATCAGCATCACGTACTTCATCGCGTGGCCCTCCTCGTCCGACCCCGATTGGTCGCAGTAAGACGAACGGCGAGCCGCGTTTTCGACACCCGCCTAGTAGTGCTTTGTCGGGTCAGCA
>NZ_JYJG01000196.1 GCF_000955955.1 Lentzea aerocolonigenes
GCGCGTGAGCGCCCGGCCAACGAGCGCCAACCCACGCAACCCGACCACCACACGGCACCTCAGCGCCCACCCCCAGCAAGGCGACCACTCACCACCCCCAAGACCACTCATCCCGCGATAAACGGTCATCACCACGATGAGCGGTCACTAGTGAGCAACGCGCACAAAAACGCCGGGACCACCCTTCTTCAGGGTGGCCCCGGCGACGATCAGGCGAAATCAGCCAGGCGAAACCAGCCAGCGAAAATCAGCTGGCGGCCTTCGCAGCCCGACGGTCAGCCGCGTCCAGCACCGCGCGAATCCAGTCGATCTCGTCGGTCCCACAGGCACCCTCGGCCGCCGCACGACGCAGCCGAACCCAAAGCCCCAGGTCGGTCCACTCCTGGAACCTCCGGTGCACCGTCGGCACAGTCACACCGAACGACGCCGGCAGGTGCCGCCACGCACACCCGGACGACAAGACGAACACGATCGCCGTGAAGATCGCGCGGTTGCAGACCCGGCCGCGGCCGCCACCCTGGCGGCGCACCTTGGCCGGCGGGATCAGCGGCTCGACCACAGCCCACAGATTGGGCGAGACCAGGCGTGACGAGAGCTGCTCGATCACGTCACCACGGCCGGTCTCGCAGCTGTGCTCCGGCCACGAGGAGGTGCGCATCCAGGAGTCCTGGCGCGGCGCGGCGTCGGCGGGCCGGGTGTCCTGGCGGGCGGACTCGGCGCGCTGGCGGGAGCGGAGCAGCGTGGCCAGGGCGGTGTCCTCGGCCGTGGTGCGGCGCTGGGGGACGGCGTAGGCCGAGTGCTGCTGGGCGTGGCGGGCGATCTCGGCGCCGACCGTGCGGCGGAACGAGGGGTTGGCCGCCAGGCGCGGGTCCACGGGCTGGCCGTAGCGGGCCGGCACCTGGCCGACCGGGGCCTGACGTGGGGGAAGAGGCCGTTGAGGCACTTGACGGGGCGGGACCTGCCGCGCGAGTCGCGGGTCCGGGGTGCGTGCGAACTGTGAGTCGGTCATGAGTTGGTCCTCCGCCAGGACTTTTCCGTCAGGTGACAGCGCTCACAGTAAGAAGGCGGCCAGAAAACAGGTAAGTAGGTAGACCGTAAAAGGCGATGAGCGGACGTGCGACGGCGATACACGGCCTCCCCTGTTGAGACGAGTGGACCACTGTCTGCGACGAACGGATAACCGGTCGGGTACCCCGAGCCACGACAGAGTGGCGTCGACCGCTCACGGACAGCTCCACCACTGAGCGGTAATGATCCGGTCGTTGACGCGAGAAGTAACGTTCGAAGTGTGAAGCTTCTGGCCACCAGCGACCTGCACGTCTCCTACCAGGACAACCGTCACGTTGTAGAGGCGATCGCCTCACCTGACCCGGAGGACTGGCTGATCGTCGCCGGGGACATCGGCGAGAAGTTCGCCGACGTCGAGTGGACGCTGCGGACCCTCACGCCGAAGTTCGGCAAGGTCGTCTGGTCGCCCGGCAACCACGAGCTCTGGACCACCAAGGACGACGAGAACCAGGCGCGCGGCGAGATGCGCTACAAGCACTTGGTGGAGCTGTGCCGCAGCCTGGACGTGGTCACCCCGGAGGACCCCTACGAGGTGTTCCACGGGCCGAACGGTCCGGTCACTGTCTGTCCGCTGTTCCTCGGATACGACTACTCCTTTCGGCCGCACGGTGCCACGGACGTGAAATCGGCCCTCGAGATCGCGCACAAGGCCGGCGTGGTGTGCACGGACGAGTACTTCCTGCACCCCGACCCGTACCCGTCGCGTGAGGCGTGGTGCCAGGCACGCGTCGAGGAGACCGAGGAACGGCTCTCCCGGATCAGCGGACCGACCGTGCTGATCAACCACTACCCGCTCGTCCGCGACCCCACGTTCGTGCTGCGCTACCCCGAGTTCGCGCTGTGGTGCGGCACGACGCTGACCGCCGACTGGCACAAGCGCTTCAACGCCGTTGAGATGGTCTACGGCCACCTGCACATCCCGCGCACGACGCACTACGACGGCGTGCGGTTCGACGAGGTCTCGCTCGGCTACCCGCGCGAGTGGAAGCCGCGCGGCACCACCCGGGTGAAGCTGCACGACGTGCTGCGGGAGTCATAAAAGTGCTGGAACAGCTTCTGCCCCCACCCATCGCGGCGGTGGAGCGGTACAACGACGAACAGCCGGTCGAGCTCTTCCCCGAGGAGGAGGCGCTGCTGGGCAACGCCGTCCCGAAGCGGAAGTTCGAGTTCGGCACGGCACGCTGGTGCGCCCGAGAGGCCATGAAGCGCCTGGGTGTCGCACCGGCGCCGATCCTGCCCGGCCCGAAGCGCGAGCCGCTGTGGCCCGACGGTGTCGTCGGCAGCCTCACGCACTGCGCCGGTTTCCGGGCCGCGGCACTCGCGCTCAGCACCGACTTCCGGACGATCGGCATCGACGCCGAGCCGCACGGACCGGCGCCGGACGGCGTGCTGGAGGCCATCGCGATCCCGGCGGAGATCCGGCGGATGCCCGGCCTGAAGGTCGACGACCCGAAGATCTGCTGGGACCGGCTGCTGTTCAGCGCCAAGGAGTCGACCTACAAGGCCTGGTACCCGGTCACGCAGCGGTGGCTGGGCTTCGAGGACGCGGACATCACGCTCAACGCCGACGGCACCTTCTACTCGCGGATCCTGCTGCCGGACACCCCGATCGCCGGGTTCCACGGCCGCTGGCTGGTGCAGGGCGACGTGCTGATCACCGCCATCGCCGTCAGCGTGTAGACGACGTGTAGAGCCGGTCACCAGACTCTCACTCATGGTGACCCTCCCTCCACTGCCCGCCGAGCGGCACGAGATCGGCATCGACGTCGACGTGCTGTTCGGCGCGGTCCCGAACCGGCAGCTCGACGCGTCGCTGGACGCGGTCGCCCGCCAGCAGGAAAGCCACGGGATCCGGCGCGGCCTGCTGTGCTCGTTGCGCGGCGCGTTGTTCGACGTCTGTTCCGGCAACGACGAGACGCGCAAGGCGACTGAGCTGCAAAGACGGTTCGCACCGGTGGGCACTGTCGACATCAGGGACGCCCTGGGCGCGGAGGACGAGATCAGCAGGCTCGCCGAGTCCGGCGTGAAGATCGTCAGGTTGTTCCCGCCGGAGCAGTGGGCCGAGCCCGGCTCCCCCGGCCTCGCGGCGATCATCGACACCGCCGTCGGCCACGACCTGGTGCTGCTCACGAGCGGCGACTTCAGCCAGTTCTGGCGGCCGTTCGCGGACAAGGGCGCGCGGGTGTGCTTCCTCGACGTCCACGCCTACCGGGTCGCGGACTTCGTGGTGACGGCCCGCCGTGAGCCCGGTTTCGTGGCCTCGACCCGGATGCTGGTCGGCCCTGACTCGATCGAGCGGATCGCCGGCGAGGTCGGCGCACACCACCTCGCGTACGGGTCGCGCGCGCCCATGCACGATGTCATGCCGTCAGCACTCCGTCTGCGCATGGCGGGTCTCACGAAGCAGGAGTGGCGACAGGTGGCCTGCGGAACGGCTTCGGCCTGGCTGGGAGAAGAACTGTGATCATCGACGTCCACGCGCACGCCGGACCGTGGTTCTTCGCCACGGACGTCGGTGCCGCCGAGCTCAACCTCACGCTGATGGACCGCTACGGCATCGACCGCCAGATCGTCTCCGCGTCGGAGGCCGTCACCTACGACATGGTGTCCGGCAACAGGTGGATGGCCGAGGTCCTCGTCGCGCACCCGCGCCTGCTCGGCTACGTGGTGATCAACCCCAACGACCTCGCGGCCGGCGCGGAAGAGCTCGAGAAGTACCTGCCGACCGGCCGGTTCGTCGGCGTCAAGATCCACACCACCTACCCCGGCCAGACGCTGCTGTCGAAGGCGATCCAGGACACCATGGCGCTCGCCGCCGAAGCCGGGCTGCCGGTCCTGGTGCACACCTGGGACGAGTCGGTGCTCGGCCTGGTCGACGTCCTCGAACGCCATCCGGACCTGCGCGTGATCGCCGGGCACATGGGCGGACCGGCGTGGCGGACCGCGGTCGAGGCAGCGACCCGCACCGACCGGCTCTACCTCGAACCGTGCTGCTCGATCACCGACGCGGGCCGCTACCGGTACGCGCTCGACCGGGTGCCGCTTCCGCAGATGCTGTTCGGCACGGACAGCACGCTGGTCGATCCGGCGATCGCACTGGGCGTCGTGATGGACGCGGGACTGAGTGAGGACGAGTACGAACACGTCATGTGGCGCAACGCCTCGCGCCTCTTCGGCATCAGAACGGAACAGCCCGCATGAGGAGAACGGCAGCCTTTGTCGCAGTTGCCCTGGCCGCGACCCTGACCGGGTGCGGCTCGCAGTCCGACGACGCCGTGACGTTGTGGATGTACCCGGTGATCGCCGACCAGACGCAGAGCCGGGCGTACTGGCAGAAGGTCGAGGCGGGGTTCGAGGCCGAGCACGGGGTGCGGCTCCGCGTCGAGCTGCAGCCGTGGAAGGGCAGGGAGCAGAAGCTCGGTGCCGCGCTGATGGCGGGCAACGGACCGGACGTCGTGCTGCTGCAGCCGGACCTGATTCCCCAGTACGTGGAGGAGAAGGCGCTGCTGCCGGTGAGCGAGGTGCTGACCGGCGGCGAACACACCTACCGGCCGTCCGCGGTCGACGCGCTGACCGTGCAGGGCGAGGTCTACGGGCTGCCGCTGTACCAGACCGTCACGACGACGGTGTACAACCGGAAGCTGTTCGCGGAGGCCGGGATCACCGACCTGCCGGACACCTGGGACGAGGTGAAGGCGGCGGCGCCGAAGCTGGCCGCGCACGGCATCCCGATCCTCGACTACGCGGGTTCCACCGAGGAGACGCTCAACATGACCTTCTACCCGCTGCTGTGGCAGGCGGGCGGGACGGTGTTCAACTCCGACGGCACGAAGAGTGCTTTCTCGTCACCGCAAGGGGTCGAGGCGCTGAGGTTCCTCGTCGACCTGAAGGCGATGGGTGGCTTGCCGCGTGACGCCGCGACGAAGCGCTCAGAGCTCGTCGACGACGCCGTGGTCGGCGGCCGGGCCGCGATGGCGCACGCGATGGTCTCCTCGACCGCGCGCAACGTCGTCAACACGATCGGCGCGGCGAACACCGTCGTCGGCGCTCCCCTGCGCGGCCGCAAGCAGGTGACGTTCGGGCAGCCCGGCGCGTTGTCGCTGCTGCGCAAGGCGAAGAACCCGGAGGCGGCGAAGAAGTTCCTCTCCTACATGACCTCGCCGAAGGTGGTCGAGGAGCTGAGCGTGCAGTCCGGTTACTTCCTGCCGTGGACGGACGCGTCGCCGCCGGTCGTCGACGAGGTGGACAAGGGCTTCGCTCAGGCGTTGCCGACCGCACGGGCCGGCGACGCGCATCCGCAGGCGCGCAAGGCGATGGCGCTGCTGGCACCGCACCTGCAGGCCGCGCTGCTCGGCACGAGGACACCGGAGCAGGCGCTGGCCGACGCGGCGGGAGAGGTCGACGCGTTGCTGCAGAAGCGATGAGACGACTGCGTGAGCTGTTGACGGTACTGGCGTTCCTGCTGCCGGTGCTGGTGTTGTTCGGCGCGTTCCGGTTCCTGCCGATGCTGGGCGCGGCCGGGCTGAGCGTCACGGACTACCGGCCCGGCGGTGACTTCGAGTTCGTCGGCGCCGAGAACTACGCCGGGCTGTTCGAGGACCAGTACTTCCTGGCGAGCCTGCGCACGACGCTGACCTACGTCGCGATCTACGTGCCGTTGATCCTCGTGGTGGCGCTCGGAACGGCTCTGTTGCTGCACTCGGTGCCGTGGGGGCGCGGGTTCTTCCGGGCCGCGTTGTTCGCGCCGTACGTGACGAGCCTGGTGCTCAGCGGCGTGATCTGGAAGTGGCTGTTCGAGCCCGCCGGACTGCTGCAGGACCCGTCGACGGTGCTGCCCGCGCTGGCGATCGTCGGCGTGTGGAAGGGCTTCGGCTACGCGATGCTGATCCTGCTCGCGGGCATCAGGAACGTCCCGGCCGACTGCCTGGAAGCGGCCACAGTGGACGGTGCAAACGTTTGGCAGCGGTTCCGGCACATGCTGTTGCCGTCGCTGCGGCCCGCGATGTTCTTCGTCGTCGTGGTGGAGACCATCGGCGCGTTCCAGGTGTTCGACCTGATCTACGTGATGACGACCGGCGGTCCGGTGCGGGCCAGCTACACGCTCGCTTACGCGGTGTACCAGTACGGTTTCACGTACTTCGAGGTCGGCAAGGCCGCGGCGGCCGGGCTGGCGTTGTGGGCCATCGTGCTGCTGGTGTCGCTGACTCAGCGGCGTGCGTTCGAACGGAACCCGTGATGCCCACTCAGTTCCGGAGACACAGCCGGGTCGGGCTCACCGTGCTGCTCGCGATCGTGTCGCTGGTCGCGGTCGGGCCGTTCGTGCTGATGGTGGTCGTGGCGTTGACACCTCGCCTCTCGCCGACGCTCCCCTACGCGTGGCCCAGCTCGTTGACCTTGGACAACATCGCCGGCCTGCTGTCGACGGAGAGCTTCCTGCGGTGGACGGGCAACACGGTGATCTACTCGGCGGTGTCGGTAGTCGCCGTGCTGCTGTCGGCGTCGATGGCCGGTTATGTGTTCGCGCGCAAGCGTTTTCCCGGCCGGGACGCACTGCTGTGGTCGTTGCTGTCGACGCTGATGGTGCCGTTCCACGCGGTGCTGATGCCATCGGTGGTGATCATCCAGCTGCTCGGCTGGGCGGACACCTACTGGGGGTTGATCATCCCGACGCTGGCCAACGCGCAGGCCGTGCTGTTGCTGCGGCAGTTCATCCGCGCGCTGCCGGACGAGGTGTTCGACGCGGCCAGGATCGACGGCGCGGGCGACTGGCGGATCTACTGGAACATCGTGCTGCCGTTGTGCCGGCCGGTGCTCGGCACCCTGGCCGTGTTCGTGTTCCTGTGGCACTGGAACGACTTCCTGTGGCCGCTGGTGGTCGCGGGCGGCGGCGAGACCAGCACGTTGACGGTCGGTCTGGCCACGCTGGAGGCCGGGCATCTCACGCTGCCCGAGCTGATGTCCGCGGCGACCGTGACCGGTGTGCCGTGTCTGCTGGTGTTCCTGCTGGTGCAGCGCAGGCTCGTCAGCACCGTCAGCTTCGCCGGTCCGGGACGCTGAGCCCCAGCTGCCGCAACGCGTTCACGGTCCGGCTGACGTGCACCTGCATGTCCAGCCGCCGGAACAGCTGCAGTGCCTGCTCGAAGCACGCGGCGGCTTCGTCGGAGCGCTGGTTGCGGTGCGCGACCCAGCCGAGGCTGTAGAGGGTGGCGGCCTTGCCGACGCTCTCGTCCTCCGGCGAGAACACGGTGAGCGAACGGGACATCATCTCGGACGCCCGCGCAGCATCGCCCTGTTCGGCGTAGGTGGCGGCGAGCACGTGCAACGCCAGCGCCTCGTCACGTGGGCAGGAGGCCACGCGGAACAGACCGATGGCGTCGAGCAGCGCCCGTTCGGTCCGGGCGAGGTCTCCCCTGGCCTTGTGGTGCAGGCCGAGACTGAACAACGCGCAGGCCTGCCCGTACCGGCTGTCGAGTCTTCGGAAGATCTCCAGCGCCTGGCCGAGGCACTGCGCGGCCTCGTCCTGCCTGTCCTGGTTGCGGTGCACGATCCCGAGTGCCTGCAACGCGAACGCCTCGCCGCTCTCGTCGCGGCAGGAGCTGAACGTCTCGCGCGCCCGGCCCAGCTGGACGGCGGCTTCGTCCTGGCTGCCGTGGAACAGGTGCACGCTGCCGAGCCCGAGGCGCGCGTAGGCGTGGCCGCGGTGCTCGTCGGTGCCCGCGAAGATCTCCTGGGCGCGCGTGAAGTGCTCGCTGGCCTCGCGGTAGCGGTCGCGGTAGAACGCCAGCGCGCCAAGGCCTTGGTGCAGGATGGCTTGGTGGCGTTCGCCGGTGGCGGCGGACAGCGCCAGCTCGTGGGTGTGACGCCACAGGTCGTAGTGGCTGCGCAGGTCGAACAACGTGGTCAGCACGCACGCGAGGTCGCACGCCAGCCCGGTCATGCCCAGCTTCAACGCCTGTTCGACGACGCCGACGAGCGAGTCCCGTTCGGCTTCCAGCCACACCAGCGGGTCCGCGAGCAGGCGAGCGGTGTCGAGCCCGCTGGGTTCGGGATCGAGCCGCACCTTGAGGAACCGGCACGGCAGGCCGGCCTCGGCTTGAGCGGCCAGGTCGAGCCACGCGGTGAAAGCCCGGTGCAGCGCGGTGTTCCGGTCCTCGTCGATCTCGTTGGCGCGCTCGCGGGCGAAGACGCGCAGCAGGTCGTGGAAGCGATATCGCCCCTGCCAGACCTCCAGCAGATGCACGTCCGCGAGGCTGTCCACGATCTCCTCGGCGTCCAGCACGTCGATGTCCAGCAACGCGGCCACGACCCAGCCGGGGAAGTCCGGCACGTCGAGCAGGCCGAGCAACCGGAACGCGCGGCGCTGCACGTCGTCGAGCGCCTCGTAGCTCCACGCGAGGCTGGCGCGCGCTTCCAGGTCGTCGATGCGCAGCTCGTTGAGCCGGGTTCCTTCTCCCGCAAGGCGTTCCGCGAGGCGGCTCACGCTCCAATGGCCGCGGCGGGCGAGGCGCGACGCGGCGATGCGCAGGGCCAGCGGGAGGTTGCCGCAGTAACGGGCGACAGCGGCGGCCGCGTCCGGTTCGGCGATCATCCGGTCCTGCCCGGCGATCTCGCCCAGCAGCTTGATCGCGTCCTCGGCGCCGAGCACGTCGAGGTTGACGGTCTGCGCGCCGACGAGTTGCACGCGGCTGGTGACGAGGACGGCGGACGAGTCGGAGCCGGGCAGCAGCGGGCGGATCTGGGCCATGCTCCTGGCGTCGTCCAGCACGATCAGCACCTGGCGGGCGGCGAGCTGGGAGCGGTAGAGGGCGGCGCGGGCCTCGAGGTCCTCCGGGACCGCGTGCGGGTGGACGCCGAGTGCGATGAGGAGCTCGGCCAGAACCGTTGCGGGGTCACGGGGTGACGGGCTGGTGCCGCCCAGGCGGACGTAGAGCTGGCCGCCGCTGAACTGGTCGCCGGCCTCGTGGGCCGCGCGGACGGCCAGTGACGTCTTGCCGACGCCCGCCTTGCCGGTGATCGCGGCGAGCGTGGACTTGGAGCGGTGCGTGAGAACTCGGTGGAGCCGAGCCAGTTCGGCGGTGCGGCCGGTGAAGTTGTCGACTTCTGGCGGCAGCTGCATGGGCCGCACCAGGGCCGGGGTCTCCGGTCTGCCTCGCAGGATCTCCTGGTGCAGGTCCTGGATCTGGTCGCACGGGTCGACGCCGAGCGCGTCGACGAGCACCTCGCGGACCGCGCGGTAGGTCTCCAGCGCCTCGGCCCGTCGGCCGGCCTCGTGCTGGGCCCGCATCAGCCGCCACCACAGGCCTTCTCGCAGCGGGAACTGCCGGACCTGCACACCCAGCTCGGTGATCAGCGCGCCGTACTGGGCCGCGGCGAGCCGTGCGTCGGCATAGTCCTCCCGTGCGGCGGCGGCCATCTCGTCGATCCGGACCGCGTCTGCTTCGAGCCAGCCCGCACGCGGGACGTCTTCCAAAAGCGTGCCGTGCCAGAGCTGCCACGCCTCCTGCCAGAGCGTCACGGCCTTCCCCGCGTCGCCCGCCGCCAGCGCCTCACGCGCCTGCGTCGCCGTGGCCTCGAAGATCTCGCTGTCCAGCTCGTCCGGCTCGACGTGCAGCCGGTAGCCCGCGCTGTCCGTGGTGAGCCTGCCGGGCAGGCCGATCTCGGTGAGGTCGCGGCGCAACCGGCTCACGTAGGTGTGCACGTTCGCGACGGCGGACACGGGTGGGTTCTCACCCCACAACGCGTCGATGAGACCGGCCTGGCTGACGGACTGCCTGGCGCGCACGAGCAGCGCCGCGAGCAGTGCGCGCTGCCGCGGACCGGCGGACTTGAGCGGCTGCCCTGAGTTGGCCACCCGCAACGGACCCAGAATCTCGAAGCTCGCCGAGTTCCCCACGTCGGGGAGCGTGCACCACACGCCTTGCAAGGAACCTTGTGGAGGCCTGTAGGTGCTGTGTAGGTGCCGTGTAGAACGGCTTCCTAAATTCCGTTTCAGGTCAATTCACGAGAAGAAACGGAATCTCCGAAATGGCTTCCAGAATCGGCAGAACGGTCGTCGGCCTCGCCGTGGCCGCGATGGCGGTGACGCTCGCCCCGAGCACCGCCCAGGCCGCCGCTCCCTCACTCGAGCTGCCGTTCATCTGCGGCACCTCGTGGATCGGCAACTCCGACGGCAGCAGCGCACACCGCAACAACGAGATCGACTGGAACAAGTCCGGCACGTCGGGCAACGAGGACCTCGGTGAGCCCGTCCTCGCCGCCGCGGCCGGCACCGTGATGGCGGAGGGCGGCGAAACCTCCGCCTACGGCAACTACCTGGAGATCGACCACGGCGGCGGTTATTCGACGCTGTACGCGCACCTCGACAAGAAGTCGGTGCACGACGGCGACACCGTGCGGCAGGGCCAGGTCATCGGCACGGTCGGCAACACCGACGGCAACTCGCCCGGCATTTCGGCGCACCTGCACTTCGAGTTCCGCAACCGGGGCAGCGGCCAGAGCTACCCGGACTACATCCGGCCCGCCTCGTTCCACGGCGACCCGTTCGACTACGCCGCCGGCACCGAGACCTACGTCAGCCAGAACTGCGGCACGGTCAACCGCGCCGCCAAGAGCGTCAACGGCGACAGGTACGACGACGCGGTCGGCATCGACCCGTCCGGCAACGCGTGGCTCTACAAGGGCAGGGCTGGCGGGGGCTTCGCCGCCGCGGTCCAGATCGGGTCCGGCTGGAACAGCTTCTCGCGCATCGCCGTGAACGACTCCAACGCCGACGGGTGGGCCGACCTGTTCGCCGTCCGCGACGGCACGCTCTACTACTGGAACAACAGGGGCGACGGCACGTTCGCCGCGGCCCACGAGGTCGGGCCAGGCTGGAGCGCCATCGAGTACATGTCCTTTGTGGACATCAACGGTGACAACAAGACCGACATCCTCGCCAGGGACGGCGGCAAGATGTACGTCTACACCGGGCGGGGCAACGGCGTGTTCTCCGCGCGGTCGCTGCTCGGCGAGGGCTGGTCGAGCCTCGCCCGGCACACGGGCGGTGACGCCGACGCGGACGGCGACGGCGACATCTGGGCGACCAACGGCTCTGGTGAGCTCTTCTTCTGGCGCAAGGACGCCGGCGGTTACGCGACGGCGGAGCAGGTCGGCAGCGGCTGGAACAACTTCCGCCAGGTCGTGTCGATGGACGTCAACGGCGACGCCAAGGCCGACCTCGTGGCCATCCGCACGTCGGACAACACGCTCTGGCAGTGGCTGGGCGGCGGCGCCGGCAGGTTCGGCACGGCGACGCAGATCGGCAGCGGCTGGTCCGGCTTCGACCTGGCGGTGAACTGACATGAAGCTCCTGTCCGGACTTCTGGCCACGGCCGCCGCGCTGACCTGTCTCGTCCTGCCCGCGCAGGCCGCCGGTGACATCGACCTGTGCGTGTCCAACGGCCGCACTGCCGGGTTCACCGGCGAGAAGCTCGTCGTCGCGGTGGCGGTCGGCATGGCGGAGTCCCGGTGCGACCCGTCCGCCCGGTACGTGAACAGCGACAGCCACAACTCGGTCGACCGCGGCCTGTGGCAGATCAACGACTACTGGCACCCCGAGGTCAGCGACTCCTGCGCGTACAACGCGGCGTGCAACGCCCGTGAGGCGTACCGGATCTCCGACCAGGGCACCGACTGGACACCGTGGTCGACCTACAAGTCCGGCCGCTACAAGTCGTTCGTGGACGACGCGCGCGCGGCCATCGGCTCTTCCCCGCCGCCCGTGCTGGCGTCCAAGAGCGTGAACGGCGACAAGTACGACGACGCGCTCGGGGTCGACCCGAACGGCAACGCGTGGATCTACAAGGGCCGTGCCGGCGGCGGTTTCGCGGCCGGCGTGCAGCTCGGCGTCGGCTGGGGGAAGTTCACCCGGATCGGCATCGGCGACTCGAACGCCGACGGCTGGGCGGACTTGTGGGGAATCAGCGACGGCACGCTCTACTACTGGCACAACCGCGGTGACGGCACGTTCACCGCGGCGGCGACCGTCGGCACCGGCTGGGCGTCCATGGAGAACGTGGCGTTCGGCGACGTGAACGGCGACAACCGGGTGGACATCCTGGCCAGGGACGGCGGCAAGATGTACCTCTACGTCGGCCGCGGCAACGGCAGGTTCGCCGAGCGCGACCTCGTGGGTGCGGGCTGGTCGTCGCTGTTCCGGCACACCGCCGCGGACGCCGACGGTGACAGCGACGGCGACATCTGGGCGACCAACACCGCCGGTGAGCTGTTCTTCTGGAAGCGCACCGGCGCGGACTTCGCCACCGCGGTGCAGGTCGGGCAGGGCTGGAACGCGTTCCGCCAGATGACGTCGATGGACGTCAACGGCGACAACAAGGCCGACCTCGTGGCCATCCGCACGTCGGACAACACGCTCTGGCAGTGGCTCGGCACCGGGACCGGCAGGTTCGGCACCGGGACGCAGATCGGGCAGGGCTGGTCCGGCTGGGACCTCGCGGCCAACTGAAGGACGACGACGGCGTGCCGGCCCTTCACCGGACCGGCGCGCTCATGCCCAGTTGTGCCAACGCCTGCTCGGTCCACTCCCGGTGCATCGGCATGTCGAGCTTCTCGAACAACCGCCACGCCTGGTCGAAGCAGGCGGCGGCGTGATCCGGGCGGCCGGTGCGGTGCGCGACCCAGCCGAGGCTGTACAGGGTCTCCGCCTTGCCGACGCTCTCGTCCGCCGGGGAGAACGCGACCTGCGAGCGGGCCATCAGCTCGGCGGCCCGGCTCGCATCGCCCTGCCGGGCGTGGACGGCGGCCAGGACGTGCAGCGCCAGTGCCTCGTCGCGAGGACAGGACACCGCGCCGAACAGCTCGACGGCCTCCATCAGCGCGCGTTCGGTCGCCTCCAGGTCGCCGCGGGCGTTGTGGTGCAGGCCCGTGCTGAACAACGTGCACGCCCGCCCGTAGCCGCAGCCCAGCTCCGCGAAGATCGCCAGCGAGCTGTCGAGGAGTGCTTCCGCGTCGTCGAGGCGGCCCTGGTTGCGGCGGACGACTCCCAGTCCCTGCAAGGAGAACGCCTCCCCGCAGGCGTCCTGGCAGTCGCGGAACACGGCCAGCGCGCGGGTCAGCTCGGCCACCGCTTCGTCGTGCTGCCCGTGGAACATGTGCACGCTGCCCGCGCCGAGGTCCGCGTACGCGTGTCCGCGCACGTCGCCGGCATCGGCGAAGAGTCGTTGTGCCGTCGCGAAGCAGGCGCTCGCCTCGTGGAAGTGGTCGCGGTAGAACGCCAGCGCTCCGAGGCCCTGGTGCAGGACGGCCTGGTGGCGTGTGTCCTCGGCCGCCTCCAGTGCGAGCGTGTGCGTGCGCCGCCACAGGTCGTAGTGGCCGTGCAGGTCGAACAACGTCGTCAGCACGCCGGTGACCTCGCACCCCAGACCCGTGAGACCCAGTGCGATCGCCTGCGCGGCCACCGCGACCAGGGCGTCGCGCTCGGTCTCGAGGAACGTGAGCGGATCGCCGGTGGACACACCCGGCAGCGAACCGCGGTCGGGCACCCGCACCTTGAGGAACCGGCACGGCAGGTCCTCCTCCGCCCGCACGGCCAGGTCGAGCCACGCGGTGAAGGCCCTGCGCAACGCGTCGGTGCGAGCCTCGGCATCGTCCTGCTCCAGCGCGCGCTCGCGGCCGAACACCCTGAGCAGTTCGTGGAACCGGTAGCGGCCCGGCCCGGCGGACTCCAGCAGGTGCACGTCGGCCAGGCTGTCGGTGATCTCCTCACCGTCGCGGACGTCCAGCAGCGGTCCGGTCACCCAGCCGGGGAAGTCGGGCGCGTCCAGCAGGCTCAGCAGCCGGAACGCTCGTTGCTGGTCGTCCGTCAGCGTCTGGTAGCTCAGCGCCAGGCTGGCCCGCGCCTCCAGGTCGTCGATGCGCAGCTCGTTGAGCCGCGTGCCCTCGCCGGCCAGCCGGTCGGCCAGCCTGCCGACCGTCCAATGTGCCCGCCGCGCCAGCCTGGCGCCCGCGATGCGCAACGCCAGCGGGAGGTTGCCGCAGTAGTGCGCGACCTCGGCGGCGGCGCCGGGTTCCGAGGCCAGCCGGTCCTGCCCGGCGATCGACCCCAGCAGCCGCACCGAGTCCTGCTCACCGAGAACGTCGAGCTGCACGGTGTGCGACCCGTCCGTCTCGACGAGCTGCACCCGGCTGGTGATCAGCACCGCGGACTCCGCCGAACCCGGCAGCAGCGGCCGGACCTGCGCCATGCCCGCCGCGTCGTCCAGCACGATCAGCACCTGCCGGGCGGCCAGCTGCGACCGGTACAGCGCGGCCTGCGCCTCCAGGTCGTCCGGCACGGCGTGCGGGTGCACGCCGAGGGCGATCAGCAACTCCACGAGCACGGTCGCCGGGTCGCGCGGCGAAGGCGAGGTGCCGCCCAGCCGCACGTAGAGGTGCCCGCCGCGGAACCCGGTGCCGACCTCGTGCGCCACCCGCACCGCGAGCGCGGTCTTGCCGACCCCCGCCTTGCCGGTGATCGCGACGGTTCTCCGTCTCGTCCTCTGGCCGAGCAGCCTGACCAGCTCCGCCGTCTCGGCCACGCGTCCGGTGAAGTGTTCGACGTCGGGCGGCAGCTGCATCGGCCGCATCACGCGCGGGACAGTCCCGTTCAGGACCTCCTGGTGCAGCCGCTGGACCTCGTCGCACGGCTCGACACCGAGTGCCTCGACCAGCACATCTCTCATCACGCGGTAGGTCTCCAGCGCCTCGGCCCGCCGCCCGGCCCGGTGCTGGGCGAGGATCAGCCGCTGCCACAGCCCCTCGCGCAACGGCTGCTGCCGCACCAGCGCACCCAGCTCGCTGATGACGACGCCCAGCTGCCCGGCCGCGAGCCGGGCGTCGGCGAAGTCCTCACGGGCTGAGGTGGCCATCTCCTCCAGCCGCACCACCTCGGTCTCCAGCCAGCCGGCCCGTTCGACGTCCTCCAGCGGCGAACCCCGCCACTCCGACCACGCCTTCTCCCAGAACTCCACGGCCTTCAGCGCGTCACCCAGGCGGAGCGCGGCCCGCGCTTCCTCCGCGGCGCTGTGGAAATGCGTGGTGTCGAGCTCTCCCGGTTCCAGGCGCAGCAGATAGCTGCCGCTGTCGGTGACCACCCGGTCCTTCAGGCCGATGCCGGCGAGGTCCTGCCTCAACCGGCTCACGTGCGTGTGCACGTTCGCGACCGCCGACGCGGGCGGCCGCTCGCCCCACAGCGCGTCAACGATGTCCGGCAGCCCGACCGGCTGGGCAGGCCTGATCAGCAGTGCGGCCAGCAGAGCCCGTTGGCGCTGGCTGGCCTGCGCCAGCCGCAGGCCGTTGTTCGTGACGCGCAGCGGCCCGAGGACCGCGAACGTCGCTGTAGTAACCAAGGCTCCCCCACCCGGTCCAAGCAACGGCTCCGGAGCGTAGCAGCGCCGCCACACTGCGCACACCGTTGACTGAGTGCTCGCGACCGATAGCACGCTGTAGAGACTCTGTAGGTTGCCTGTAGATCAGTTTTTCTAGATTCCCCTCAGATCGCGGAGAAAAGCGCGATTCTCACAAAGGGGATGCCATGGAATTGAAGTCAATGCTGCGCAGGGTGGCCAGCGCGGGGGCGGCGATCGCGGCTCTGGGCGCGATGCTGATCGCGCCCGCCTCGGCCTCGGCGGCCTCGACCGCCTCGGCGGCTCCGGACGTGGTCAGCGCCTCACCTGGCTGGGTGTACATCCGGCACGCGAGCTCGCGCCTGTGCCTGACGGCCGTCGGGTCGGGCGGTGTCCAACTCATGGACTGCCAGGACCTGAGCGCTCAGAAGTGGTACCACTTCACGGGCGAAAGCAACTTCGACAAGTTCATGAACGGTTTCGACACCGCATGTCTGGGATCGAACGGCCAAGACGTCTTCACGATGGGCAGCTGCAACACGCCGTCGTCCCGCTGGCTCATTCCGGGCACCTCTCCGAAGCTGATCAGGCACGGGGTGGAGCAGACCAAGTGCCTGCACACCAACAGCGGCGGGCCCGGCAAGTGGGGATACCTGGCCAGCTGCGGCGACTCCACCCGCTGGAGCTTCGAGACCGTAAGCGCTCCGTAGGCCGCCTGTAGATCGGCTTTCCCAGGTTCCGCTTCAGATCGCGGCGAAAATGCGCGATCTTCACCAAGGGGATTTCATGGAATTCAAGTCAATGCTGCGCCGGATCGCCGGAGCCGGCGCGGCCGCCGGGTTCGCCGCGACGCTTCTGGTCGGGGGCGCGCAGGGGGCGCAGGCCGCGACGCCGATCCAGATCGTCAACGCGAACACGGGCAACACCTGCCTGACGCTGAAGACGATCGACGGCTTCAAGGGCCAGGTCACGACCGCGAACTGCCAGACGGGCAACGAGTCCCAGGTCTGGGTCGTCGCCGGCGGCATCATCCGCAGCCCGCGATGGGGGCACTGCCTCGATGGCAACGGCGCGGACGTCTACACCTTCCCGTGCACGGCCAACGACGAATACCAGAAGTGGACCACCACCTCCGGTGACAAGAAGTGGATCAGGCACGAGTGGAGCAAGAAGTACCTGAACTCGTCCGGAAGCCACAACGAGCACGTCGGGTTCACCGCGCAGACTTCTGCGTGCCGCTGGTTCTGGCGGAACGTGTGACCACCCGCTGAGTCCGGGGGTAACAGCGGGCCGCCACCCCCAGGGGCGGCCCGCTGTTCCGCGTCTCAAAACGCGAGCGACACACGGGTGTCGGATTGATCAACCATGCTGCACAGTGGTGGGGTTAGCTCTCGACCGCCGGGAGGCCACCATGGGCGAGGACGTCGCGAAGCACGAGTTCACGCGCGAGGACCGGACGCGGTACCGCACCAAGGTCCGGCGGTGTCTCGACGTGTTCGCCCGGATGCTGCGCGAGGCCAGGTTCGACTTCGAGAGGCCGATGACCGGCCTGGAGATCGAGATCAACCTCATCGACGAGCACGGCGACCCGGCGATGAAGAACCACGAGGCGCTCGAGGTCATCGACGACCCGGACTTCGTGACCGAGCTCGGCCAGTGGAACATCGAGATCAACGTGGCGCCGCGCCGGCTCGCGGGCGGGGGCATCACCTCGTTCGAGGAGACGGTCCGGCGGTCGCTGAACTCCGCCGAGGAGAAGGCGCGCGAGATCGGCGCGCACATGGTCATCAACGGCATCCTGCCGACGCTGCGCACCAAGCACGTCACGCCCGACCAGCTGTCGGGCAACCCGCGGTACGCGCTGCTCAACGAGCAGGTGCTGGCCGCGCGGGGCGAGGACCTGCAGATCTCGATCGACGGCGTGGAGCGGCTGCACCTCACCGCGAGCTCGATCGTGCCCGAGGCGGCCTGCACCAGCACACAGCTGCACCTGCAGGTGTCGCCGGAGCAGTTCCCCGCGTACTGGAACGCCGCGCAGGCCATCGCGGGCGTGCAGGTGGCGGTCGGCGCCAACTCGCCGTTCTTCCTCGGCAAGGAGCTGTGGCGCGAGACCCGCATCGCGTTGTTCCAGCAGGCCACCGACACCCGTGGCGACGAGCTCAAGGCCCAGGGCGTGCGGCCGCGGGTGTGGTTCGGCGAGCGGTGGATCAACTCGATCTTCGACCTGTTCGAGGAGAACGTCCGCTACTTCCCGGCGTTGCTGCCCATCTGCGACGACGAGGACCCGCTGGCCGTGCTCGACCACGGCGACACACCTGGCCTCAGCGAGCTGAAGCTGCACAACGGCACCATCTACCGCTGGAACCGCCCCGTGTACGACGTGGTGCGGGACAGGCCGCACCTGCGCGTCGAGAACCGGGTGCTGCCCGCCGGGCCCACGATCGTCGACACGCTGGCGAACGCCGCGCTGTACTTCGGGCTGGTGCGGGCACTGGCGGAGGACGAGCGTCCACTGTGGTCGCAGATGAGCTTCCAGGCCGCGGAGGAGAACTTCAACGCCGCGTCGCGCAACGGGATGGACGCGCAGATGTACTGGCCGGGCGTCGGCACCGTGCCGGTGATCGAGCTGGTGCTGCGCAGGCTTCTCCCCCTGGCGCACGAGGGGCTGATCCGGTGGGGTGTCGACTCCGCCGAACGGGACAGGCTGCTCGGGGTGATCGAGCAGCGCTGCCTCGCCGGGGTCAACGGAGCCTCGTGGCAGGCGCGGGAGTTCCACCGCCACTACGACCACACGCACCTGGACCGGGCGGACGCGTTGCGCGCGATGCTCCGGTCCTATGTGGAACTCATGCACGCCAACGAGCCCGTGCACACTTGGCCGGTGACGCCGTAAGTGGTTCCGCTGCGACAGCAACGGAACCACTTACGATCAGGCCTCGCAGGCGCCCCGGCGCTTCCCTCGGGAGCTCACCGGCTAGGTACCGGTTACTCGTTCATGACACAGGGAAGTCGTCCGGCGTGCGCATGCGTTCGCGCACCCAGACACCCGCGGGCTTCAGCACGCTGGTGCCGCTGAAGTTGTTGCCGGAACACGTGCCGGTCTTGAACACCGCGCCCGACCTGTTGTCGTCGGAGAAGTTCCAGTTGGCCCAGGAGATCTTCTTGCGGGCCATCAGGTCGATGTACTTCTGCGACGTCGTGAAGTCGTTCGCGCCGTCACCGGACGCGGTCTGCGTGCCGAACTCGGTCACGAACACCGGCACCGCCGAGGAGACGCGGTCCAGGACGTTGATGTAGTCCTGCTTGTGCGAGTTCGCGTAGAAGTGGAACGAGTACATGAAGTTGGTCGCGTTGACCTTGTTGTTCAGCACGACCGACGCGTCCTCGCCGTCGGAGTAGCCGAAGGTCGACCAGCCGTGCGTGCCGGAGACGATCAGGCTGTCCGGGTCGATGTTGCGGATCACCGGGATCATCTGCTCGGCGTAGGACTTGACCTTCGCCCACGAGACCTCGTTCGGCTCGTTCGCGATGTCGTAGATGATGTTGGTCTTGTCCTTGTGCCGCGTGGCGATCTCGGTGAAGAAGGTCTTGGCGCGCGACAGGTTCGCGTTCGGGTCGCCCGGCGTGAGCTGGTGCCAGTCGATCAGGACGTAGATGCCGCGCCGGGTCGCTTCCTCGATATAGCTGTGCACCAGGTCGGTGAACTTGCGCGGGTTGGTCTCGTACCCGCCTTCCTGGATGTACATCGCGGTGCGGATGAAGTCGCCGCCCCAGTCGTCCACCAGCGCGTCCCACGACGCGGGCTTGATGCACTGGGCGTACCACTGCAGGCCGTGCGTGCTCATGCCGCGCAACTGGATGGGTTTTCCGTACTGGTTGCACAGCTGCACACCACACACACGCAGCAGGCCGTTGATGTCGTGCGGCCTGGTGCCACCGGGGGTGCCCGGCGTGGTCTTCACAGTCACCGAGTTCGACGCACCGGACAGGTTGCCCGCCGCGTCACGGGCCTGCACGGTGAAGGTGTACGAGGTGTCCGGCGTCAGGCCGGTCACCGTGTGGGTGGTGCCGGTCGCGGTCTGCCCGTTGGACAGCACGTAGCCGGTCACGAGCACGTTGTCCGTGGACGCGTCCCATGCCAGGGACACCGACGAAGACGTGCTCCCCGTCGAGCGCAGGTTGCCCGGCACGGTCGGAGCGACCGTGTCCGGCGGGCCCGACGGCGGTTCGACGTCGAGCCGATCGAGGTTCGGGCCGCCGTTGGCCGTCGTCGCGACCGTCTTGATGATGTTGTTGCCCGCGTTCAGCGAGACCGTGGTGGTGCGGGTCTGCCACGTGGTCCACGCGCCCGTGCCGGGGAACGAGAGCTCGTCCGCCGCCAGCGAGCCGTTCACCGAGATGTCCATCGGGCGGTTCGCCGTGGTGCCGTTGGCGAACCGGAACGTGAGCGTCGCCTGCCCCGCGCTCGGCGAGGTCACGGTGAACTCGACGGAGCTGCCGACCTCGTTGTCGTAGTTGACGAAGCCCGAGCCGGTGAAGCCGGCGTGGTTGGACTCCACGACGCCGTTCGCGATCGTCGCGCTCTCCGCCTGGTACTGCGTGGGCGCGGCGACCGCGACGGCCGGGATTGCCAGTGCCAACGCTGCGGGTAGGACCAATAACAGGGATCTGGCCACAGGGTGCCTCCTGTGTAAGGGAAACAGCAGGGTGCGGCGGCGATTTAGTTAGGAAGGTTTCCTATCTGATGTGCGTTGAATCACAGCACTAGACCACTGCTCGTGTCAACAAATTCGGGCGACCGGAACAAGTCGGGTGCGGCATCCTGCCCCTCGAGCCTGGGCCTGGAGTGCGTGACGCTGCTGGGCACGCAGCTCGCGCCGGAGGACCTCATCGGAGTTCCGGAGCTGGTCGGTGGCCGATCCCGGTTCGCCCCGCGCCCGTGCGTCCCGGCGGCAGGCGTCCACTCCGGACGTTCCACGGCCGGGCCGGGTGCGGCCGGAGTCGCTGGAGTCGCGGCCGACGTTCGGGGTCGTGCTCGACACGTCCGGCTCGATGGATCCCGTGCTGCTGGGCAAGGCGCCGCGCGCGATCGCCTCCTACGCCGCGGCACGTGACGCGCCCGCCGCACGCGTGGTTTTCTGTGAAGCGATGGCATATGACGCCGGATACGTGCCCGTCGAGGACATCGCGGGCCGGACGAAGGTGCGCGGGCGCGGTGGCACGGTGCCGCAGCCCGGCATCGACCTGCCCGAACGCGCCGGCGGCTTCCCGGCGCGCGGCCCGATCGTGGTCATCACGGACGGCTGCTGCGACGTGCCGCGGACCCGGCGGGAGCACGCGTTCCCGATCCCCGCGGGCTCGCACCTGCCGTTCCGCGCACGCGGGCCCGTGTTCCGGATGTCCTGATGGAGATCGCCTGCGACGAGTCGGGATCCGAGGGCGAGAAGCTCGTCGGCGGGGTCACGGCGGTCTTCGCGCACGCGGGTGTGCGCATGTCGCGGGAGGAGGCTGCCGACTGCGTCGCCTCGCTGCGGGATATGATCAAGTCGCCGGCCCTGGAGTACAAGGCGAACCACCTGTTGCGGCAGAAGAACCGGTGGGTGCTGCTCTGGTTCCTCGGGCCTGGCGGGCCGTTGACCGGGCGCGCTCGCGTACAGCTCGTGGACAAGCGGCAGTTCCTGGCCTCACGGGTGCGCGCGGAGTTCGGAGCCGTGTCGGGGCCGTTGGAGCACTACAACGACCTGCTGCGCGCCCGTGGCCCGCGAGGGACGCTGGATCCGTTGTTCCCGGCGATACTGCGGGCCGTGGCGCAGTGGCAGTCTTCGGGGGACGGGCCGGTGTCCATCGTGCACGACCAGCAGCTGTCGTTGACGGACGGGCGGATCCGGCAGCTCAAGAAGCTGGCGCCACGGCTGGAAAGCCTTACGCTGGTGGACTCGCAGTACGACGCACGCGTGCAGGTCGCCGACTTCCTGGCCGGGATCGCGCGGCGCGTGGCGGAGGAAGAGCTGAACGGGCGGCCCGACCGCGAGGTGATCGACCTGCTGATGCCTTTTGTCGTCGGACCGAGGATGTGGAATGCCTGACCTGATCTTCAGTGACACGCGACTGGCGCGGATCTACGACGCGTTCGACGGGCCGCGCGACGATCTCGCGCTGTACACCGGGATCGCGGACGAGGTCGGCGCTGCCAGCGTGCTCGACGTCGGCTGCGGCACGGGATCCCTGGCGGTGCTGCTCGCCGAGTCGGGCCGTTCGGTGGTCGGGGTGGATCCGGCGCTGGCGTCGCTGGAGATCGCCCGGGCCAAGGACTCCCGCGTCACCTGGATCCACGGCGACGCGACTTCGTTGCCACCGCTGGCGGTCGACCTCGTGACCATGACCGGGAACGTGGCGCAGGTGTTCCTCGGCGACGACTGGGAGGCCACGCTCCGCGGCGTGCACCGGGCGTTGCGACCGGGCGGGCACTTCGTGTTCGAGACGCGGCGGCCGGAGCGACGGGCCTGGGAGGACTGGGCGCGCACGAAGCCACGGGTGCTGGTCGGGGTGCGCGAGCAGCTCGAACTGATCAACGTGAGCCTGCCGTTCGTGTCGTTGCGGCACATCTACAGCTTCCCGGACGGCACGGCGATCACCTCGAACTCGACCCTGCGGTTCCGCTCCCGCGCGGAGGTCGAGCAGAGCCTGGTCCGGTGTGGCTTCAAGATCGCCGACGTGCGGGACGCACCGGACCGGCCGGGACGCGAGTACGTGTTCCTCGCCCAGAAATAGGATTCGCCCATGACGTTCGGCTACATCGGATCGATGAGGACCAAGCCCGGTCACCGCGACGACGTGGTGGCCGTCCTGACCCGTGGTGAGGCCGGCCTGCGGGAGGCGGGCTGCCGCCTCTACGCCGTCGGCCTCGACCCCGAGGACCAGGACAAGATCTGGATCAGCGAGATCTGGGAGTCCGCCCGGCACCACGCCGAGTCGTTGCAGCTGCCCGGGACGAAGGCCGCGATCGCCGAGGCCATGCCCATGCTCACGGGCGAGTTCTCCGGCCAGCGCGTCGAGATCGTCGGCGGGCTGGGCGTCAGCTGACGAGCACGGGCTGCCGCCACGCCTGCACCAGCCACGGCAGGATCCGCGGCATCCGGTCGGCCACGATGTCGTGCAGCACCACGATCATCCGCCCGGACCGCGCGGGCCCGGCGTCGAGCCACACGGCCTGCATCAGCACGCCGGCCTGCAGGTCGAGCCCCGCCTCCGCCCGCGCCAGAGCGGCGTCCGTGGCGGCGGCGGGGTCGACGACCTCGAGGTGCGCGAAGCCGGAACGACACAGTTCGGGATGCAGTTCCACCAGGGAATCCACCGCGGCGGCCAGGCGTCCCACGCCCAGGCCGGCCCGAACCTGCACCGTAATCGCTCTCACGTTAGGAGAGCCTAACTTAGGTTCCAGGCGGGATCGCGCCCACTGAGTCCTAGGACACGGTCGAGCAGAGGCGCGTTCGAGCCGACCTCCACCGCTGCTCCGAAGAGCGAGCCGTCGCGGTCGTCCTGGCCGATCGACGACACGAAGCCGTGGACGACCTGGAGCAGGTCCTCCTCGACGGTGAACGGCTGCCCGGTCGCGCGGGCGAGGTCCCAGCCGTGCAGCACGATCTCGTCGAGCGCCACGGCACCCGCGACCTCGCCGGGCAGGTCGACGCCGCCTGCCCTGGTCATGCCGTCCCAGGCGCCTTTCGCCCGCCACGCTTCCGCGAGCTCGCCCAGCCGTGCGGGGATCGACTCGCGGAAGTCGAGCGGCAGCCGTGACGCGTCACCGGCGGCCGTGCCTTCCAGCGGGGTCTTCAGCGCGGCCATGGTGAACGCCACCGACAGGCCGTTGATGTGGTCGAGCAGATCTCCGACCGAGTAGTCAGGACACGGGGTCGGGGCCTTGAGGTCCCCGTCCGTCACGTTGCGCACCAACCCCGCGAGCCGATCGGCCGCGGGTGTCAAGTCGAACATCAGTAGCCGTCTCCTCCCCAGAAGGTTTCCTCGAGCATGTCCGCCGTGCCGGCGAGCAGCTGGAGCGGGTCGGTGAACTCGTGGATGTCGAGGTCCTGCAACGGCAACGAGTGCCGCACCACGACGTGCTCCCCCATGATCGCGAGACCGCACGCGACGGTGGACCTGCCGACCTCCTCCAGCACCTCGCGGAGGTTCACGTCCTTCGCGAGGCCGCAGGGAGAGGCGATCTGCACCCATTCGTGCATCTTGTCGAGCACTTCCCGGACGATGATCACGACCTGCGTGCGCTCATCGTCGCCCTCGTCCTCGTCCCCGAAGGTGAAGAGGATCCTCAGCTCCTCGTCCTCGTCGTGGACGACGTCGTACTCGGCGCGGACGTAATCCGCGAGGTCTCCCCAACTCGCCATGGCGCAACCCTACTTGCCGCGATCGCCCACAGCCCGGCGACCAGCACAGCCCCCACCTCGACCGCGAGCAAGATCCTCTCGATGTAGCCCAACGGGAACACGCGCCACCACCGAACGTCCGACGCCATCCCCATCGCAATGGCGTAGAGGATCGGCGTGAATGCGGCAACGCTGGCCACACCGGACGCCATCGTGAACTTCGCGTGCCGGCCCCAGACCTCGTCCTCGAGCCACGGCCGGGCCAGCAGGATCATCGCGATCGGCAGGCTGACGAACGCGATCATGCTGCCGAACCGGTGGATGCCGCCGCTGAGCTCGTTGGTGCCCTCCGCCCAGTTCGTCTTGGGGAACGCGACCACGAGCAGCAGCCCCGCCGACCACAGCATCAGCGCGATCGAGCCACCCGACCGCCATTTCGTCAGTCCCTTGTGGACGAGCGCGGCGAGGATGGCCGCGGAACCGATCGCCAGCAGCAGCACCGCGGTGTCGAAGACGGGGCGGTAGTCGCCGAGCGCGTACTCGCTGATCGTGCGGCGCAGCGGGCCGACGGTGAGGTCGAGCAGGCCGACCATGGCCACCGTGGCGACGACGGCGAGTGAACCGCCGGTGGCGGCTAGTCGAGGAATCAGCACACAGCGGCCAACGCCGGGGGGAAGCCGTGCGGTTCCCGGGTTCAGGAAGCCGACAGGATGCTCCCAGGCTACTGACAGGTTCGAGTTGGCAAGGTTCAGCGGTAGGCCCTGAACCATTCGACCTCGAACTCCTTCGGGTAGCGCCCGGCCCGTTCCGGCCCGAACTCGAACACCGCGAGCTGGAACTGCATCGGGTAGTCCGGCGCCTGCAACACCGTGTTGACCAGCTCGTCGTCCACGTAGAAGTCGACCCGGCCGGGCTGCCAGTCCGCGCCGTAGGTGTGGAAGTCGCGGCCGTCGATCGGCACGTCCACGACCTCGAACTCGTCCTTGATCGCCGGGTCGCCGAACGGGTGCACGCCCATCCCGACGCCGGTGTCAGCCGGGTAGACGTGCTTGCCGAAGATCTCGGCGACGCAGATCTCGGCGGAGCGCTCCGGGACGTCCTCCAGGCCGATCATCCACAGCGCGACCATGCAGTCCGGGTCGTCGACGGCCTTGCAGCGGATCTCGAACCGGCCGTACGTCGGGGTGTACAGCCGCAGGTCTTCCTGGGGTTCGCGCACTTCCAGGCCGGGACGGAACTTCGACTGGCCCTGCGTCAGCGCGGTCTGGAAGCCCGAAACCCTGGTGTCGCCGTCGAACTCGGGACACCACGGCTGCTGGTCGGCGTCGATCCTGAGGACCAGGCCGTCGCCGGTCGTGTAGCGGGCTGCGGTGGCCGCACGGGAGCTCCAGTGCGGCAGGTAGTGCGGGTGCCACCGGTCCAGCGTCGTGAACCGGTCTTCGAACTCCAGCTCTCGTCCGGTCATGTCACCGAGGGTAACTCCTACCGCAGCGCAATCGCGGCTTCTCGTCCCACCGCGTCGGCGACCGCGGTCAGTGCCGGGGAGTCGAGCTTCCACTGCTGCCAGTACAACGGGACGTCCACGGTGCGGCCGGGTGCGAGGTCGATGAGACCTTCCTGGAGCTGTTGCGGCGGAACCATTCCCCAGCCGAGACCCGCCACGATCGTCCGCACGTACACCTCGGACGACGGCACGTAGTGGCGGTGGTCGGACGCGCCACGTCCGCGGGTCAGCGTGCGCACGAACCTGTCCTGCAGGTCGTCGTTGCGGTCGAACACCACCACCGGCGCGTCGGGCAGCCACGACTTGACCGGGCCGTCGGCGTACCTGTCCATGAAGGACCGGGTTGCCATTGCCGCGTAACGGATGCTGCCCAGCTTGCGCACCGAACAGCCCGCGACGGGCTCGCGCGAGGACGTCACCGCAGCCATCACCAGACCCTGGCGCAGCAACGCCGTCGTGTGGTCCTGGTCCTCGCGGTGGAGGTCGAACGAGATCTTGAGCTGTGGTGGCACGCGTTGCAGTGCGGGCAGGAACCATGTCGCGAGCGAGTCGGCGTTCACCGCGATCGGCACGCGCACGACGGCGTCCTCGCCCAGGGCCGCGTCGAGGTCCTGGTCCAGAGCGAGCAGTTGCCGACCGTAACGGACCAGCACCTCCCCCGACGGCGTGAGCCGCACCGGTCGCGCCCGCACCAGCAGCACCCGGCCCGTCCGTTGCTCCAGAGCTTTGATCCGTTGCGAGACAGCGGAAGGCGTGACGTGCAGAGTTGCCGCGGCGGCGTCGAACGTGCCCGCGTCGACGACCGCGAGCAGTGTGCGCACCAGATCCAGATCCATCACGACCGCTAATGCTACGTAAGAATCTTTAGCTGGTCTCATCAAGAGCACGTAAATACCGTCGTAGGTGTGACTGACCTGCTGCTCGGCTTCGGCACCATGATGACCCTGATCGTCGCGATCGGCGCGCAGAACGCTTTCGTGCTGCGCCAAGGACTTCGACGTCAAGCCGTGGCAAAGGTCGTTGCCGTGTGCGCGCTTTCCGACGCGATCCTGGTCGCGGTGGGCGTCGCCGGGTTCGGCGCGATCGTGCGCAGGTGGCCACAAGCGATCACCATCGCGGCCGTCGTCGGCGGGATTTTCCTGCTGGGGTACGGGTTTCTGGCCGCTCGCCGCGCGTTCCGGCCGTCCGCGATGCGGGTCGACGGCACCGCTCCGGGCCGCCCGGTGCTCACCGCGATCGCGCTGACGTGGCTCAACCCGCACGTCTACCTGGACACCGTGCTGCTGCTGGGCTCGATCGCGGCCGGACGATGGATGTTCGGAGTCGGCGCGGTGACCGCGAGCATCACGTGGTTCGTCGCCCTCGGCTTCGGCGCCCGCCTGCTCAGCCCGTTGTTCGCGAAGCCCCGCGCGTGGCGGGTCCTGGACGGCGTGATCGCGGCCGTGATGATCAGTCTCGGGCTGACCCTGATCGCCGGGTGGTGATCATCACCAGCACCGCCGACACGGCCAGGACGCCAGTCGTCACGGGTGCCGCGGCACCCACTCCGAGCGACGCCGACGCCAGCCCCGCGCTGACCAGAGCACCGATGACGACCCGCGGCCGAAGATCACCCACGTTGACGACCATAACCCACGACACGCCCATGTTGGGTGGTGATCCAGACCCCACCCCTACATGTAGTATCTGCCGCGCTGGTGGTTCACCGACTCGGAGCAACGGGCTCGGTGAGGCAAGAGGGAACCTGGTGCGAAACCAGGACTGCCCCGCAGCGGTGAGTGGGAACGAAAGCCGTCAACCAAGCACTGGGTAACCCTGGGAAGCGACGGCCGGTAGGCGTTGGTAGTGCGCCCACGAGTCCGAAGACCTGCCACTGGTGTGCGCGCAAGCCTGCGCGCACGACACGGTGCCCCGAGGGAGGGCGGCTGTGTGCACCAGTGGTGTCTTCGCTGGCGTGCGCTGCGCGTTCCCCGGGCTCAGCTCGCGAGGAGAGAGCGTGCCCGACCGCCTTTCAGTGGTCATCAACGAAGCATGTGCCGACCTGCCGAACGCGTCAGCCGAGGCGGTTCTGGCCGAGACGAAGCGAAATCTCTACGCCGGCATCACCGACGCCGAGCTGGCCCTCGCGCCGATCATGGCCGCCCGCACGATGGTCGAGCACGACCCGGACTACTCCTACGTCAGCGCCCGTCTGCTGCTGGACAAGCTGCGCGCCGAAGCGTGCGGCATCCCCTTGTCACACGCGGAGATGACCGAGCGCTACCCGGCGTACCTCGCCTCGTTCGTCGGCTACGGCATCGAACTCGGCCAGCTGGACCCGCGTCTGGCCTCGTTCGACCTGGTCAGGCTCGGTAGCGCTCTGCGGCCGGAGCGCGACCTGAACTTCCAGTTCCTGGGCATGCAGACCCTGTACGACCGCTACTTCCTGCACCACGACGGGCGCCGCTACGAGCTGCCGCAAGCCTTCTTCATGCGCGTCGCCATGGGCCTGGCGCTGGAGGAGGACGACCGCGACGCCCGCGCGATCGAGTTCTACGAGCTGCTCTCGTCGTTCGACTTCATGTGCTCGACCCCGACCTTGTTCAACTCGGGCACCACCCGGCCGCAGCTGTCGTCGTGCTTCCTGACCACTGTGGACGATGACCTCGCCGGGATCTTCCACGGCATCAGCAACAACGCGCTGCTGTCGAAGTTCGCCGGTGGCCTGGGCAACGACTGGACGCCGGTGCGTGGGATCGGCGCGCACATCAAGGGCACCAACGGCAAGTCGCAGGGCGTGGTGCCGTTCCTGAAGGTCGCCAACGACACCGCCGTCGCCGTCAATCAGGGCGGCCGGCGCAAGGGCGCGGTCTGCGCGTACCTCGAAACGTGGCACATCGACGTCGAGGAGTTCCTCGACCTGCGCAAGAACACCGGCGACGAGCGCCGCCGCACCCACGACATGAACACCGCGAACTGGGTGCCGGACGAGTTCATCCGCCGAGTCCGCGCGAACGGCCAGTGGACGCTGTTCTCGCCGGACGAGGTGCCGGACCTGCACGACGCGTTCGGCGACGAGTTCGCCGAGAAGTACCGGGCGTACGAGGAGAAGGCCGCCAACGGCGAGATCAAGGTCTTCCGCCGGCTCCCGGCCGTCGACCTGTGGCGGCGCATGCTCACGATGCTGTTCGAGACCGGGCACCCGTGGATCACGTTCAAGGACCCGTGCAACCTGCGTTCGCCGCAGCAGCACAGCGGTGTCGTGCACTCGTCGAACCTCTGCACCGAGATCACCCTGAACACCACGGTCGACGAGGTCGCGGTCTGCAACCTGGGCTCCGTCAACCTCGCGCAGCACGTGACAGCCGAGGGCATCGACCACGCACGGCTCGAGAAGACCGTGCGGACAGCGGTTCGCATGCTCGACAACGTGATCGACGTGAACTACTACACGATCCCGGAAGCCAGGAACTCGAACCTCAAGCACCGGCCGGTCGGGCTGGGACTGATGGGGTTCCAGGACGCGCTGTTCACGCTCGGCACTCCGATGGCGAGCGAGGAAGCCGTCGAGTTCGCGGACCGCAGCATGGAGGAGATCAGCTACTACGCGATCTCCGCGTCGGCCGAACTCGCGCAGGAACGCGGCGCGTACCAGTCGTTCGAGGGATCGCTGTGGTCGCGGGGCATCCTGCCGATCGACTCCGTGGAGATCCTCGCGGGCACGCGCGCAGAGGGTGAGCTGGAGCAGAACCGCGAGTCCACGATGGACTGGACAACGGTTCGCGAGCAGGTCCGCAAGGGCATGCGGAACTCGAACGTCATGGCCATCGCGCCGACCGCCACCATCGCCAACATCACCGGTGTGAACCAGTCGATCGAACCGCTGTACCGCAACCTCTACGTGAAGTCGAACATGTCCGGCGACTTCACCGTGATCAACCCGGACCTGGTGCGGGCGCTCAAGCAGCGCAAGCTGTGGGACGAGCAGATGATCTCGGACCTGAAGCTGCACGACGGCAGCCTCGGCGCGATCGACCGGGTGCCGCCTTACCTGAAGGCCTTGTACGCCACGGCGTTCGAGGTCGACAGCTCGTGGCTGATCGAGGCGGGCAGCCGCCGCCAGAAGTGGATCGACCAGGCCCAGTCGCTCAACCTCTACCTGGCCGCGCCGAGCGGGCGCAAGCTCGACGAGCTGTACCAGCTGGCGTGGGTGCGCGGGCTGAAGACCACCTACTACCTGCGGACGCAGTCGGCCACGCACGTGGAGAAGTCCACGCTGCAGGGCACCGACGGCAAGCTCAACGCCGTCTCCCCCGTCGCCGTCGACCCGTCCTGCTCCATCACCGACCCCGACTGTGAGGCTTGCCAGTAATGAGTATCGAAGCAGGCGCGGCCCGCGTCAGTGTCGACGACAAGGCGATGATCAACTGCCGCGCCGACGTCAACCAGCTGCTGCCGCTCAAGTACCACTGGGCGTGGGACAAGTACCTCAACGGCTGCAACAACCACTGGATGCCGACCGAGGTCTCGATGCAGGCCGACATCAGCCTGTGGAAGTCCAAGGACGGGCTGACCGAGGAGGAGCGCCGCATGATCAAGCGCAACCTCGGCTTCTTCGCCACGAGCGAGTCGTTGGTGGCCAACAACATCGTGCTCGCGGTGTACCGGCACCTCACCAACCCGGAGTGCCGCCAGTACCTGCTGCGCCAGGCCTTCGAGGAGGCCGTGCACACGCACACGTTCCAGTACATCTGCGAGTCGCTCGGCCTGGACGACGGCGAGCTGTTCAACATGTACCGGGAGATCCCGTCCATCACGGACAAGGCGGCGTGGGCGCTGCAGTTCACGCAGCACCTGGAGGACCCGGAGTTCAGGACCGGTACGCCGGAGAACGACCAGGCGTTCCTCAAGGACCTCGTGGCGTTCTACGTCGTGTTCGAGGGCATGTGGTTCTACACCGGGTTCGCGCAGATCCTGTCGATGGGCCGCCGCAACAAGATGGTCGGCATCGCCGAGCAGTACCAGTACATCCTGCGCGACGAGTCGATCCACCTGAACTTCGGCATCGACGCGATCAACCAGATCAAGATCGAGAACCCGCACCTGTGGAACGACGTGTTCCAGAAGGAGGTGCGGACGATGCTCGCCGAGGGTTGCGAGCTGGAGATCGCCTACGGTCGCGACACGATGCCGAACGGGATCCTCGGCCTCAACGCCGGCCAGTGCGAGCAGTACATGCGGTTCATCACGAACCGCCGGTGCGCGCAGCTCGGGCTCGAACCCGTCTGGGAGGCAACGGAGAACCCGTTCCCGTGGATGTCCGAGATGATGGACCTCAAGAAGGAGAAGAACTTCTTCGAGACGCGCGTGATCGAGTACCAGAACGGCGGTTCGCTGGAGTGGTGAGCTGGGTTTCGTGAGTGGTCGCGGTCCCCGCACGACCACTCACGAACCCATCACATGCACCACGACCCGCGCCCGTACGAGTTCGACCCGGACGGCCGAGGCGCGCCTACAGGCCGTTCAGCACCTGCGGCAGGCGGAGTGCGTCATGCGAGCCGAACGGCGCTGGGCAACCCGTCCCGGCTCGCGACCGGCCACCGCAGCGGGTCCGGGCCGAGCTTCACCAGTTCGGCGATCTGCAGCTTGGACCACGCCGAGACCACGCGCGTGCCGTCGAGCACGGAGGAGGCGAACTCCTGCCACGGCACGCGTTCGGTCGAGTCGACCTCGTCCGGGTTGGGGTTCGGCTCGTCGTCGGAGAGCACCCGGAACACCGGGCACATCTCGTTCTCGACGACGCCGTCCATCTCGGCGCGGTAACGGAACCCGGGCAGCAGCAGCTCCGGGTCCGAGCACTTCAGGCCGAGCTCGTCACTCAGACGGCGCAACACGGCCTGGGCCATGTCCTCGTCCGGCAGCGGGTGGCCGCAGCAGGTGTTGGTCCACACGCCGGGGAAGGTCTTCTTGTGCAGCGCGCGGCGGGTGAGCACGGTGTTGCCCGCCGAGTCGAAGACGTAGCTGGAAAACGCCAGGTGCAGCGGGGTGTCCGCGTGGTGCACGACGGCCTTGTCCTCGACGCCGATGGCCGAACCGTCCTCAGCCAGAAGGACCACCTGTTCCACAGTCACGACTCCACGTAATCACACGAGCGGCCAGATCCGGAAGTCGCACACGTTAAGTGAGCTTGAGCGCGGAGTTAGCCGCGCCCTAGGTGGTCCACGTCACGCTGAGGGCATGACCATCCCGTTCGTTCAGACTCACACCATGTTCCTGGTGCTGGTCAGCCCAACGGGCCAGTACTCGATCTGGCCGGCGGTGCTGCAGGTGCCCGCCGGGTGGCAGGTCGTCCACGGCGTCGCGTGCAAGCAGTCCTGTGTGGACTTCATCGCCGCGGTCCGTGCCGACCTGCCCCTGGCGGCCTAGCAGGTCAGCCGCGCGTCACCCCACACGGCGTTGTCGAGACTGGTGCCGTCGCCGCCATCAGTCACGCGCAACGTCAACGACTTCACGCCGCTCACGTCGACGCTGACCGCCAGCGCCGGGTCGACGGACTTGCGCAGCGGGCTCTCGTAGAGCACCCGGCCGTCGCCGACCACCACGAACGTGACGGATCCTCCGGCACCGGCCGCACGGTCCACGCGGCCGTCGACCTCGTCGTCCACACCGACGGTCGCGTCGAACCTCGTGCACGTCCCCAGCTCGAAGACCTCGTCTGCGGGCGTGGTGCCGATTCCCTTGCCGAACCTGGTGCCGCCCGTCGTCAACGTCCTGCCCTCGACGGAACGGTCGTTGCCCGCCACGTACACCTGTCCGGCCGGCAACGGTTTCCAGACGTGGGTGCGGACGGCCTTCTCCGCCTCGACGCTGGAACTGAAGCGGTAGGGCTGGAACTGCGCCACCGCGGGCACGTCCGTCAGACCCACGACCGGGTTCGCGCCGACCTCGACCGTCCACCTGCCACTGATCGACTCACCGGGCGCCACCCGGAAAGCGCGTGTGGCAGCGGAAGTGCTCCAGCCTGACGGCACGCGTGGCGCGAACGTCACGTCGTAGAGCGGCTGGGCGGAGGTGTTGGTGAAGGTGCTGCTCAACTCGAACGTCTGACCGGGCTGCACCGACACCTGTTCGGGAGTCGTGACCACGGTCGTGGACGGCAGGCCGTACGTGGGGCGCGCGCAGGTGTCCTTGACCGGACGGCAGACCAGCGCGACGAACCCGCCGTCCTTCGCCACCGGAATCGTCAGCTTCTGGTCGGTGACGTGGGTTTCCTTGACCAGCCCGGCCGCACCGTCACGCACGACCTCGACCAGCCAGCGGCCCTTGCCGAGCGTCGGCAGGTCCAGTGTGCGGGCCTCCCCCGCGATGGCGCCACCGACGAACCACCGGTCGTCGCTGCGCCGTGCCATCACCACGCTTTCGGTGGGGCGTCCGGACAGGAGCTTCGTCTCGTCCCACGCGGTCGGCGCCTGCTCCAGGTACCACCGCGCCAACGGGCGGGCGTCGTAGGAGTCCGGCCGTCCGGCGAGGTTCTGGACGCCCGACTCGTAGAGCACGGTCAGCGCCAGCTCGCCGCCGTCGGTGTTGGGACGGGTGCGGTGGAAGCCGCCGGGCGTGTAGTCCATGCCGCCCACCACGTTGCGCGTGAACGGCAACGCGGTGAGGTGGCTCGTGGTGAGGCCGCTGGACTTCTCCGCGCCGTGCACCGCCTCGGTCGTCATGACGTGCGGCCAGGTGCGGTGGATGCCGTGCGGCAGCGTCGCGCCGTGAAAGTTGATCAGGAAGTGCATCTTCGCGGTCTCGGGCAGGATCTCGTCGTACCAGCGGTAGCGCTCCTGGCCGTCGGAGTCCATGAAGTCGATCTTCAACCCCTGCACGCCCCACTTCTGCAGCCACGGCAGGTAGTCCGCGCGCTTCTCCGGGGTGTCGACGCTGCTGAACCGCACCCACGTGTGGATGCCGACCCTGCGCGCCTTGGCGTACTGCACGAGTTCGGGGACGAAGCTCGTCTGGCGCCAGTTCGGGTCGTCGTACCAGCCCGCGTCCACCGTGACGTACGGCCAGCCGCGCGCCGCCGCGTAGTCCACGAACTCCTTCTGCTTGGCCAGGTCCTGCTGCGCGGTGCGGCCGCCGGCGAGCCACGTCCAGATCGCCGGGCCTGGCTTGATCCAGCTGGTGTCGCGGATCCTCGAGGCCGGCGCGAGGTCGTCCACCAGGGTCGACTCGGTGACGGTGGCGAGGCTGCCGACGATCATCGTGCGCCACGGGGTTCTCAGTGCGCCTTGCACCGCGACCTTCTCGTCCCACAGCTTCAGCTGGAACTTGCCGCCGCCGGCGTGCCGCAGGTGACCGCCGGAGTAGCGTCCGTCCACATCGGACTCGGTGATCAGTACGTGCGTGCCGCCGACGTCGAACAGCGCCGGGTGCATGTACTCGGCCTGCTCCGCCGTGCCGGTCCGGTACTGCAGGAACGGGTTCTCGTAGTCGCGGCGGAACTTCGCGAGCCACGCCGTCGAGTCCGCGGGCAGGACGAACGCCGAGGCCTCACCCGTGACGGCGCCGGTGTCCTGGGGCAGCTCGTAGCGGTAGGCGACGCCGTCTGCGGACTCGCGCACGACGAGGTCGAGGTCGTTGACCCCGGCCTTGAACCGGTAGGTCGTCTCGGTGGCGCGCACGGTCCGGTCCAGCTTCTTGCCGGACGTCGTGCGGTAGCGCTCGAAGATCGCCCGCTTCGACTTCCCGGCGAGCGCGAGGCCCTGCGACAGGTCGGCGCGCTCGGTCGTGATCCCGACCGGCGACGGCTGCACGACCGTCCTGACCCCGTACGTCACCGCCAGGGTGACTGTTCCCCCGGAGGTGCTGACAACCGCATGCGGGCCGCTCGGCGCGGCCTGCGCGGGCACGACGACCAGCCCCAGAGCCAGCGCGGCTCCAGAAATGGACGCAGTCAGCGTTCTCACCGCCACGGACACTCCCCTCGTGATCCGGGGCGGCGGTCACCGGAAGACATCCAATGACTCGGACGCTATGCCAGCCATTTCACGCAGTCAATGGATGTAACAACCGCGACAACTCCGATGACTGGCGGCAGCGCCACGAGCCCTGCCGGACTGAACGATGAAGGGAACCTTCATCCACCTGAGGTGGATGAAGG